>NZ_CP018835.1:1893307-2208858 GCF_002196515.1 Vibrio gazogenes | reverse complement strand
GTCCACAGGAACGACCGGGCAATAAATGCCGACGTGATACCTCATGAAGTTTACAATTCATGCTGTTCAGTTGTATAATTTCTGGTCATTTATAGATTTTTATTAACAAGTTGGAGTTCTCATGGCACGCGTAACTGTTCAAGACGCAGTTGAAAAAGTTGGTAACCGTTTCGATTTGGTTCTTATTGCGGCCCGCCGCGCTCGTCAAATGCAAACAGGTGGAAAAGATTCACTGGTGCCAGAAGAAAACGATAAAACGACCGTTATCGCACTACGCGAAATTGAAGATGGTCTGATCACAAAAGACGTGCTTGATGCTCGTGAGCGTCAAGAACAACAAGAACAAGAAGCCGCTGAATTGGCAGCTGTGAGCAGTATCGCTCATAACCGTTAATTTTTGCGGGTAACACAACATACGGGCCTAAAATTTGTATCTATTCGATAGCCTCAAAGCCGTTGCCCAGGAATATCTGACAGAGCCTCAAATTGAGGCTCTACGTCACTCTTATGTCGTCGCGAGAGATGCGCACGAGGGTCAGACTCGTTCCAGCGGAGAACCTTATATTATCCATCCGGTCGCAGTTGCCCGAATTCTGGCAGAAATGCGTTTGGATTTAGAAACATTGCAAGCGGCACTCCTCCACGATGTCATCGAAGATACAGAAGCCACGAAAGAAGAATTGGAGACCAAATTCGGAACCGCAGTAGCCGAACTTGTTGACGGGGTTTCAAAGCTCGACAAACTAAAATTTCGTGATCGCAAAGAAGCACAAGCGGAAAACTTCCGCAAAATGGTGCTGGCCATGGTTCAGGATATCCGAGTTATCCTGATCAAACTGTCTGACCGGACCCACAACATGCGAACTCTTGGTGCGCTTCGTCCGGATAAGAAACGCCGAATCGCCAGAGAAACGCTAGAAATCTATGCACCACTCGCCCATCGCCTCGGGATTCACAATATCAAAGTAGAGCTTGAAGAGCTTGGCTTTGAAGCACTTTACCCCAATCGCTATCGCGTGCTGAAAAATGTAGTCAAATCAGCACGAGGCAATCGTAAAGAAATGATCCAGCGAATCCACACCGAAATCGAAGGTCGCCTGAAAGACGTTGGCCTGACAGCTAAAGTGGTGGGACGCGAAAAAAATCTGTTTTCTATCTATAACAAGATGAAAACTAAAGAGCAGCGCTTCCATAGTATTATGGATATCTACGCCTTCCGGATTATTGTCGATACTGCGGACACTTGTTATCGGGTTCTGGGTCAGGTGCATAGCCTGTACAAACCTCGCCCGGGACGTATCAAAGATTATATCGCTGTACCGAAAGCCAACGGCTATCAGTCGATTCACACGTCAATGGTCGGCCCGCATGGGGTACCGGTGGAAGTTCAAATCCGAACCGACGACATGGATCAAATGGCCGACAAAGGTGTAGCAGCACACTGGTCTTATAAAGGCAACGGTGAACGCACCGGCACCACCGCTCAAGTCAAAGCACAACGGTGGATGCAAAGTCTGTTGGAGCTCCAACAAAGCGCAGGAAATTCATTTGAGTTTATTGAAAACGTCAAATCTGATTTATTTCCGGATGAGATTTACGTATTCACGCCGAAAGGACGGATTGTTGAACTCCCGGCAGATGCAACCGCAGTTGACTTTGCCTATGCAGTACACACCGATGTCGGTAATACCTGTGTCGGTGCCCGGGTAGACCGGAATCCATACCCGCTGAGTAAATCGCTAAAGAATGGTCAAACCGTCGAAATCATCAGTGCTCCGGGCGCACGTCCAAACGCAGCATGGCTTAATTATGTCGTCACCTCCCGGGCTCGGACGAAGATCCGTCAGGTGCTAAAAACGATGCGCCGGGAAGAGTCAGTCACCTTAGGGCGACGTTTGCTCAACCATGCCTTGGGCGACCAGACCATCAATAGTATTGATCCGGACATTATCCACAAAGTTCTTACTGAGCTGAAAATGGAACAGCTGGACGATATGCTGGCAGCAATTGGTTTAGGTGAGCTGATGAGTATTGTGATTGCCCGACGCTTACTGGGCAATACTGATGGCATGACCGTCAATGAGAACAACAGACCGAAACGAAAACTGCCAATTCGGGGCGCTGACGGTATTCTGCTGAATTTTGCCAACTGCTGTCACCCGATTCCAGATGACCATATTGTGGCGCATATTTCTCCGGGAAGAGGGCTTGTCGTTCACCGTGAAACCTGTGCCAATGTCCGAGGTTATCAACGTGAACCTGAACGATACATGGCTGTCGAGTGGTCAAATGACTACGATCAGGAATTCATTACCGAACTGAAAATCGACATGCAGAATCATCAGGGAGCACTGGCCGAACTGACCAATGTTATTTCCCATACGGGCTCTAATATTCACGGAATCTCAACCGAAGAAAGAGACGGCCGCCTGTATACCATCACGGTACTCCTGACTACCAAAGATCGGGTTCATCTTGCAGGGATTATGCGAAAAATCCGCGTGATGCCTCACGCACTGAAAGTCCGGCGCAAACGCAGCTAATTCATTCCCAGAAACAAGACCAGATATCAACAACGATGTCTGGTTTTCATTCTTTCCGCCCCCACGTTGTTTATCAATGGATCATCCGACCGATAAACGCACACAATGCGACCCACCTTAAAAATAAAAGCACAAAAACCTGTACAAAAAAACAGTTCGATGGTTGAATATTTGATACCTCATGTATGATAAACAACCGATCATGTCGCAACTGCTTTCAGCTATTCCGTTAACATCACTTTCAGGCGTCGGAGCCAAAGTCGCTGAAAAACTCAGTCGGATCGGTTTGAATACCGTACAGGATCTGCTGTTTCATCTTCCCCTCCGCTATGAGGACAGAACCCGCGTTTACCCCATTGCACAACTCCATCCCGGATTGTGGTGTGCGACTCAGGGTGAAGTCATGCAAACCAGTACCGTTTTCGGCCGAAAAAAAATGCTGACCGTCAAAATTAGCGATGGACATGGTTCACTAACGCTACGATTTTTCAATTTCACGGCAGCGATGAAAAATAATTTCTCCGAAGGTAAGTTTGTTCATGCATACGGAGAAATTAAACGTGGTAGTACCGGGCTTGAGATCATTCATCCGGAATATAAGTTTTACACCCCACAACAGCCGATTGACACGGAAGCCAGCCTGACCCCCGTTTACCCAACAACGGATGGTCTCAGACAACTCACACTCCGCCAGTTGACCGATCAGGCCCTTGCACTACTTGATAAGGCCGCCGTGGAAGACCTCTTACCCGACGGGTTGTATCATCATCAAATCTCTTTATCACAAGCACTACACACGATTCATCGCCCTGCGGCAGATATCGAGCTGGCATTATTTGATCAGGGCCGCCACCCGGCCCAACTGCGTCTTATTATGGAAGAGCTACTTGCGCAAAATCTCTCCATGCTGGCAGTTCGACACCGAGGTCAGCAAGACTTAGCGTTACCGCTGCCGCATGTCGAACAATATAAACAACAGTTTTTGTCTCAACTGCCGTTCCGGCCGACGGGGGCACAAGAGCGTGTGGTTCGCGAAATCGAATCGGATCTGGTCAAGGAATATCCGATGATGCGCTTAGTACAAGGCGATGTCGGATCAGGAAAAACGCTAGTCGCAGCGATGGCAGCACTTCAGGCCATTGAACATGGCTATCAGGTTGCCCTGATGGCGCCAACAGAATTGCTGGCGGAACAACATACGCTCAATTTCAACAACTGGTTTGCCAGTATGGGATTGCGCGTCGGCTGGCTGGCAGGAAAACTGAAAGGAAAAGCAAAAGAGCAAGCTTTGGCTGATATTGCATCCGGCGCCATTCACATGGTCGTCGGTACTCATGCTTTATTTCAGGAGCAAGTCACGTTCCATCACCTTGCATTGATCATCATTGACGAACAGCACCGGTTTGGTGTTCATCAGCGCCTCGAGCTACGAGAAAAAGGGGCTAAAAACGGTCGCTTTCCCCATCAACTGATTATGACCGCCACCCCGATTCCCCGCACATTGGCAATGACAGCCTATGCCGATCTGGAAACCTCCATTATCGATGAGCTACCACCGGGACGCACACCGATTCAAACGGTTGCCATTCCAGATACCAAACGAGATGATGTCATTGAACGGGTGCGGCACGCATGTCTGACGGAAGGCAAACAAGCTTACTGGGTTTGTACCCTCATCGATGAATCTGAAATACTCGAAGCTCAAGCGGCTGAAGAAGTCTGCCAGTTACTGCAACAACAATTACCCGGTGTTCGGATCGGCCTAGTACACGGACGCATGAAGTCGGCAGAGAAACAGCAAGTCATGCAAGATTTTAAAGAGAATCAGATCCATCTTCTGGTTGCAACAACCGTGATTGAAGTTGGTGTTGATGTGCCTAACGCAAGCCTGATGATCATCGAAAACCCAGAACGACTCGGACTGGCTCAGCTCCACCAGCTGAGAGGCCGTGTTGGGCGAGGCTCAGTCGCCAGTCACTGCGTACTTCTCTATCACCCGCCACTCTCGAAAACAGCTCAGAAACGCTTGGGCGTGATGCGCGAGAGCAATGATGGTTTTATGATTGCTCAGCGCGATCTGGAAATCCGTGGCCCCGGAGAACTCCTCGGCACCAAACAGACGGGACTCGCTGATTTTAAGATCGCTGATCTGGTGCGGGACCAACAACTGATACCAGAAGTACAACGAATCGCACGACATATTCACCAACGTTACCCAGACAATGCGACCGCAATCATTGATCGCTGGCTTGGTGAACGAGATGTTTACGCAAAAGCCTAGCGTATATTGAGCCGGCACAGTTCAACACCCGCTATCCATCCATCTTAAAAATCATTGCTTCAACATCCATCATGTTGTCACGCTGAATGACGGACAAAGTCACATTAGGTGTTGACTCCTGCCATCACGCACTCAATAATAGATGCCTAGTCAATTAATGCCATGACAATAAATGACACAACAACAAATTATATGTCAGTGAGCAATATAATCACCACCCCATACAAAACCAGACACATAGTTACATTGGGGCAGATATTAAGGTAGCGGGCGTCATGATAGAAAGAAAACCAGAATATATATTTGAGAACCTCGGGTTTCTATTAACCAAGGCTGGGCAAATCAAAGATCGAATTCTTGATGCCCACTTAATGCCGGAAGACATCACATCAACCCAATGTAAGGTTCTGTTTAAAATATCCCTCTTTGACTGTGACCGCCCTTCACTCATTGGCAAATCGTTAAATGTTGATAACAGTGCCATTACCCGAACATTGGATCGGTTGGCGAAAAAAGACCTGATTCAGCGTTTACCGGATCCCAATGATCGACGCTCGATACGGGTCGCCTTAACGAAAAAAGGAGATGAAGTGGTGCAACGCGCCCTGCCACTGGCGATGAATTCTCTCGACGAGCTCACCCAATCGCTCACCCAGGAAGAGCTTGACCAACTGCATCACTGTCTGAAGAAAATTGTCCTGTCAGGTTGCAAAGATAAGCTTATCGAGGAAGATGCATGAAGAAGTTACTCAAGCGCTCAGCCATTGCGATCACCTTGATTTTATGTGGTTGTGCTGCACCAAATAGTATTCAGCCCAAAAATCACCTCATAGATCAAGCGGTTCTGGCCCATAGCCATCAATTGAATCAACCCAAACTGTCGCCAGCCAACTGGCCTGCTCAAACGTGGTGGCAATCATTGGGTGATACTCAGTTGGATCATCTGATCCAGACAGCCTTAAACCATAGTCCGACAATGCAATTGGCGGATGCAAATCTGGTCAATGCCTCTGCAATGGTCATGGCAGCCAACGCACAATTCGACCCGACCTTATCTGCAACCGCAGGTGCAACACGCTCCAGACTGTCCCGTTCTGAAGATCCCACACTACAAGGAAACCGTTATGGCACACTTTATACCCTTGGCCTGAGCGGGAACTATGCGCTCGATCTGTGGGGGGGAAATCGTGATGCTTGGGAAGCCTCGGTGAATCATCAACGAGCTGCTGAAATTGATCATCAGGCAGCGAGAATTACGCTCTCCAGTGCCATTGTTCAAACCTATATTCAGTTGTCTAATGCTTATGCGCTACAAGATTTAGCCCAACAAGATCTGCAACGCACCCAACGCATCGTTGATATCACCCAGCGTCTGTTGAAGAATGGGTTAACCTCAGAAGATCGCCTATACACAGCTCAAAGCAGTACGGCAGCAGCAAAACAAATCCTGAAAAAACGTGCTCTGACGATTAGCCAACTGAAAAATGCATTGGCGACATTGGTCGGACAAGGACCGGATATTGCGACCACGATTCAACGCCCTTCGATACTGATGGAAACAGCACTCACACTGCCATCCAACCTCCCAGCGAGCCTGCTCTCTCATCGCCCTGATATTGTCGCCGCCAAATGGCGAGTGGAAGCAATGAGTAAAGAAATCGATGCGGCGAAAACACGTTTTTATCCAAATGTGAATTTAAGCTTCTGGGCTGGATTCAAAGCCATGCTTGGAGATGCCGTATTTGAAGATGTCAGCCGTTCATGGCGCGTGGGACCAGCGATTTCTCTCCCCTTATTTACCCGAGATTTAAAAGCCAACCTGATAGAGAAGACCGCAGGCTATGATCGTGCTGTCGCACAATACAATGACGCATTGATAAGGGCTCTGGGCGAAGTGAGTGATAACATTCTGATCATCAAATCAATTGCGTTACAACTCAATGATGCCCAGCAAAGTATGCGTCTGGCAGACAAAAGCTACCATATTACAGAAAAGCGCTATGAAGCCGGGATGGGTAGCCATCTTGAGGTCCTCATGGCTGAACAACAACTGATTCAAGCAGAATCATCGTTTACACAGTTGAAAAACCAGCAACAGGAACAACAAGTTCACTTAATACGTTCATTAGGAGGCGGTTTCCATAATACATCTCCAAGCGATCATCTTTCGACCACAGCAAATTAATCATGATGAAGGTTTATGAATATGCAAGATCATACAAATGAAACGGTTGATTCACCCCGTAAAGGGCAGCGCAAAAAAGGCTTAACGATTTTGCTGGTCGTCATTCTGATTGCAGCAATCGGGGGGGATTTTATTACACGCACTATGTGGTGGGTCACCAAGAGACCGAAGATGCTTATGTGAAAGGTAACTTGGTCCAAATTACACCGGAGATTAGCGGCACAGTCACACAGATAGCCGCTGAAGATGGCGATTATGTTAAACAAGGGCAAGTGCTCGTTCGTCTCGATGACGCTGATGCGAAGTTAGCATTCGAAAATGCAACGGCAAATCTCGCTCAGACGGTGCGTAAAGTTCGCGGTTTGTTCAATAATGTTCAACAAGCCGAAGCGGTGGTAGCAGAAAGAAAAATTGCCCTGAATAAGGCAAAAACTGACTTTGACCGACGTAAAAATATGGTGGCAGTCGGTGGCCTGTCTCAGGAAGAACTCAGTCACGCGCAAGATATGATGAACTCGGCGGAGAAAGCATTGGCCGTCGCAGAGCAACAACTCAAGTCTCAACAAGCCATGATCCACAATACCACCGTCGAGACCCACCCTTTGGTTAAAACAGCCATTGCGAAACTCAAACAAACCTATCTCGAAGAACAACGCACTCAGTTAGTCGCCCCAGTGTCGGGTTACATTGCCCGGCGCAATGTACAGGTTGGACAACGGATCAACCAAAGCTCAATCCTGATGGCGGTCGTCCCCTTAGAGAGCGTGTGGGTTGATGCCAATTTCAAAGAAACTCAGTTGACGGACATGCGTATCGGTCAGCCAGTTATCCTCACATCCGATCTATACGGTGATGACGTGGTATTTCACGGCACGGTCGAAAGTCTGGGCATCGGAACAGGCAGCGCCTTTTCTATTCTGCCGGCCCAAAACGCAACCGGAAACTGGATCAAAGTCGTCCAACGCCTCCCTGTTCGTATCCAGTTAGATAAACAAGATGTACAAAAACATCCACTCAGAATTGGTTTATCAATGAAGGTTGATGTGGATATTTCAAATACAACCGGGCAGTTACTCTCACAGAGCTCGCCTGAAACGCCACGTTATCAGACGACCGTTTATGACCAAACGCTCGATGGTGTTGATCAGTTGATCGACCAGATCATTACCGAAAATGATATTGCGACCAAACAATCCATAGCGAATCAGTAAGCAGGTGACGAGATGAGTCAATCGCAGGAATTTCAGCCCGCCAACATGGCGCTGTGTGTCTTAGCAATCTCACTGGGTGTATTCATGCAAGTGCTGGATACAACCATTGCTAACGTCTCACTGCCAACCATTGCCGGGAATATGGGCGTCAGTCTCAATCAGGGGACATGGGTCATCACGTCATTCACGGTCAGTAATGCGATCGGTTTACCGATTACTGCCTGGTTGAGCCGTCGTATCGGTGAAGTTCATCTTTATGTCGGTGCACTCATTGCTTTCAGCATCACATCATTTCTTTGTGGTATCTCCCAGAGCATGGGAGAACTGGTTGTATTCCGCACGCTACAAGGACTTGCCGCTGCCCCATTATTTCCGATGAGTCAGGTTTTGTTGATGTCGATTTTCCCGAAAGAAAAACGAAGTATGGCGCTGGCTCTCATCGGTATGGTTGCGGTGGTTGGGCCAATTGTCGGGCCGATTCTCGGTGGCTGGCTAACCTATGACTATAGCTGGCCTTGGATTTTCTTCATTAACATTCCGATTGGGGTCTTCTCGGTGATGGTGATCCTCACTCAGTTAAAAGAGCGTCCGCATCAACCGATGAAAACAAAACTGGATATTGTTGGTTTAATGACCATGGCGTTAGGGGTCGGAGCCTTGCAAATTGTGCTCGATAAAGGCAATGATTTAGACTGGTTCGCCAATAACTGGATTATCGGTGGGACGATTTTCTCAGTCATCATGCTGGTATTTATGGTGATTTGGGAACTGACCGATGAAAACCCGATCATTAATTTGCGTCTGTTTGCGAATCGCAATTTCTGTATAGGGACGATCATCCTGACCTTGGGATTCGCCGGCTTTTTCAGTATCAACCTGATCTTGCCGCAGTGGTTACAGAGTCAAATGGATTACACTGCGCTCTGGGCAGGTTTAGCAGCGGCACCGATGGGCATTATTCCCCTGTTCATGACCCCGCTCCTTGGCCGTTTTGGCAGCCATCTCGATATGCGAAAACTCGCGTCGTTATCATTTGTCGTGATTGGCCTGAGTTGCTATGCACGTGCCAAATTTAACAGCGATGTGGACTTTACCACCATTGCACTAGTACAGCTGTTTATGGGCATCGGCATTGCACTGTTCTTTATGCCAATGACAACGATTCTGCTCTCTGATCTCAATGGTCCGGAAATTGCGGACGCGACGTCACTCTCGACATTCATCCGCACGATCGGTGCCAGTTTTGCATCCTCACTCACCAGTTGGATTTGGTCGAGAAATGCCGGGGTACATCATTCAATCATGGCAGAGCAAATTTCACCGTATAACCCACAAATTGCCCCCTCTTTACAGCATGGGGATACATTGAGCACCCTGGCTCAGTGGAACGGCATCATTACATCTCAGTCATTTATGATGTCCACAATCAATCTCTTTTCCATTCTGACGATTCTCTTTGCCGTCTTAGTCCCACTGATATTCTTAACCCGTAAAGCTGTGAAAACGGCATAACGCGTGATCAGCGGTCTCACGTGTCAGACTTGTTTCAGCTTCCCATTAACTGGGAAGCTGAGCTGCACCTTGAGCCCACCATCGGAACGGTTATGCATGGAAACGCGCCCTTGATGCTGGCTGACAATTCGTTTGACAATCGCCAATCCGAGTCCGGATCCCTCGCTCCCTCGCGCTGAATCCCCTCGGGTAAAAGGTTCAAACACTTTCCCCATCTGCTCTTCCATGATACCGGGACCATTATCTTCCACACAGATCCACACTAACCGATTGTCAGCCGTCATGCCCGAACTCACTTTGATCCAACCGTGTCCATAACGGCTGGCATTCACAATTAAGTTAGTCAGTGCTCGCTTGATTGCAATGGCATGACCAAATGCGGGTTTCAACTCCGTCGCTAATTCTGTTTCAACGGCGACAGTCCGCTCTCCGGAACGGGCAACTTCCAGAATCAAGTCGTTGATCACAACAGGCTGAAAAGTCTGAGCATTGACCGGTTTGAGATAGTCCATGAACTGGCTAATAATTTCATTACACTCTTCTGTATCACTGATAATCCCTTCAGCCAGATAGCGATCATCGGCAGACATCATCTCAGTCGCCAAGCGAATGCGCGTCAGAGGAGTGCGTAAATCATGACTAATCCCGGCCATCAGTAATGCTCGGTCCTCTTCCAGCGCCTGAATCCCTTTCGCCATCTGATTGAAAGCATAGGTGACCGAACGAATTTCAGAAGAACCTTTCGCCTCAAGCGGTGGTGGGATCTCCCCTTTCCCTACAGCCTTTGCTGCTTTTTCCAGCCGGATCAGCGGGCGGTTCTGCCAGCGGATAAATAACCACCCTCCAAACAGAATGAAGCAAGCCATCATGAGGCTATTCCAAAACAGCGGTAAGAAATCGTCTTCCTGTAATTCCGAGAGCGGTATCCGCAGCAGTACATCCGGCAATGCCTCGATTTTCATCCACAGTACATAACTCGTTTCCCCGAGACTCATCCGAACATCGGTCGGAGAGCCGAGTTCCTCGGTCATTTCTTGACTCATCAGATCAATCGATGTGGCGTGCTGATATGCGGTTCCCGCCTGACTATGTAATGGATGGATCGTCACACCCAACTTCTCCAGTACCTGTCGGCGCATGGGGGCATCCAATGGGATATCATGATGTTCATCCATCGTGTCATCCAGCATCAGATGAATTTCATGGCTTAATATCTTGTTAAACTGCTGCAAACTGGGCAGTAAAGCATAGTGAAAGACGGCGTAATAAGAATAAAGCTGGTTGGCAACCAGTAAGACGAGAAAAAGTAAAATGGTTTGGCTAAAAGCGCTGCGGGCACGCATCATGGAACTCCTGAATCATTGGGCAGCCCAAATCAATGACTCCCCAATGTAAACAATCGCGTTGAGTGGGTTAATTGAGCTGACCATCAGGCACGAAAACATAGCCTAATCCCCAAACGGTCTGAATGTAACGGGGTTTTGCCGGATCGACTTCAAGCATTCGACGCAAGCGAGAAATTTGCACATCGATAGAACGCTCCATCGCGGAATATTCACGTCCTCTTGCCATATTCATCAGCTTATCCCGCGACATCGGTTCACGCGGATTCGATACCAAAACTTTCAGAACCGCAAATTCACCCGAGGTCAGTGGCATCACCTCATCCCCGCGGAACATTTCACGGGTCCCGAGATTGAGCCGGAACTCACCGAATTCAATGAGGGTTTCTTCGGCACTTGGCGCTCCCGGTAGTTCATTCACCTGACGGCGTAAAACAGCTTTGATCCGCGCCAGTAATTCCCGGGGGTTGAACGGTTTGGGCAGGTAATCATCCGCACCTTGTTCAAGGCCGGTGATCCGATCCTCTTCATCCCCTTTTGCCGTCAACATCAGAATCGGTAATTGATTATTTGACTGGCGTAAGCGATGACAGATAGATAAACCATCTTCCCCGGGTAACATCAGATCCAGAACCATGAGATGAAAATTCTCACGAGCCAACAAGCGATCCATTTGCTCACTATTGGCAACACTCCGGACATGATAGCCTTGATCGGTCAGATAACGCTCCAGCAATGACCGGAGCCGAGCATCATCATCAACCACTAAAATCTTTTCACTTTCCTGCACGCATCACCTCTGTTCATCTGATACGAATTCTCTGATTTTAATGTATCACCATTTCCCGGCAAAGAACGAAAAGAATTGTTAACGTTTATGTCTTATCGCCCCCCAAACCACACAACCGATACGCCTGATATTTCCATCCCCCGAAGAGTCCAGTACACTAAGCTACAGAGAATAAGCACGAGAAATAGGTACGTTGTGAGTGAGGCCAAGTTTAAACAGATAGCCCAGACGATCATCTCCAGAATCACTGAAGGCTATTACCCCCCCAATTCGAAACTGCCCCCTCACAGGGTACTGGCCGATGAGCTCCATACAACACCGGTGACGGTGGCGAAGGCTTACAAGCTACTGGCGGAACAACATCGTGTCGAATCTTTTGTCGGTCGGGGCACGTTTGTCTGTGGTGAATCACAGTTGTCTCAGGTGATTCATGCCTCGGAAGATGAAACTGAATTCAACTTTTCGATTCTCCAACCTTGCCTGAACCATAACATCATTGCCTTGCAAGATGGATTTCAAAAAGCAGCAACCCAAATCACGCCTCAATTAATCGGTTATGCCGAATATTCAGGCCACCAGCAGCACAGACAAGTGGGTGTTGAATGGGCTGCCCGCTACGGCCTCACCGGAGGAACTCCCGAAAATACGCTTTTGACCGACGGTGCCCAAAATGCACTGGCTTTGTTGATTGAAGCCCTGACCAAACCGGGAGATGCCATCGCGGTTGAGTCACTGACTTATCCGGGAATTCTTGCGATTGCCAGTCTTATGAGACGAGAAGTGATCGGGATTGAGATGGATGAGCATGGCATCACGCCCGATGGTCTACAACACGTGCTGCAAACTGCGAAGCCGAAAGTGGTCATCGTGGTGCCTTCACATCAGAACCCCACCGGTGTCAGCATGCCCGCGGCACGACGAGAAATCATTGCCCAACTGATTCGTGATTCGCACACTTGGCTGATTGAAGATGATATCTATGGATTTCTCAATCCTGCGCCGCTCCCTGCCATTTGTAACTGGCTTCCCGAGCAAGGGTTCCACGTAACAAGTTTATCCAAAGCAATCAGTCCGGCATTGCGGTGTGGGTTTATCAAAGTCCCGGATGCACAAGTCAGCACCATGAATGCCCATATCCGCGCGAATATTTGGCTTTCTTCACCATTTAATTACCAAGTTGCTGCTGAGTTAGTTTCATCAGGAATGGCTTTTGAACTGGCTCAGCGACAACAACAACTCGCCCAACAACGCCAGTTGATCGCTCAGGAAATCCTCGCCCTGAAGACACCACATCAGCATGGCTATCATATCTGGCTCGAACTGCCACCGTATTGGCAGCCAGAGCGCTTTGTCTTAGAAGCCGCCAAGCGACATCTTTTAGTGAGTAGCGGCAGCTATTTTGCCGTTCAGCAGCCGACCAATCATATTCGCTTATCCTTGATGTCGATTAACTCAGAAGCTCATTTTCGGGAAGGATTACACCTGATAAAGGACTTGATGGGTACATGTACGACAAGCACGCTCCCCTTTCAGGTTTGAAATGAGGGATTGAGACGCTGTATACCGTCATCGGCACCTTAGTATTGTTTCATAAAAAATAAAACATCATGTTATAAAAATAATTTTATCAAATATAAAGTCACTATTTTATATGTTAATTCACACCCTGAATCATTCGACTGTTTTTCAACCACTTATGACTACTTTTTAATCATAATGTCGATTATTTTTCAAACACGACGCGCCTATATACCAACAACGCATCACCACGCCACATCGGTGATGAATCTGTGGGCTTTCAACCCGAAATCTTCACTCAATTTGTTGTTGATGGCGTGGCTCAATCGATATAAACAGAGAAGGATTTTCGAACGATGCGACATACTAAAACCATAGGTTCTCACCTAGTAGGACTACTTTTTACAACCATATTACCTCTCGGACTACCTCAGTCGGCAAACGCAGCAACGGTCCCGAATGGCACCATTTCACCGATCGTCGATGTGAATTCAGGATTGTGTCTGGGGGTCAAAGGTTCGTCGAACAGTGCCGGTGCCCAGTTACAGATTCAGAACTGTAGCGGGTCTGACTACCAAAAATGGCAAGTCAGCCTTGACTCATCAAACTGGGCCACGATCAAAAACATGGGCAGTGGTCAGTGTATTGATGTCACCAATAATTCAGCCGAACCGGCAACCAACTTGCAACAGTGGGGCTGTAGCGGTGCCGAGAATCAGGCTTGGAATATTAGTGCCCAAGGTAATGGTCAATATGCGATTATTTCTAAATACAGCGGATTGGCAGTCGATGTTTATGGCGCACGAAAAGCGAATGGCTCACGGGTCGTCCAATACACCTGGACCGGTGCAGATAATCAGCGTTGGACATTTCCTTCATCTTCATCATCTTCCGGCTCAACCAATACCACCAATACACCGTTTGGTTTCGCCACTGGCACAACTGGTGGTGCAGGCGGTCAGGTCGTTACAGTCTCGACACCAAGCCAGCTTGAGAATGCGATTCGTGGCAATACTCCCAGAATTATCCGAGTCAATGGCATCATTGATTTTCGAGGGAACAGAACGACATCAGCGGGCTGTACCTATTCTGAAAACAACTGTCGCTATAATGGCAAACAAGAAAAAATTCTTGCCCGTCTAGGCTACTGTGATGGCCGTAGCACCTATAACATTACCTACGATGCCGCCGGAGTAGAACCAATGCGCGTTGGTTCAAACAAAACAATTATCGGTATCGGCTCTCGCTCCGGCATTAAAGGTAAAGGTTTTTATCTCCGGGATGGCGTCTCTAACATTATCATCCGTAACCTGTCGATTACGGATATCAATGATGGGCTAGTATGGGGTGGCGATGCCGTATCGCTCGATAATGCCAGCCGTATCTGGATTGACCACAATTATATCGCTCGAATCGGACGTCAGATGCTGGTGACCGGATTGGGAACGGCTAGACAGGTCACGATCTCAAATAACTACTTAGATGGCACGACCGATTACGGACACTATTGTAATGCCAAGCATTACTGGACCATGCTGCTGATTGCTGAAAATCAAACGATTACGATAGCAAACAACCGCATCCGAAATTCATCCGGAAGAGCGCCAAAAGTGGATGGAGGCATCGTGCATATGGTCAACAATTACTTTGATGGTAACTACGCGGGCGGGTTACAGGGCGGTAATGCCTATATGGTGATGGAAGGGAACTACTACACGCGTGGTAATAACTTCTCTCCAATTAGTTCGGTCAAATCAGGCACACTCTTCGCGCCGCTCAGTGCAACCCTCGGACAGGCAAATTCAAGTTGCTTCAATGTACTCGGCCGCGCCTGTGTTGAAAACTATGATGAGAACGGACAACGCAACTTTGCCATCAGTGGGAATGTCATGAATGCTGTCAGCTCGAATGGTAACTGGCGCTCTGGTCTTCAGGCAACAAAACCAGTCAGTACGTCAACGGTTCGTAGCTTCAACTTCGGCCCACAAGGCAATATTAATTAAGTGAAAATATCAATGAAGTGAACATGACTCAAGCAGGTGGCGTATCTCCACCTGTTTGAGTCTATAAATCAGAATAAGGCGATGAAAAGCTAACTGAGAGCACAATGCTATTCTCTGCATGAGCTGCCAAAAGTCTCGGGGTTAAAGACCAATAACTTTAAAGATCAGACTTTTAAATATTAAGGTTTTTCAATCAAATTCGGTCGGGAAATACACTCATGTTCATCGTCAGCAAGTATGAGTAACTCTTGAATATAAACGCGGCCATTGCGGATCTTGCCCAAAAAAGCCAGATAATTATCCAGACTGGAAAGCCGTTGAATCACAAAGCTCGGCAGCGTTTTATTAAACTCTACTTTTTCGTATTCCTGCCCGCTACAAGTCTCAAACGTCTCGCCGTCCCAAACGCCCTGAATGAGCATCTGATCTTGTTTGTCCTGTTTTTTAACTGTCTCAACAATCGCCCCGGCTTGAGATTTATAATGTTCCAGTGTTTCTGAAGTTAATGGGAAAACTTTATCATCAACCCGATACTGTTGATAAACCGCATCCCCGTTTTTATCAAAACGGATATGGACCTGAAAAGGCACCAATTCTTGTTTACCGGAGGAGTCAGAGACTTGTTCACCTTCACGGACAAGTTCTTTTAAGACACTGTTTTCCCAGCGGTAGCTGGTTTGATACCAACCATCATGACGGGACTGAATATAGTCATCGGCAGTATAGGGGCGGTTAGATTGTTCAGTATACCAATACAGACTCGTCGCATCACCCATCCGCTCACCACCGGAATAATTTTCTAATGATACAGACGTTGGTTTCTGAGAGGAGGAACAACCGAGCATGAGCCCGGAAAGGAGACAGGGAATAACAAACTTTTTCATAAAAAAACTACGCCAAGAACACAAAACTGCCTTGGCGTAGAGTATAAATTAATTTACTGATTCTTTCAGCGCTTTTCCGGCAACAAATGCTGGAACGTTTGCCGCTGCAATTTGGATTTCATCACCAGTTTTTGGATTACGTCCAGTGCGAGCAGCACGATGATTGACTTTAAATGTACCAAAACCAATTAGTTGAACTTGGTCACCTGATTTCAGTGCCTCTTCAACTGCACCTAGAGTCGCTTCTAGAGCAGACTTTGCTTGCGCCTTAGAGAGATCTGCTTTTTCTGCAATAAAGTCGATTAATTGGGTCTTGTTCATTCGGTTTCCCTTCTAATATGTTATCGAACCTGACCAACTCTAAAGCATAAAGCCCCCGTCTGGCAAAGGTTTGTCGATGTTCTTTTGCTTATTTGATGAAAATTTAACTATAAACTGAGCAACAACTCACAATTTTTCATTATCTGGCGAGACATTTTACGGCTAAAACTGACATGACAAGCCCCACTCATCAGGTCTGAGCGCTGTTCTGCCCTGATATTCCAACCCCAAAATTTGCTCACATTGCCAACAACTCATGAACCCGATTTCTTATAAAAGGGACCACATCACTTTCAAACCACGGGTGTTTTTTCAACCACAAGGTGTTCCTTGGCGAAGGGTGTGGTAGCGGTACAGCATCAGGCAACCAATGAGACCAGTTTTGTACCGTTTCAGTTAGCGTTTTGGGTTTATTCGGCAAATAGTAGTTTTGGGCGTACTGACCAATGAGCAATGTCAGCGCAATATTGGGTAATTCATCCAAAACTCGCTGATGCCACTGTGGCGCACATTCTTTGCGTGGTGGCAGATCACCAGAACGCCCTTTCCCCGGATAGCACAACCCCATCGGCATAATGGCAATTTGCCGCGCATCATAGAATGTCTCCCGCTCAATGTTCAGCCAGGCTCTGAGTCGATCACCACTTGGATCATTCCACGGAATCGATGTCTGATGAACCCGAATACCGGGCGCTTGCCCGACAATGAGAATCCGGGCATCCCGATGTGCACGAATGACCGGATTTGCACCGAGTGGTAACTCAGGTTCACAAAGCCGACACTGACTGATTTGTTGCAAAATGATATCTAACATTCGTCACCTGTACTCAAATCAGTAACCTTTATTAAAATCAACAATATATTGTAAATCCTTCCCTTGCATCCATCGCATCAAGTTGTCGATAAAAATGTCGACAATCTGTTCAGGAAAACTGATTGCCGCAATATGGGGAGTCAGGGTGATTTGTGGATGTAACCAAAAGGGATGAGACGTCTGTAGAGGTTCAGTGACAAAAACATCCAAAAATGCATGTTGTATTGCACCGGCTTCTATCGCTGCCGGCAAATCCTCTTCTTGCAAGGTATTTCCCCGCCCGACATTGAATAATAATGCCTGACGACAGTTTTTCAGCATCTCAAGATTCAACAATGATTCCGTCGCCTGAGTATTCGGTAAAGTGCTGACCACCGCATCAGCTAGCGCCAACGCTTTCTCAATATCATCTATCGCATAGACGTCATGAAATAGGCTTTGTTCAGGTGGCTTGCCCGTTCGATTCACACCAATCACGATCAGTCCCATATGACGAGCTGCCTGAGCAAGAAAAGTTGCAATATTCCCAGTACCGAGAATGACCATCGTCTTCCCGCTCAGCCGTTCATAAGGGTGTGGCAGCCAAGACTGCTGCTGTTGCTGCTGCCGATAGCAGTTAAAATGTCGATAGTGGGCAATCATATAACCAAGCACATACTCGGCAATGGCCTGACCAAAAATCCCTTTCACATTTGTCAGTTGGTAATCCTGTCGTTTGCCTGACTGAATGAGCGAATCAACACCGGCAAATGTTGACTGTAACCAGCGGAGCGCAGGAAAGTCATCGATCACTTTGGCAGCCAACGGTGGGGCTGCCAGTAAAATCGTCGCGTCCTGTGGCTGTTGCGTTAATCGTAGCTCTGGGATTTGTTTTGCTTCAATCAGAGTCCGGTATGTTTCATCCTGTCCGGTGAGCAGATAAAGATTATGTGTCATGTGCTCATTCACTGCCTTGTGATCATTTCAGGGTGATTCATCATACATAATATTCAAACACGAATCATTGCCATGCACCGCTCGTTTGAGAGGGAAATGGCGCAGTGGCAATAAGTAAGTCAGGCTAGCCTGTACCTGCATTATCAAGTACACTGCCGCTGTCTTATTTCGGAGCACCAGTCAACATGCTACAAAACCCAGTTCAGCTACGTCTGCAGAAGCTTACCCCTTGGCAACAAATCACTTTTATGGCTTGCCTGTGTGAACGTATGTACCCCAATTACGCAATGTTTTGCGAGCACACCGCGTTTGCTGCTCATGCGACATATCGACAAATTCTGGATACGGTGTGGGAGTCGCTCACGGTCAAAAGCGCCAAGATAGACTTCGAGCGTCAACTCGAGAAATTGGAAGAACTGATTCCATCACAGAACACATTCGATATTTATGCGGTTTATCCGGCAATCGATGCCTGTGAAGCCATGGCAACACTCTTGCACGGCCTGTTAGACAGAGATCAACTCACAGAAGCACTCCAACAAGTCAGTATCATTTCTGTGAACACTGTGGTGCAACTGGAAGAAGCGCAAACAGATTTAGCAATCACCAATGAGAATCAAAAGCAAAATGAAGCGGTTTGTGCAGAGTGGGATGTGCAATGGGCCATTTTCAGAGCCCTGAAAGAAGCGGAAGAGCGGGATATTGAGCTGATAAAATCCCTCAGAGATGAATTGAGAGAAGAACGGGTATCCAATATCGGGGTGAGTCTGTAACCCCCATATTTGATCATCTGATATATTTAACGGTCAGGGATGAGTTAGTAGGCACCATCACGACGAAGCACAACGTTGACAGTTTTAAATAAGATGACAATATCGTTCCAAAGCGACCAGTTTTTGACATACCAACAATCTAAGTAAACCCGGGTTTTATAATCGATGTCGCTCCGTCCGCTGACCTGCCAAAGCCCGGATATCCCCGGTTTGGCGCACAGGTAATAGTCCACATCATCCCCATAACGTTGCAGCTCTTCATCAATAATCGGTCTCGGTCCAACAAGGCTCATTTCGCCTTTTAAAACATTCCATAACTGTGGCAGTTCATCCAGACTGGTCTCACGTAAAAAACGGCCAATCGAGGTAATCCGTGGATCGTGTTTTAATTTAAACCATTGCTCCCACTCTGCTTTCGCTGCCTGATCTGTTGCCAACAATTCATCCAGTAATTCTTGAGCATTCATTACCATAGAGCGAAATTTAAGACAGTTGAATTTTTTACCGTTCAGTCCGATACGCTCATGCCCGTAAGTCACGGAACCACCGTCACGTGAAACTCTCCAGGCAATAAATAAGAAAAATGGTGCGAGTAACACGAGTAATGTTGCAGAACCCACAATATCGAATAAACGTTTCACAAAGCGTGACGATTTACGCGGCAGATTATTCTTCAACCTTAACATCATGACTTCATGGCTAAAGAAATGGGAGATATCCGTGCCATAGAGAGGAATACCACGCAGGGCCGGGACGATGGAAATATCACGAATACCTCTTTTATACAATTCACGAATCCAGCACTCTCTCAACCCACTTTGGTCTTTTTCCAGTGCAATAAAGACCTTGTGGAACTCATTCGAACTCTGGAAAAAATCAGCTCGACTAATATAAGAAATTCCAAAAACTTCATCAGTTCTAGCTTCCCCAGAAGGCTCAACCACGGCGAGAACTTCAAACCCAGTTGAGAGTTCACTTTCTATCGCCAAGAGCACATCCTTCGCATTTTCAGCATCACCAATAATGACACAAGGCATTTTCCAGAAATTGGCTTTATTCAATAAGAATTTCGCTAAATAGCGTAAAGAAGGAAGCAAAATGAAAACAAATAGCCATGTCATCCACCACTGTCTCACAGAATAGTTTTGGCCAAAAATCGCACTAATGGAAATAGAGACCAGTGCCATAACCGACAACGTCACCAATACGTCTTTTAACTCATCCCAAAAAGGTTTTCGATAACTATAATGACGTTTGCTTCCCCAAAACCAAAGAATCGACATCAACCCTAACAAAAGAAATGTAGCAACCTGCCATCCAAACATTCCTGTTTTCTGAACAAAAATAACCTGATTTTTCTCAAGAAAACTCACCAACAAGGTTGAAGTAAAAAATGCGAATACGTCAGATGCAATAAGCGTTAGCTTATTCACTTTCATTTTCATTGAAAAGTGGGCTTGCTTTACAAGTAACTCTCGATCCGGTGATGTAATATGTTCCATAGACTGATACTAATCCTGTAAGACAAGCAGCATAAAAATCATATGCTTTAAACAAAATGATTGCTGTTAGTCGGGTTGATTTCAATTCAACCCGACTAACAGATACTCAAAGATATCCATAGTTATTAACATAACCTATCTAAGAGTAAGTATAGGATTATTTTCATAATGACAATAATGTCATATAATGAGTAAAAGATGACAATAATCACACTTAAACAAACAAGATATAATTTGTAGTGCGGTAATTTGGATAGAGAGTTGATCACTCTAATTATAAAGCTATAAAGATGGTTCCCCTCTTTATGGCATAACAATTAAAACAATAACTTATTAATCAATTACTTAACCTTCCAACAAGGTAAGTATTTCTGTGGTCTTACTTCTCATCAAAGCAATATTAGCTTTTGATTCAACGTTTAAACGAATAACGGGTTCAGTATTTGAAGATCTTAAATTAAAACGCCAATCAATAAAGTCCATACTAATACCATCTGTTTCATCAACAACTTGAGCCTCATCTTCAAAAGCATTTCTGATTCGAGCAATGGCTTCAATAGGATTGTCTAATTTAGAATTAATTTCCCCTGAAGAGGGATAAGCCAAAATTCTTTCCTGTACAGTTTGAGAGAGTCTCATTTCTTTTACACAAAGTAATTCAGCAATTAACAACCACGGTATCATGCCGCTATCACAATAAGCAAAGGTCTTAAAATAGTGATGAGCACTCATTTCCCCGCCATAAATGGCATCTTCACGACGCATCCGCTCTTTAATAAAAGCATGACCGGTTTTAGAAAGTATCGGGACTCCCTCAGCACGCTGGACAATATCAATGGTATTCCAGAATAATCGAGGATCATGAATGATCTTACTACCGGGCTGCTTCTTCAGGAATGCTTCAGCCAGTAAACCGACAATATAATACCCTTCGATAAATGCCCCAGTTTCATCAAACAGAAAGCAGCGGTCAAAATCCCCATCCCATGCAATCCCAAAATCAGCCTGGTGCTCAACCACAGCCTTTGATGTATCTGCTCGACACTCAGGTAAAAGGGGATTCGGAATGCCATTCGGGAAATTGCCGTCAGCTTCATGATGTACTTTGACAAAAGTCACCGGAATATTTAAATCCTGAAACCGTCTCTCAATTTCATCAATCACATGTCCAGCAGCACCGTTGCCGGAGTTGACCACAATCTTCAGTGGTCGAAAGTTTTCAGGGATGATATAAGTCATCAAATGATCAACATAAACAGACAGATGATCTTGTTTACGATAAATCCCACGCTTTACCACCGGAGAAAACTCATTCTGTTCCGCCAACTGCTGGATTTCTCTTAAGCCACTATCACCGCTAATCGGTCTGGCACCTTCACGAACCAGCTTCATCCCGTTGTAATCCATCGGATTGTGACTCGCTGTCACTTCAATGCCACCATCAACTGACAATGACTGAGCTGCAAAGTAAATTTCCTCCGTTCCGGTCATGCCGATATCGATCACATTGACACCACCATCTTGCAGACCATTGGCTAAAGCCATTTTCAGTGATTCAGAACTTAAACGGGCATCGCCACCAACGACAATACATTGAGGATGGAGGTGTTTGGCATAGGCTCTGCCTATGCGATAAGCAATATCTTCATTCAGTTCATCCCCTAACCGACCTCGAATATCGTATGCTTTAAAACACTTAAGTAATCTCATTAATACCCCACCTCATCTGAATCTAAACGCAAGATATCGTCTTCTCCCAGATAACTCCCACTGCGCACTTCGATGATTTCCAAAGGAACTTTACCAGGATTTTCAAATGCATGTGGGGCACCAATCGGAATATAGGTCGATTCATTTTCACTGACGAGATAGCTTTTATCACCGTTATATACTTTGGCAGTACCGGAAACGACAATCCAATGCTCCGCCCGGTGATAATGCATTTGTGTTGCAGTACGCTGGCCAGGTTTTACCATTACTTTTTTGACCAGATAGCGCTCACCTTCAGCAATCTCATCATGGGATCCCCATGGACGAAGCACTTCCCGATGGCGCAGGTGTTCGCAACGGTCCATATCTTTCAATTGCTCAACGATCTGCTTAACCAGTTGAACCTTCTCTTTATTGGCAACCAGAACTGCATCTTTTGTCTCAACAATAACCACCCCATCGACACCAACAGCTGCGACTAATCGATCTTCGGAGTAGATATAACTATTACTTGTCTGTTCAATCAGGACATCACCGCGCGACGTATTACCGTCCTGATCTTTACGATTCACTTCCCAAAGCGATGACCAACTGCCGATATCACTCCAACCGGCATCCATAGGAATAACAGCGGCACTTTGCGTATTTTCCATCACCGCGTAATCAATTGACTCGTCTGGACAGCTCATGAATTCATCTGCATTGATTCTAATAAAATCGAGGTCAAGACGACTTTGCATAAACGCAGTTTCGCAAGCTGTGAAAATATCTGGTCGAAAACGGCGCAATTCTTCAAGATAGCAGGATGCCTTAAACAAGAACATGCCACTATTCCATAGATAACCACCAACCTGCAGATAGTGTTCAGCGGTTGATAAATCGGGTTTCTCGATAAATTCTGCGACGTCAAATCCAGCTGTTGGCAGAGGCTTCCCTTGCAGGATGTAACCGTACCCAGTATGAGGTTCTGTGGGAACAATGCCAAAGGTCACCAATCTCCCTTGTTCTGTCAGCGGTACAGCTCTCTCAACTGTATCGACAAACCGTTTTGAATCCTGAATCACGTGATCTGCTGCAAGAATCAGCAGTAACGGGTCATCACCATTTTGCAATGCTTTCAGTGCAGCAAGTGCAATCGCAGGAGCCGTGTTTCTCCCCACGGGTTCTAATATGATCCCGCTATGTGACATTTCACAACTCCGCAATTGCTCAGCAACAATAAAACGATGTGCCTCATTACATATGAATAGAGGGTCGGATTTGGCGAGTGTATCCAGACGATGCACCGTATCTTGCAACATGGTATGTTCAGATATGAGTGACAGAAATTGTTTTGGGTAAGCCGTCCGAGAGAGTGGCCAGAGTCTACTCCCCGACCCACCACACATAATGACAGGAAGGATCATCTATTCATAACCTTAATCAATAGATCACAGGATAATTTTATTGACATAATCAGAAAATTGCTTTTTGAAGTTTTCCTTACTAAAACGTTCTGAGTAATTTCTTATCATATCGCTATCAAATGAGGATTGATTGGCTTCAAATCGCTCCAACACCTCATTCAATGATTGCTCCGTCTGTTGCTCAAAAAACATTCCGGATAGGTGTTCTTGAACAGTTTCCAACACGCCACCGGCTTTATAAGCAATCACCGGGCGTCCCGAGGCCATTGCTTCTAACGGAACGATGCCAAAATCTTCAACACCAGGGAATATCAATGCCTGACAATTCGCCAATAGCCTTTTGATTTCACCAAAAGACTGACGCCCCATAATTTCAATATTTGGCTGAGCAATCTGACGCAACAACTCAAGTTGTTCTCCATCACCTACAACTTTCAGTTTTCGGCCAGTTTGATTAAAAGCTTTCACCGCTAAATCAGCTTTTTTATAAGGAACCAGTTGCCCGAGAATTAAATAATAATCTTCCGGAGGAGCCCCGGTTGGAGAAAATTCATCAAAACTGACTGGAGGATGGATCACATCAGCATCACGGTGATAAAAACTATGAATTCGTCCGGAGACAAAGTGGCTATTGGCAATAAAATGACTGACCGACATCGAACTCAGTTGATCCCAGCGGCGAATATAGTGCAACAATGGCACCATAAGCTGTCGTTTTAACCAACCACATCGCTTTCTATATTCATGATACATATCCCAAGCATAGCGCATAGGAGAATGACAATAGCAAATATGTGGTTTTCCAGGTGCGGGGATAATACCTTTTGCGGGTCCAGACTCACTCGAAATAATCAAATCATAATCAGAAAGATCGAATTGTTCTAATGCTAATGGCATCAATGGTAAATAACTCTGATACCACTTTCTGGCTCTGGGCAACTTGCTGATAAAACTTTGATAGACATTATGTCTTGAAATAATACTGTCCTTAAATACCTCAGCATGATAAACATGAGTGTAAATATCAGCTTGTGGATATAATTCACACAGAGCCTCCAACACTTTCTCACCACCACGAAGATTGACTAACCAATAATGGATAATTGCTACTTTCAAAAGTTACCTCATGTGTGATTCATTAATACTGAATAAGTTTCTTCTGCTGTGCTCTTCCATGAGAACTTATTAGATTGCTCATATCCTTTTCTAGCATACTCATTTCTTAAATGACGATCACTTAATATAGATTTCAACCCTTGAGCTATCTCATCAATACAATAGGGATTGACTAAT
Source organism: Vibrio gazogenes (assembly GCF_002196515.1). Taxonomy (NCBI): domain Bacteria; kingdom Pseudomonadati; phylum Pseudomonadota; class Gammaproteobacteria; order Vibrionales; family Vibrionaceae; genus Vibrio; species Vibrio gazogenes. Next base: position 2,183,833 of record NZ_CP018835.1, on the reverse strand, counting down.
AGTGCTGAGTTACCCACGACTTCTGGTAATGATGTGCAATTACTTGTTATAACTGGTGAGCCATGAGACATCGCTTCTAACGGAGGCAAACCAAAACCTTCATAGAAAGGGACATAAATAAAAGCCTCGGAAAACTTATAAAGAAAAGGTAACCACCGATCTTCTACGAAACCAACAAAATTAACTCTTTTAGGAATGTTCTTTATGCCAATATCAGAAAAAATATGAGGGTTAGCTTTTCCAACAAACACTAACCAAATATCATCATCAATGAAATCAACTATTTTTGACCAGGCAGCTAAAATACCTTTAATGTTCTTTCTTGGTTCAATAGATGAAACTGATAAAACATACCTTCTTTTATCTATTCCTAATCTAATTTTTTCTTCAGAAAAAGTATCAGCGTCATAGTTTATAAGTTCACCCCCATAAACACCATTATATATAACACTTATTTTACTTTCATTAACACCTGCATGTTCTATTATTCTAGATTTTGTAAAGTTCGAAATGGTAATTATATGATCAACTTTTTTTAGCAACCTTGGTAATAGCAATGAATAGTATGTTCGAAACTTGAATGATGTCCACTCAGGATTATCTAGTGGAGCAAGATCATGTATTGTAACCACATGTCTACTTTTTATATATAAAGGTCCAGTATTACTCGGACTCCATAATAATGAACCGGTATCTAATGATTTAGGTAGGAGTAGTTGCTCCCATAAATGGCCTTTAACGCCTCTACAATCGGAGTCACAAGTTATATATGGATGATTATCATCTAGTTCACTTAAAATATTTTTCAAATATCGTGACACACCACTAAATGGCCCACTCAATACTCGACTGTTAACATAAATATTCATAATTTCATTCTTTGAGAAACATTTGCTAGAAGATAATAAATTGCCCATGAGATAAATATATAAACAGTTAAAAATATAAATCTATTTATCCACTCATATCCAGATAAGAAAATATCGTATGGAGCAAAAACAATCGCGACTACAAATATTATTGAAAATGTATTAATACTTTTACTCAAAACAAGCTTTCTCATAAAAAGAAAAGCAGAGACTTCAATAATAAAGAAAATACTACCAAGAATAATCCCACTAGTAAGCAGACATTCTAAGATCAGATTAGAATTTGGATAAGCATGGGGGCTAGAATATGTTTGTCCATATAATTTATATATAATAAATTCACCAATAGAATTATACTCAACTGACATACCAGAAATAGACTTATAATAAGACAGAAACTGATATTGTATTAAATTCAGTCCAATCTGAGAATCAGGCATATATTGATTATTCAATAAATCAAGTTGCGAGGCTGGTATCAATTGATCAAATGCATAAAAAAATCTTATTAATAGTTTAACTATAATAGTTCTTATTACCTCATCACTACCATGACCAACACCAATTTTAACAAGATATATAGGAATAACTAACATCGTTAAAATTATGATCAGATAAGATATTTTTTTATGATATCTAAATCTTTTCACATCATTTCTAGCTTTAGATACAAAAAGAACCAGTATTTCCATAATAACAAACGAGAGAATAGCGCCTTTTGAGGCCATCATCAAAGATATAATAAATGCCACAATAAAAGAGAAAAAAGCAAAAAGACGAACTCTCCGATAACTACTAATTGCAAATAAAACTAGTGGGATAGTGTTTACAGACAAATTCATCCAGTATAAAACTCGACTATTTTGAGTGGCTAAAAATCTATTTTCAACTCCTTGAGTAGAGAACAGAGGTATATTTCCCGAAAGATAAACATTAATATAAAAATTAGAGATAGTTATCATAAGAAAAAAAAACAAAAGAATAAATTGAAAATCTTTTGGTAAGTTATCTTCCAGATTAACATCCCGCACAGGTCTAAATAATAAAATAATAATCACATATACAAATATAAGTGAACATATTAAAAAGTATGTAAACGTCCCCCAAAAAATACCACTTAAAAATAATCCAAAAATTGCTGGAATCAGAAAAATAACGAAAAAATAAAACAATGGATCATATATATTAACTGCACTTTTTTTTACAATAAAAATAAAAAAAATGCAAAGAAAGAGACAAGTGAAAAATTGTAAAACAAGAGTTATCGATATTGAATTAAGTATATTAACCATCATCTATTTTACTGTCCACTTGCGACGCCTTCCACAAAAAAATCTTGCAACGTCCATCATATTTAAAAAAAATCGCCGTCCTAAAACTTTGAATATTATATATTTAGAGAATTCTTTAATAGAACACCATATATAAGAAAAACCATCCTGACTAATATTTAAATCTTGACAGATAGAAACCAGTTCTTTTCTCACCAATAAAGAATGGGAAATATCTGTAGACACCCCGCCAAAAGGCATTCGAACAATATCTCTATCAACAAATACAATATTATCGTTATTAATAACTTCCAATAATAGCTTTGAATCAGCTGCTATTTTATATTTTTCGTCAAATTCATGACCATTTATAAAGATGGAAGCTTTATGAAATACTTCAGGGTGCACGGGGAGTGCGGGTCTAAAACCCTGCCATTGAAACCTCAACGAACTCCAAGACTCTCCAATCCTTTCGATATATCTCCTACTTTCATAGCTAATGATCTCAATAGAACCATAGATAAGATCATATTGATTAACATAGTTCCTTAGTTCAACAGAAATATTTTGATAGACAGAGCTATCTGTCAACTCATCTCCTGCTCCAAGAAACTGAACCCACTCACCTTTTATGTACGGAAGAGCTTTATTCCACGCATGATATATACCTTTATCCGGCTCACTAAACCAATAATCTATAATATCTTCATTTTGCTGAAGAATTTCAACAGTCCCATCCGTTGAGGCACCATCGGCAATGATCCACTGAATATTCGGATAATTCTGAGCCCGAATAGACTCTATCGTCCAATGTAAGTCCTTTGCCGCATTAAACGTTGAGGTAATAATAGTAATCAGCGGCTGTTCAGGAGTCCCTTGCTTGACGCCATCAGTCAACTCCCGCCCACCTTCAATACGAGTCTGTAACACCTAGATACCTCTTAACTCTTGCTGATGCTCAACAAACCATTGATAAGCATTGCTTAAACCACTTTCAAGATCGATTTGAGCCTGCCACCCCAGTGCTTTCAAGCGTTCAACACTCATGAGTTTACGAGGCGTTCCATCCGGTTTAGTCGGATCAGTTGTAATTTGTCCCTGAAATCCAACAACTTTTGCAATCTTCTGAGCAAGTTCCAGAATTGTACAATCCAGCCCGGTTCCCACATTAATATGACTGAGCATTGGCTGGGTGTTTTCTTGATAAATAGTGTCATCCAAATTCATGACAAAGACACAGGCCTCAGCCATATCATCGACATGCAGGAACTCTCTCTTCGGTGTTCCGGTGCCCCAAATCACAACTTCTTCTAATCCAGATAGTTTTGCTTCATGAATACGACGAATCAGTGCAGGAACAACATGACTGTTCTCCGGATGATAATTATCTCCCGGGCCATAAAGATTCGTTGGCATCACACTACGATAATCCACACCATATTGACGATTATACGACTCACACAACTTGATACCGGTAATTTTGGCAATTGCATAAGGCTCATTTGTCGGTTCAAGATACCCATTCAAAAGCTCTGACTCGTGCATCGGCTGCTCTGCCAGTTTCGGGTAAATACAGGAAGAACCGAGAAACAGCAGCTTCTTGACACCATTCACGTAGGCTTGATGGATAACATTCGTTTCAATCATCAAATTATCGTAAATAAAATCAGCAGGATATGTGTTATTCGCATGGATTCCACCGACTTTAGCCGCGGCAAGGTAGACTTCATCGATCTGCTGCCCAGCAAAAAAAGCTGCAACTTGAGCCTGATTTCTTAGATCCAATTCTGTAGAAGAACGAGTCACAATGTGTTGATACCCTTGACGCTGTAATTGACGAACAATAGCATTTCCAACCATACCATTGTGGCCGGCTACAAAGATCCGGGCATTTAAATTTTTCATTTCAGTTCTCCAGAGAAACAGGGACTTCAAATCCGTTTGCTTTCATAAACGCATGTTGCTGAGCAATTTTTAGGTCTTCAGCAATCATCTCTGAGCACATTTCCTGAACCGTTGTTGTTGGCTCCCAGCCTAATTTCTGTTTTGCATAACTCGGATCACCCAGCAATGTTTCAACCTCTGCAGGGCGGAAGTAACGAGGGTCAACACGAACAATAACATCACCAACTTTAACCGATGGAGCCTTATCACCTTGAATTGATTTGATGACTCCAACCTCTTCCGTACCATTACCTTGAAACTCAAGTTCAATACCAAGCTCAGCAGCACTCCATGAAATAAACTGACGCACAGAATATTGAACGCCTGTTGCAATCACAAAATCTTCTGGCTGCTCCTGTTGAAGCATCAACCATTGCATTTCAACATAATCTTTCGCATGGCCCCAGTCGCGTAAAGCATCCATATTGCCCATATAAAGATACGTTTCTAATCCCTGAGCGATGTTTGCAAGGCCTCGTGTGATCTTTCGGGTAACAAATGTTTCACCCCGCCGAGGAGACTCGTGATTAAATAAAATGCCATTACAAGCGTACATACCGTAGCTTTCCCGGTAGTTGACGGTAATCCAATAAGCATACAGTTTAGCCACAGCGTAAGGAGAACGAGGATAGAAAGAAGTTGTTTCTCTTTGAGGAATTTCTTGCACTAAACCATATAACTCGGATGTTGAAGCCTGATAAAAACGCGTTGTTTTTTCCAGCCCAAGAAAACGAATAGCTTCTAATAAACGTAATGTTCCCATAGCATCAACATCTGCAGTATATTCTGGGGACTCAAATGATACTGCAACATGAGACTGTGCGCCGAGATTGTAGACTTCATCAGGACGAATTTGCTCTAGAATTCGAGTTAAATTCGAGCTATCTGTCAAATCACCGTAGTGAAGTTTCAGTTTTGGATCTACGTCATGCGGATCCTGATATAAATGATCGATTCGTTGCGTATTAAATGATGAAGCACGTCTTTTAAGACCATGAACTTCATATCCTTTTTTCAGTAATAATTCTGCGAGATAAGAACCATCCTGACCGGTAATACCGGTAATTAATGCTTTTTTCATCATAAAATATCTTATAGTTTAATATATTCGGAGATTTTCTTAATGACACTCTTCGACGTAACTCTTTGTATATCAAGTAAGCTTCCACGGCCAAATCTTGCAATCTTCTCTTTTTCATCGCTAATCTCCTCCAGTTCTGGGGGATAGATTGCAAAATATCGATCACATAAGTCATTTGGGTATGGTGTGAAGCGACCATAATGATTTCCATTGGAAACGACGAAGATATTCGGATGTTGTAAAGACACAGCAATATGCGGAATAGCAGTTTCATTCGATAAAATCAGTGTTGAACGAGCAATGAGTTCAACCAATTCCACCTGCGTTGTTTTTCCTACATAGTTGACACACGGGCATGTGGTATATAATAGGTTTTCTAAATGCTTCCCTAAAATAATGTCGTTAGGAGAGCCGCCCAAAATAATCTCAAATCCGTATTTATGGTAGATATATTTTGCCACTTCAGCATACTTTTCAACCGACCACTGCCGAAATGTCGCACTAGCACCAATAAAAATAAATGCATATCGTTTAGGTAAAGTCAAAGAAGACTCCACTAGAGCATCTAGATAAGGCCGTACATGTGTGAGTTCCCTTTCTAAAAACCGAGTAAAAAACTGACGATTTCTTTCAAATTCAAAAACAATATCATCATCATGATACAGTTTGGTATACAAAGACTGAGTTTTTTCACGACGTTTCTGATTCTGATTTAAGAGATCACCAAACCATGCTATCTTGCTGGATGCCGGAATAGCTTTAACGATGTCTTCAAGGGGATATCCTTCTCTGCTATAGCAAGGATACAAAACCGTCTCTACATTATTTAACATTCCTAACTGAGATAATATTTTGGTTCTATATAAAAAATTTCTTATAAATTTTTTACGATTTAATGGAAAAAATTGGTCAATAAAAACAGAATCACAATATTGTGCAATTTCCATCCAAGAATCATTTCCAATTAAAACTATTTTATAATTGATTTTTTCAAGATGATATAAAAAGTTCCTTAATAGTACATAATCCCCCATAGCATCCGGCTTAAAAACAACCAGAGAATTTTTCTTGGGTATGCTCTTTTTTAGAAAAAAAATACTGACTACTACATACAGTTTTGATATATAAAAAGCTAAAGAGTAATATATTTTTAAACTACACCTTTTTAATCTAATCATACATCCACTATTTAGATATTATTTTATTATAATCACTTTGTAAGAGACTTCTTGACTTAGATATTCTTTCACAAAAGATATGAATAATTTTTCTAGCCATTTTATTTTTTATAAGAAATAGTTTCGCCGAGCTTATTGTATCTCTAGAAAAAAGATGATAATAATCATTAATCATATAGTATTTTAAGTTAAACTCATTTGCGAGCATAGCAAGTGATTTCTGTTGATAAAAGATGACATGCTGCCCTGTATGAAATGAGTAATACCACCAATTTAAAGGAGGGTTATCAACAAAAGTCTGAGTCGAAAATATCAACAAATCCGGATTATATTTATCTATGTTCTCACTCAAAAATTCTATTGGGTTTGATAAATGTTCCATCACCTCAAAAGCTAATAATACATTTATATTCTCGACGTGATCACCACAAAAGTCACTCGAAAACAGATTTTCACAATACTTATCTGAAGAGTAACAATGAATACCTCGATCTCGCAGCAATCTTGTTAAAATGCCATATCCCCCGGCACTATCAACGACTCTCTCATGAATACGATTTAAAATACTTAAAATTGTCAAAACCATTTTAGCATTATAATTATTTCTGTCTAACAGACCGATATCCGAGTTAGCAATTGCATCACTGTATGCTTCATCAAGCCAATAAGGCGTCTCTGTTTTTATAATTCCACAATGGCTACATTTGTAATAATTCACATCGTATTTCCCCAAAATTTTCTTTTGGAAAATAAAATTCACCTCGTTAGAATCGATTGGACATTTACACATATATTCCCTTAAAAATAAATCCTCTAACCAATTAGATAAATCCTTTCTAATGATTGCCTCAAGCTTATGAATATCACTTTTATAATAATCAATCAGATAATTTTTATCTTCAGACTTTATAGATTCTCGAATTAGATTTGCATCACTTACTTTTCTTTTAATTCTATTCATTAACGATTTATAAATTAAGAATTTAACAACAAGATTAATTGTATTAACAAAATTACTCTACCATTTGAAAAATTATGAATAAACTTAGATCAAGGTTTATCTGATTCATTAAAATTCTCCACACCACGACTTTTCATCGACATTCAAAAATGAACAGATATCATTCAGTAGCCAATCTAAATTACGCCTAAATTACGAAGGTGCTCATAAGTGTATATTTTTATATTCTCAAATTTATCAATATATCCTGTTATAGATTGACTATATGAACCCGCTCTTTTGAAATCTTTATCTAGTTTAGAAAAAATGGCACTCTTTTACATCTGGGATAAAAATATCCGGATGATCATTCAAATAGTGACATAAAGAAGTCGTTCCCGATTTAGTAGCACCAACAACAATAAAGTCAATTTTCATAGATTAACAATTCTAGTAAGAACAAGTAATTTAAATATAGCATAAGAAAGTAGCTTCTTCACTTTAAAAACAAGTGAGTTATCATTATTATTGGTATATTTCATCTGCGATATAGCTACACCTCTTTTTTGTAACCCACATAAAAATCGGATACTAGAATTACTTTCCTTATACTGTCTATATGCTTCTAATACAGCGTCTTTTCCTTCCTCAGAGTTAATACTATTTATTAATTCAACAAAAAATAGATTAACATCATTAAAAATAACATCCACTAAATTATAACTTTTTTCAGCTGCTCTCAGATTAACGCAGACATTACCACTTTGATATGTAATTTTTCTTGGTGTATCATTGTTTAGCAGCTCAATCCAAAAACAACCATAAGCATGTGACGTATTATATAATTTTTTAAAATTATTATCAGAAAATAGTGACTTTCTTATCAGAAGAGCACCATAAGTGCATTTATTATAAAGATGTAGGTATTTTTCATACTTCGACAGACCTTCAATATTCACAGGTTCTGAATGTACTGGTGAAATTAATTTCCCCTTACCATCTATCCAGTTTGCATTAACGACAGCTAAATCAATATCATCATGAATAAGTTTATCTAAAATAATAAAAGCATTTTTTTTGAAATAATCATCATCACCTAATAAGTAGACATAATCGCCTTCTGACATATTGATCACAAAGTGCATATGTTTATCTAAAGATAGTCGTTCTTCTTGTTTGACGTATTTTATATTTCTATGTTTTTCATTGAGTTGTTGTATATATAGTTCTACTTCGGTGTAATCATAATCTGAAAAATTGTTAGATATACATATTTCAAAAGGTATTATACTTTCTTCCTGATGATAGATAGAGTAAAGTGCTTTAAATAAATAATAGGGTCTGTTCAAAGTAGGAATACAAATGCTTAACATATCATCTCCACAGAAGTGAACGGAAAGTAAATACAAATAAATCTTTACAGAAAAAATAATTAACAACAAATGATTGAACAATCTGGGCAATTAATATTGCAATTGGAGCACCAATAACCCCCATAGACTGAACAAGGTAAATATTTAAAACCAAAGCTAATAAAGCTCCTACTATAGTTTGAATTAATATTATCTTAGGTTTTTTCTCATTGATAACCCAAATCGTTTGGCAACACCCTATACACACAGGTAAAAAAGATAATAGATGAACGATAAATATATATTTACTTAAATAAAAATCAGCACCATATAAAAAAGGAATCAGATAGTACAATAAACTTCCATAGAGCAAAATACTAAAAAAGCTGCCCCACCAAAAAACAAACATTAACCGTTGATATAATAAAAAATATCGTTCTTTATTGTTTTTAGACAAACTTGCTAGAATAGGGGAAAAGCTTATCACTATAATACTTGGAACAAAAAATATCATTTCAGCAAGATTTGCCCCAACAGAGTATAATCCAACAGCTCGATTTCCTAAAAAATATTCTACGGTCATAATCCCAGAACGCATAAATGTTATCACTGCAAGGTTAGAGATCATTAAAGGGAAAGATTCTCTTAATATTTCTAGATAATAACTATTATATCGAAATTTAGGTAAGTGTATTACAAATACTAATTTATATTTACGATAGAGTAGATATATCAAAATAAAGCTTATCGTTATAATTTCTAGAGGGACAGCAATTAAGTAAAAAGAAACTGAACCACCATACCATATAATAAAAACCTTAAATAATGCAGAAAAAACATAAGCAATCATTTTAGCAATTACTGTATATTTGCTTTTAATCTCACTTTGAAAAAACAAATCACAAACATTACCTAATGAAAATATTAAACCACAAGATACTATAGCAATTGCTAAGATATTTTTTCCAAGATAAAATGCAAAAAGAATACTCAGTAAAAAACTTAAAAATGCAGAAATAAGTCTTAGAGATACAGTAACATTCAATATAAACTTTTTATTATCTTTGAACTGACTTAACTCTCTAACAACAATTTGATCTAACCCAAGAAGATTGATTGCATCAAAAAAAGCAACAAAAGCAATAGCGTAGCTAACTTCACCATAATACTCTGCTCCCATTTCCCTTGCCAAATATATATTTACAAGGACACCAATTATCAATCTAACAAATTTATCCAGAACAAGCCATCCTGAATTAAATACAGATAAAATTATTTTATCTTTCAAAAAAATCCCTTAAATTCATTCAAGTATAGTTCAGATAACCCACTATCTATATTATATGATGCTTCCCACCCTAGACTAGACAATGTACTGATATCAGCACAGCTTTTCATTAGCTCATGATCTCTATATTTCAATGCACCATACAAAGGTTCTTTATTATAACCTGTCAGATTACATATTTTCTCTACTAGTTTCTTTATTTGTATTGAATTACCTGTACCTATGTCTATTTTATCATATCCACTAAATTGATGAATGTGTTGTATCACTGCTTCAATTGCGGTCAATAAGTCTTCTATATATATATAATCCCTATATTGTTCCCCGAGTGTTAATTTAATTTCATCACCACGCATACATAGTTGAAAAATATGATTAATAAATGAATTATGACACTGAACCCCATAAAACCCTTCCAGGTTAAGATTAATATAATCCATATTGTGTAGGTATGCATAATGAATAAAAATTTCGTTGAGATGATGTTTTGTTAGAGAATACAAGTTTATATTTTTGGGTAAACTACTCCCACAATTAATAATCCTGAAATTTTTATTTTCTTCAAGTATGCTATCGATGATTTTTATAGGGAACGTAACATTCGCCTCTAAAATTTCATTGATTGACTCTCCATTTCTTCCATAGCATGTTACTGTATTAATAATTAAATCTGGATTGAAATTTAAAATAGATTGTTTCCATTCAGGATGATTTATATTGACAACTTGACAATATTCACTAGAAAATGGATGTCTAACCAACCCAACTATAGAATTGTTTTTTTTTGATAAATACTGGGCTAATTTTATCCCCAAGTAGCCATTTACCCCTAGGATTATAATTCTCATATTATTATGAATAACTCAGCCCAAAAAACTCTTCAAATTTATGAGCAATATAGTCAAAATGAATTATATCTAGTCCAGGATACAAACCAATCCAGAATGTTTGATTCATAATCCTGTCAGTGTTGATTAACTCGCCAACGACTCTATAATTTACATCCGAAAAATAAGGTTGACGAGTCAAATTCCCAGCAAATAATAGTCGTGTCCCTATCTTGGCTTCATCTAAAAATTCAATCAACTCTACACGATTTACTCCTGCACTTTCTTTTAATGTAATAGGAAATCCGAACCAAGACGGTTCTGAATTATTTGTAGCCTCGGGTAATTCAATAAAATCAATACAACCCTGTAATTTTTCCTTTAAATAGATAAAGTTTTCTTTCCGTTTTCGAATAAATCCCGGCAATTTGTCAAGTTGAGCTAATCCGCAAGCAGCTTGCATATCTGTAATTTTAAGATTGTAACCTAAATGCGAATAAGTGTACTTATGGTCATAACCATAAGGTAGCGTTCCCAATCGCTGGCAAAAACGTTGTCCACAAGTATTGTCACACCCTGGGTCACAGTAGCAGTCTCTTCCCCAGTCTCTAAATGATTCGATAATTCGTCTTAATTTACCTGACTGAGTAAAAATTGCACCACCTTCACCCATAGTAATATGGTGAGCTGGGTAAAAACTTACCGTTGCTATATCACCAAAAGTACCAACATGCTTGCCATCATAAAGTGTTCCTAAAGCATCGCAGCAGTCTTCAATAAGCCACAAGTTATATTTGACCGCAATCTGCTTAATTTCCTTGAGATTAAATGGATTTCCTAATGTGTGTGCAATCATGATTGCTTTGGTTTTTTCTGTTACAGCAGCGTCAACTAACCGCACATCCACATTATAAGTTGGTATATCTACGTCAACAAAGACGGGAATTAATCCATTCTGAATAATGGGGTTCACAGTTGTTGGGAATCCTGCAGCCACAGTAATCACTTCGTCCCCTGGTTTGAGGGCACGCTCCTTTAGCTTTGGTGATGTCAGTGCTGTCATTGCTAATAAATTCGCAGAAGAGCCTGACGTCGTTGTCAATACATGTCCCCCACCAAAGAATTCGCCTAATTTTTTCTCAAAAGCTCGATTAAACCGACCTGTTGTCAACCAGCCATCTAAGGATGCTTCAACCATATATTGAAGCTCTTCTTTACCAAGAACTTTACCAGAAGGAGGGATAACATCTGTACCCGAGTTAAAAGCCTTATGTTGATATTTTTGTTCAGCATATTGGCTCACTAATTCTGCAATTTGAGTTCGTAGTTCTTGCTCAGTCATGCTTAATCTCTGCTCTCGATATAATTTTTAATTTCATTCAAACCATAATCTTGCATATTTTCACCACCTAACCATGCATGGTGCCAATTCACAATATCTTTTAAACTTTTGGATAAATTCCAACGAGGATGCCAATCAAGTAGTTGAGCTGCTTTAGAGCAATCTAATTTTAAGTAATGAGCCTCATGAGGATGTTCGCCTTTTGTCACTCTCCATGATGCGCCATTCCCCCAGAACTGAGCGAGTTTATCAACAATATATTGAACGGGACGGACATCGGCACTATAAGGGCCAAAATTCCACCCGCCGCTATAGTCAGCCCCTTGCTCATATAACTTTTCCGCTAATGTCAAATATCCGGATAAAGGTTCAAGGACATGCTGCCAAGGCCGGATCGCATTCGGGCTACGAATCTCAACTTCTTGTCGTTGTGCAAATGCCTTTAACACATCAGGGATTAACCGATCTGATGCCCAGTCTCCTCCACCGATGACATTACCAGCTCTGGCTGAGGCAATTGCAACACCATGTCTGGCATAATTATCAGGATTAAAATAAGAATTACGGTATGCGCTGATAACTAACTCGGAGCATCCCTTACTATTAGAATAAGGGTCATATCCTCCCATAGAGTCAACTTCACGATATCCCCACACCCATTCACGGTTCTCATAACATTTATCACTGGTTACACAGACAATCGCACGGACAGAATCAATTTGCCGAACCGCATCCAGTAGATGAACCGTCCCCATCACATTACTTTGATATGTTTCAATGGGATTTTCATAGGAATATCGTACCAACGGCTGAGCAGCCATATGAATCACAATATCAGGACGAAAGGTTTTGATGGCCTGACAGAGTTGCTGGTAATTACGGATATCACCAATCTGGTGCTCTGAGCACAACTCATCAAGCTTTGCAACATGGAATAGGCTTGGTGTCGTAGGCGCTTCAAGAGAAAAGCCTTTGACTTGCGCTCCCATCAAAGCCAGCCATGATGTCAACCAGCTCCCTTTGAAACCGGTATGGCCCGTTATAAATACTTTCTTTCCTTTCCAGAATAATGGATTTGCCATATCACTACTCCCACAGTTTCCATGGAGCTTGGCGTGTCTCCCATAATTCCTCGAGTTTCATTTTGTCACGCAGCGTATCCATAGGTTGCCAGAAACCGTCATGTCGATAGGCCATTAATTCCCCATCCGCAGCCAGCTGATTCAATGGGTTTTGTTCCCAAGTGGTTTGATCGTCATCAATCAAGTCAATAACTTTAGGGGAGAGGACAAAGAAACCACCATTAATCATAGCCCCGTCCCCTTTCGGTTTTTCCTGAAATGAACGCACTGAATCTTGCTCTATCGTAAGAACACCGAAACGCCCGGGAGGATAAGTGGCTGTCAGTGTCGCAAGCTTGCCGTGGGAACGATGAAAATCCAATGTCTTGGCAATATTGACATCGGCAACACCATCACCATAGGTAAAGAAAAAGTCAGACTCATCCTTAATATACTCTCGAACACGTTTCAACCGTCCCCCGGTCATTGATTCCTCACCGGTATCCACTAATGTAACTTTCCAAGGATCAGCCCGTTTATGATGGACATGCATATGATTTTTTGCCATATCAAAAGTAATATCCGACATGTGCATAAAGTAATTCGCAAAATATTCTTTAATCACATACCCTTTATAACCGCAGCAAATAATAAACTCATTTACACCATAAAAAGAATATATTTTCATGATATGCCAAAGAATAGGCTTCCCACCAATTTCAACCATTGGTTTCGGCTTGATCACTGTTTCTTCACTTAGCCGAGTACCTAATCCACCAGCTAAAATAACAGCCTTCATAAATCACTCCAATAGTTATTATTCTACGGACATCAAAGAAATTTATTACATAGAAATATCATTCTGAAAAAATAAACACCTTACAGAATTATATGAACTAACCGTGCTATAACCCATATTACTGTTGAGAATTATTATTTATTTTATTGTTAATAATTAACTGTCTAACGAAAACAATGAATACAGCAATAAATCCACCCAGTACACATGCAATTGCTATAATTAATAATCGTCTTGGTTTAACTGGGCCAGTAGCAACTACCGCCGGATCTACAGTTTTAAGAACGTATTCTTGGTGGACTTCGGTTAACATTAATTTCTTTATCTGTTGCTCAACCAGCTGATATAACATTGAACGAGTATCAGCCAAACTTGTCTGAAGAATCTGCTGATTTAAATAATTGATACTATTCTGAGCATCAGTCATATCCTGAAGGCGAATCTCATGATTTAAATCTTCTACTAACCAATTCACCCACTGCTGAGATATGTACGGAGAATAAAAGTCAACACTAATTGTGATCATTTTTGTCTCAGTATCAATATCAATCTGTAATATTTCTCGATTAAAATAATGGATGGCGACAAGCAATTTCGGCTTGATGACGCTTCCTTCTTCACTCACCCATTGACTGCTCTTTACATCGTATATATCGGGATTATATATTAGCTTCTCACTCTCTTTATTCCATCCTTCTGCAGCCATTAAAGGAACTAATAAATTATGTTTCAGAATAAAGTTTCCGATAAATTTTCGAGATTGAAGTACTTGTATAGCATACAACGCTTTTTGTACTCCTGAATAACCATTACCAACATTAATACCAGCTAGCGATGCCAAGCCTCCAAATCGACTTGCAACAGATTCGAGCTGAGACGTTGTATCATCTGTCGTTGGCGTGAGCAGAACATCAGCCCGATAAATATCAGGCTTCATAAATGCATAAATGCCCCCGACAATTGCGAAAAATAAGGTACAGCTGATAATGAACCATTTGGCGTGCCACAATACAGCAAACAACACGCTGAAATCTATCTCATCATTCATTTCTTTTGACTGTGATATCGGAGACCTAGCTTCCGGAAGATCGATAATTCGTTGGCTTTTATGTTCAGTCATAAATAGTCATTGCCCTTCTGATTCCCAAACGTCTATCGTCACTGACTCACAATGTATATTGATTACTATTAAAAAAAATCAATCATTTAATTGCATTCCATGCGACACCTATCTGATACATCATTTGTGTTGCAGTACTAAATGTACTTAAACCGTCCAGATAATCTGTATCTATCGGAACAACAATCGTGTCTCCGGGCTCTAAAGATTTCTCAGCGCGAACGAACCAGTGAGACTGATTCGGTAACATCACTGCACCATTGGCTCGAATCACATACACACGATCAGTATCCGCTTGTTTTTTCTCCCCACCGGCTAAGCCAATGTATTTCTCGACAGAAAGACCAGGTTTGAATGTAAAGTTACTTGCGATTTGTACCTGACCAAGTACCGAGATCGTATTTCTTCTTGGAGGAATATAAAGCTTATCACCATCTTCAAGCATGACGTCGTCTTGAGCATTGCCCAATAAAATATTAGGTAGATCAATAACTAAACGTCCAATCGCAGGAATATCCAACAAATCATCGACAACTTTCATCGCTTCTGTCGGAGATGAGGTATATGTTGCAGCACTACTTTGACGTCGGAGTGTCAGTGAAGCGATCTCTTGTCGGAGATTATTGGTCACCATTTTCATCCGCTGCTCTTCTTGTAAACGGAGAACCTCACGACTAAAGACAGCACCTTGTGGATAGGCAAATTGGGAAAGCCCTCCAGAACGCCTCACTAAATCTTGAATCGTCTCTCCTTGATTGATTGTATAGCTTCCGGGATGCATGACTTCTCCCTGAATCTCAACAATATTATTGGTCTTCCAGTTCGTTTTGCGTTGTACAACAACCCGATCTTTCGATTCGAGTAGAAAATTTTCATGGGGATTAGTCAGCGCTTTGATTAAATCAAATGTCTGGTGATGAATCGCAATCGTACCTGGCATCGAAATAACGCGAGATAATTCTGCCTCATCTTTAGCAGCAGACTCCAGTAATCCACCCGCGGCCATAATGGCATCTTTTAGACTTCCGTTTTCAACGAGTGGATATACGCCCGGGTAACGAACAGCACCGCTAATTTCATAAATTTTCGCTCTTTCACCATTGACAGCCTGTAGCTGTAAACGACTAATCAAAGGTTCTAATAATCGCGAGCGAGATGCAGGATCGCTGTTTTGCATTTCCTGCACATCTTTATCGCTGTCTTGTACCGCTAATTTAGGTTTTTCACTATCAACCAGTTCAATCCCTGTCAATGCATCTCGTTTTTTGGAGGAATCTTTCTGCATCCCCTCCTTTTCTTTCTGCTCTTCTGAATGAGTAAATAAATCACCCGATGTCGTTGGTTGTTGTTTTACGGATTCAGTTTTCCATTCATTCAAGGAGAGATCCGTGGCAAAAACAAATAATTGGTCATTGGCCTGTAGTACAAGATCATCGGATGAGTTCGCCATATTGATGGCATTATTCAGACTGAATTGTAAAACTTTAATGCCATGTTTATGCCCCGTTTCACGCACAATGAGCGCATAATCCAGATCAGCATTCGGTGCAAGATCATCCGCTGAAGAGAATAAATCTGAAATTCTCATGCCCTGAGAATATGCATACGCGCCTTGCCGAATAGCAGCCCCTCTCACAATTACTGCATTTTTCAAGACGTCACTAATTGGATTCACCGTAATATCGTCACCATCTTGCAAGACAAATTGCTTATCTTTACCATTGGTTAAATCAAGCGTATGGATATGAATCCCATTTTTCTGATAACGCTTCACCTGAAGCTGAGGCAAGTAAGCACTCGCTTTACTTCCTCCGGCAAGCTTCATCAGTTGCTTCATGGTCGTTCCCGACTTTATTTCATAAACGGCAGGACGACGAATCTCTCCCCGAATGCTGACAGAGGGACCTTTGGCTGCAACAAATACAGTGTCACCCGACTGTAGACGAATATCACTCAGATTATTGCCTTGCAAAAGTAAGTTATATAAATCTAACTGGGCGATCACTTTATTCTCTCGACGAACCGTGACATTTCGCAACGAACCACTTTTGCTAAATCCACCAGCAGCAATTAGAGCCTGAGTCACGGTTGCCAAACTCGGAATATTGTAGGCGCCCGGTTGATATACATCCCCTGCCACATAAACTTGCATGATCCGTAATGAACCAAGAGAAATAGCTACATCAATGCCCAATATTTGTTTTTTGATGCGTTCAGTCAGATTCGCTTTTAACTCACTAAATGTCTGTCCAGCAACATGAATCGGACCTAAATTGGGGAATTGAATACTTCCATCCCGAGAGACATTGAGACTGTAACTATTATTTTGACTTCCGAACAGTTGCACATTAATTTCGTCACCGGCAGCAATCAGATAGTTATTCGGAACCGGTAAATCATCAACAGGAGTATGGCTTGAAGGCTGACCCGAGAATAAATCATAACCAAAGTTAACTAACTGTTCAGCCGCATCATCCTCTCCTTCTTTCGCTGTTTTTTGAGTGTCACCCTCTGTTGTTTTTTGTTGTTCATCGATGTATCTCGGCTGTATCGTCTGTACTGGCTGAGATATATCTTCAGCTTTATCCGACGCCATTAAGATTGATAGATCAACACCATATTGCCGGGCCAATGCCTGCTGCTGTGCTGGTGATAGCTGCTTGAACTGGGCAAGTTGTGAGGCGGTGAAATTGGCAGACCAAGAAGAAAAACTACTAAAGGAAACAAAAAAAACTATGATTAATCTGAATAGAATATATCTCATCAAGTTCATCCAATGTTCAAACAATTGATAGTGAATCGATTAAAAACGAAAGTCCCAGTGAACCCAGTAATTCCATTTATCGGTTTGATTATTTTTGGTATCCGGCATGAAATCAGAGCCCAATGTCAGACGACTATTTACCAACGGTAAACGCACATAAGCCGTTAGTTTTTTCAGAGCATCATCATCATCATCAATCTGATGGTAACTCTGTCCTTGTAATGTCAATTCCCAGCTATCAGGCGTGATCCAAAGGAGTTTTAATGATTTTGCTTCCCCGACATCCATGCCACTGACAGACTGATAGTTATGTTGCCCAATCAGGGTTGTGCGATCAGACAGCATGTCTCGCCATTGTTGCTTGGCATCATTGGTTAACTGCTTTACCTCAGCAACCCAACGCAGCGACTGTCCACCAAGATCGAACTGACTTTGCCAGCCAATAACCAGTGCCCCCAGTGATCGCTCATTCACCAAACTGGCTCCCTGTGCATAAAGACTCTGAGTCACGACTGTTCCCACGTTCAAGACAGGTAAACTCAGGCGGATATCAGCGCTGTATTGCTCTTGTTCACCGTCCTGTGGTTGAACTGAGCCAGTTATATATCCATCCCAGTCGGGTTTATCAAACCACTTCTGATATACCAAACCAACATTCAGTCGGTTGAAAGGGCTGAACTCAAATCGATTCGACCACTGCTTATCATTTCGGTTTGAGGTCTTATTGAATCCCCAGAATGTTTCAACATGCCAGTTACCAAATATCGGCCAGTCATAGCCATCATAGGCCAAGTTGAAACCGGGCACGGTGCGACGCGTATGTCCCCAAGCCAGATTATAAATCGACGTCGGGCCCCACCAATGTTGCAGACTGCCGAAAGTCGCACTCAGATTTCCCCAATTCAATGCGAGATAGCTATCATCCAGCCCATAATCGGAGTCTTCACTACCGGATTTATCCGGAGAGCGCTGATAGTTTGCAGCGACACGAAAAGCATAGTCGTGCTCCACAAGTTCATAACTCGATTTTACCTGCCAGTGTGCGGTCAATGGAGCTGCAAAACTCCTGTCGTCCCGAGACGCATGGGCATACCCAAAAGCAACATGCTTGCGGCCACTCCCTATAGAATCTTGGCTTAATGCGTAACTGAGATGTTGATAGGCTTGCTCAAGCGACGGAGAGAGCGGAACCATATGCATCAGTTGTAGATCGGTATCAAGGCGAGACCAACGGATTGGATAAGAATTGATAGGCACAGAAATAAGACCGGCATCCGCCAGCATCTGTAGATCAGACTTAAGGTAGGCATCATCCATGGATAACCAAGGCGCAGCTTCACTTTCCAAAGAAAAAAGCAGCATTAAACCAATAAGATAAGATGAAAATAATTTTAGAATTATATTTCTAGCCAAGAGAATACTCACATCACAATAAACTGACAATGATTAAAAGAAAGAGGATTTGTTCAAGCACGCTACCGCCCTTGGGTCGGCTTCCCAGAAAGCATGCTAAGAGCCCATCCTTGTACTCAAAACAAATACCCACACATGAGTAAATATAATCAAAACATTATCAATATCAGGGGATTAAAAATGTAGATAAAGGCCTGACACTTGTATTTTTCCGACTAAATAAAAAATAGTTTAAAAGTATCGACATACGGTTAAAACTGGTGTTATTCACCTCTCAGCCCTATAAAACAAGTTGTAACACCAAGAATAAATTTACAGTCAAACACAGGAGGTCCATATATTTATACCTATGTTTCATAGTTTTAGTAGAGAAAATCAAATTTAGCAAATGATGGATGAAGCAATTGGTATATAAAACCCATACCTTGCCCCACCAGACGTGCTACCAAAAAAACAATAAATTTTAAATAGTTTAAATCACAAGGATATTGGTACGTATGTGGGGTTATATTTATTACACTCATTTGATAATAACATTTGAGATACAGCCCCCCTTTTTCAATCACTGAGGATGTATATCAGAGCTTGTTACCCTACATGTCAAAAATCAAACAAAAACAATGAAATAACTCCCTGAATTCGGTTACTTTTGAAAATATTAATGTAACGCTATGTATTTATTTATATGACAAAAATAAACGATGATTTTTTATAACAGCACAATATATATTGATAATTTCACACCATGTAGTTTACATAACCTTTAAACATGTATTATGTTTAATAAGCTCCTGTACATTTTGTGAGCAACATCGATGTTAATGTTATTTCCTAGGAGATAAGTATGAAGAAAACTGCAATTACTTTGCTGGCAATGTTTGCTTTCAGTGGTATTGCAAGTGCTGCCCCAGCCGCGGGCGTTATTTCCGGTGGTACTGGTTCTGGCGGTGCTGGAGCAGGGGCTGCTGGAGCAGGTGCTGGCGCTGGAGCAGGCGCAGCTGGTAGTGTCGCAGCAGCGACTGGTACCGCGATTGGTGGTATAAGTGCAACGATTGCAGCAACAACTGCAGCGGTTGTTGCAGCGACTGCTGTTGCGGTCAGCGCTTCGAATGACACAACCACAACAGTAACAACGCCTCAATAATCAATAGTTATTGACTGTTAATTCAATAAAAACAACAGCCGTCTTCGGCGGTTGTTGTTTATTTGGTTTAATTATACCTCTATGACAAAATTCTTGCGTTTTTCTCATTATTGTTACTTATTATCTTTCACATCATTACTCTTACTTGTCGGATGCTCTCAAAATGCTCAGGATCTGTCTGATACCATCCAATCTGCTTTATGGGGACCGGATGATCATTCAATTACGCCCGACAAAGTTGCCCAAATTCCTTATGCAAGTGTGTACGTCAGGATGGGAGAAAATCCACTTGCGTTGATGATTCTCACATGGGTCGAAACAACACACTCACCAGAACATCCGACGATTTTCAAATGGCTATCGACCGATCGTGAGATGCTGGTAACACAAGCGGGTAGAGTAATTAAAACTGTCAGTCTAAAAGGAGGGAATCTCATTCATATTGAGTCGAACCATACTGATCCTCTGGTATTAGGACTACAAAAAGACACAACCCCTCGCACGTGGCAATATAAAATAACTTGGTCTCCGGGATATCACACAGGTTATCAAGCACTATCTACCTTTACGGTGGGAGATGTAGAAAACAAACATCTGCCCAATGGGGCCCAAGCTCTGCTTCATGTTGTTGAACAGGTCGATATTCCCCAGATAAAACAGCGATATCAAAATAACTATTGGATCAGTCCTCACTCGGGTGAGGTGATTGCCAGTGAGCAGTACATTTTCCCGGGTTCAGAAAAACTGACTCTTTCTCTCGGCAAGCGTTACGTGGGAGACAATCACGGATGAAGCCATGGACAATTATCTTTTCTTTAACCCTATACATCAGCACTGGATTGGCATCCGTTTCATTTGCCGCATCAACTGATGTAGAAATTCACTTTGAATCGTCACCACCAAGCCACCTCACCGACCATGATTATCCCCGTCTCGATGAAGTCGTTTTACGAGCGCTGAATCAAACGGGAGCTGATTGGCGTATGATCGACTGGTTCACATCTGCCCTCTATGACATCAACGTCGAATTTAAGTTGAAACAACAAGTTTTCGGGGTCATCGCAAAACAGAAAACCATCGCCAGCAAACGCTATCATAAGTCTTGGTTCTACTGGTCACAACTCAGACGTTCTCTTGAATCTTTACATTATGCTAAACGCATTTTTCAAACAATTGACCCGGATGCAACTCGTCTCCATCTGTCCCTGAATCCCAAATTAAGCGGAAACTGGCTCATTACCCTAAAATACACACCTAAAAATGTGCTGGTTTTGGGGGGCGTCACTAAACCGGGAAAACAAACGTGGCAGCCTCGTCTGGATGCGAAAAATTATGCGCAAACTGCCGGGCTATTTGACCAAACGATGTCAAAGGTTATGGTGATCCAACCCGACGGCAAAGTAGAAGAACATCCGATAGGGTACTGGAACCAAACCTTTGCAGAAATCGCTCCAGGAGCGATTATTTATGTCCCGCTTCCGGTTGAAGAACTCCCTGTCATTTATCCCAATGATCGCAGCCAGAATCCCAACGACCTTGTTGTCGAGTTACTCAGAAACAGATTGCCATGATGAAACATTTATCCGGTTCTTTAACCTGGCCAACTTATACCTCCATGACACTTGCAACGATTGTCTTTGGCCTGACACCGCTAAGTGCCTATTCAGACGAGTTTAGCCCACCATCACTGACTCATTCCCAATCCGATTTCGGTGGCGTGGGATTAATCCAGATGCCGAGTGGGAGAATGATGCCGGAAGGGGCGCTTGAACTGAACGTCACTAATAATGATGACTATATTAACTATTCGCTGTCTCTCCAGTTATTTCCTTGGCTGGAAACAACCATCCGCTATACCCAGATCCATGATTTACTTTATAGTGACGATGCGTCTTTTAGCGGCGACACAAAATATACCGACAAATCAGCCGATGTAAAACTCAGCCTTATGGAAGAAAGCTTTTGGCTTCCCCAAATTGCCGTCGGATTCCGAGATATTGGCGGTACTGGCCTATTTGATGGCGAATATATTGCAGCCAATAAACAGTTCGGTCCGCTTGATTTTACGCTCGGTGTGGGTTGGGGATATATCGGTAACCGAGGCAATTTATCCGGTGATCACCAAACCTCTTCCGATTGTGGCAGAAGTACCGGCTATCAGGCCACCACTGGCAGCGTTTCTCTTGATAGTATGTTCACCGGATGTGCTTCAGTCTATGGCGGCATCGAATATCAGACACCATTTGATCCCCTTGTGTTCAAACTGGAATATGATGGCAATAACTACCAAAGTGATTTTCCTGTCACTCAAGGGAAGAAAGCCATGCCTGTCTCCACCCCATGGAACATTGGTCTGGTCTATTCATTCACAGATTGGGCTCGTTTGAGACTGAGCTATGAACGTGGTAACACATTCACGGCAGGCATTTCTCTCAATACCAATCTGGCACAACTCAGACCCGTCTGGATTGACGAGCCCCGTCCGGATTACCATCCGCAACCCAAGAAAAGTACGTTGTCAGAAGAAGAGTGGCAACAACTCGTCGCTGATGTGCAAAAAATTGCTGGCTACCAACAAGTATCATTCCGGCAAGATCAAGCTAACAAGACTGTAACACTCACTGGGACTCAGCAACAATATCGTCACAAAAAAGAAGCTGAAGAACGTGCTGCATTGTTGATTGCAAACAGTGGTCTGGATGCCGATACCTATAAGATTGTTGAAACCGCAAATGGACAGCCGCTGACAGAAACACAGATCAACGCTTATGCATTTGAGCGAGTGGCGAAGAATGATTACCCGGGAGCGGATTTCGATGATGCCAAAACAACCAACCAACCCTCCGTTATCTCTGGAGAGGTGAAGGCTCAAAGCACCAGAAACTGGCAGTTTGGTCTCACACCAGCTTTACAACAATCTTTCGGCGGATCTGAGAATTTCTACCTCTATGCCATTGGGGTAAAAGCCAATAGTAGCTATCGGATGGGACAACATGTCATCCTCTCCAGTAGCTTATATGGCAACATCACCGATAACTACGATAAGTATAAGTACACCGTGCCACCAGATGGAACCGATTTAAAAAGGGTCAGAACGCTGGCACGCCAATATTATGATCACACTTTCCGTATGGACAGTCTTCAACTGACCTACTTTGATCATTACGGAGACAACATCTACGGGCAAGCCTATGGCGGTTATCTGGAATCCATGTTTGCCGGCGCCGGTGGTGAAATCATCTATCGTCCACTCAATCAGAACTGGGCTTTCGGGATTGACGGTAATTATGTCAAACAGCGCGATCCCGATAGCGTATTGGGCTTATATAAAGAAGAGCGACATTTTGATGCTCAAACCGCCCGTTACTACCGCGTTCAAACAGGAACATTTACCGGCCACGCAACTCTTTATTGGCAGCCGCAATTCTGGTCGCTCTTCAATCATACCTTGCTCAAGATCAGCGCGGGTCAGTACCTCACCGAAGATAAAGGGGTTACGGTTGATTTCTCAAAACAGTTTGATAGTGGCGTGATTGCCGGCGTATTCGCAGCGAAAACAAATCTATCTGCGTCAGAATATGGGGAAGGAAGCTTTACCAAAGGCGTGTATATTTCGATTCCGCTGGATCTGATGACCATCAAACCAAGTGTTCAGCGTGCCAATATCTCTTGGTTGCCATTGATGCGGGACGGGGGACAAAAACTCAATCGGCAGTATGAGCTTTACAATATGACCGATGCTCGCTCACCTTGGTTTACAAAATCAATTACAGAATAAACACAATGCATTATGATACCTATCTCGTTGATAACGGGGTAAGTATCATACATCTTGTATACTGTCGCAGAGGAGAAAAACGGCATGCACTATGACGTATTTAACGGTGATGCGGATGGTATTATTGCGTTGCTGCAATTGCGTCTGAGTACACCAAAAGAACATCGGTTGATTACTGGTGTTAAGAGAGATATCAAACTGTTAGAACAAGTCGTCACACGAAGAGATGCCACTTCGGTGACCGTACTCGATATCTCAATGATGAAGAACATTGAGCCATTACAACAACTTCTCACACAACGCATCCCTGTTTTCTACTGTGACCATCACCAAAGCGGTACTATCCCTGATTCAGAATATCTGGAAACACTGATCAATTTAGATGCTGAAACGTGTACCAGCTTGCTCATTAATCAACAACTCAAAGGAAAATTTGTTCATTGGGCAATTGCCGGGGCTTTCGGTGACAATCTTCATCACCACGCTCGATCAATCGCAAATCGTGAAGGGTTATCACCGGAAGATACCGATTTTCTCTGTGAACTCGGGACATTAATCAACTACAACGGTTATGGTGCAACCTTAGATGATCTTCATATGCCACCAGCAGAGCTTTTTCAACAACTGCTCAACTATCCCAGCCCGTTCATGCTAAGAGAAGATCCGGAATCTCCTTATTATCTCTTGCAGCAAGGCTATGCGGATGACTATGCTCAGGTGACGCGTCTCATCCCATTAACTGAAAATCAGTCATGTCGAATCTTTGAACTTCCCAGTGCAGCTTGGGCACGACGGATTAGTGGCGTGTTTGGCAATGAATTGGCAAATCAGCGCCCCGAGCTGGCACACGCAGTATTAACCCTCAATGAAAACCAGCAGGATTATACCGTCAGTGTTCGGGCACCTTTAAAAAACCGGACCGGTGCTGATGATGTGTGTAGTTTGTTTGCAACAGGCGGCGGACGCAAAGCCGCAGCCGGTATCAATGCCCTGCCCTGCGACCAAAAATCTCACTTTATTGATGCGCTGACCCAGTATTATCAGTCACTGTAATGGCAGGACGTTGTCGTTGAAGCGTGTTATCACGGGAAGAGGCTCCTCAGACCCTATCCCCGCTTCCTTTACCAGAAACTGTCTGGATAATGTATAAGAAATAGTGCCGGATATTCATGGTCTGAATCATGTTCTGGTCCATCTCAGCCAGCAATTCAGGTGTAGACATGTCAACCTCATTGACTTGCGCTAATCCGGTAATGCCAGGAAGCACATTAAACACACCCCGATTTTCCCTTGCTTCAATCAGTTGAGTCTGATTAAACAAGCAAGGTCTTGGACCGACCAAACTCATCTCCCCTTTCAGCACATTGATGAGCTGCGGTAACTCGTCGATCTTGGTTTTTCTTAAAAATGAACCGAACTTTGTTACCGAAGCGGAACCGACCAGATGTGTCGCAACAGACTGAGTATCAGGCGGCATGGTCCTAAACTTAATCAGTGTAAATGGCTTTTGATACCGACCAACCCGAGTTTGGGTAAAAATCGGACTCTTGGTATCAAAATATCCCGCAATACAAACACACAACATGACTGGCCACAGAATCGCAAGCCCAAGTAGTGCAAAAATAAAATCTAGTAATCTAATCATTGTTGCTCTTTCTGCTGTTGATATGCCAGAACCGTTTGTTTAAGACCGTCTTCCAGCGAGACTGGCGGCGCCCAACCCAACGTCTCTTTGGTTGCACAAATATCAAGTTGCAAAGGATAACATAACCGTTGACCCACTGCCCGTTTCCCGAATAATGATAGTCCCCACAACAAAAACTGAGGGGGAATCGGTATTAGCCGGGACGGCACATTCATGACTTTCGCGAGAAGACGTAAGAGCTGGGAAATGGCGATATCGTGGTCATCAGAAACAAGAAAGGTACGCCCTGTCGCAGCCTGATGCGTACAACACGTGATGATGAGATCAGCCAGATTATCGAGATAAACCAAGCTTCTTTGTGCTGCAATCCCCCCGAACGGGAGTGGTATCGCTTTCTCGACCCAATTCATCATCGCTAAAAAATTGGCTTTGACCCCAGGCCCGTAAACCAGTGGCGGACGAATCACAACGACTTCCAGTCCGGTTTCATCGGCTAACTGCCATAAACCGACTTCGGCCTGATATTTACTGATACCGTAGGGGTCTTCAGGCTTCCCATCTAATATCGGTAAAAAAGGGTGCCCTTCTTTCGTCCACTCACCGTTGACCTTAATTGAACTAATAAATACCAACCGCTTTACACCCGCCTTTGCAGCCTGACGGGCCAGATTAAGTGTCCCCAGCACATTGGCATCATGATAAGCATGTTGCGCTTCTTCGGGAGATTCATGCATTTGATGCACTCTGGCAGCACAGTGCACCACACAATCAACACCATCAAGAACCGGACTCCAATCAGTCTCTGATCCTAGTGAACAAACTATTGACGGTTGCTGCACATGATTTGCAGTTCTGCCGTGCGTTAACACATCCCACCCTTGAGCATGAGCCATTTGTGTGACACGTCTTCCAACAAAACCAGAGCTACCAGTAACAAAGATTTTCACGCGATACCCTACAATATATAGATGCTCAAAAAGCGACCTAACAATATCGATTACTTACAATAATCCGAAGTTTACAATTGATTCAGATGAAGTGTAAGACTTAAACTAGACCATCGGTGCTCAAGAACAAAAATATATAACCGATAATAAGACATCAACCTTTCATATCTCTGTGAGATCAATTGGGCATAAAGCAATGTTTACTCCGATTCAACTACTTTTCCGAACCCGACGTCGCAATAAACGTTTCATTACAATTGGTTATGATATCCTTGCCGTCCTGACATCGTTAGTCTTTGCAATGGTTCTCCGTCTTGATGGTTTCCATTTCATCCTAGGATATAGAGAAGGGTTTTGTGTTTTAGCAACAGTTTTGGTAACACTGATAACTTTTGTGCGGTTCGGCATGTATCGCGCTGTACTTCGTTATATGATGCTCCCCGCAATCGGGCATATATTCTTAGCGGTTTTTCTATCCTCTTTAACACTTGCACTCAGTGGTTTTTTCTTTCAGGCATTTATTCCCAGAAGCGTTCCATTTATCTACGCTGGTTTGGCGATTCTGACTCTGGGCGGGCCTCGAATCCTAATTCGGACAATTTATTACTACGATTACAAACGCCATAAACCCAATGTATTCATATACGGAGCTGGCGCAACTGGCCGAGATCTGACCTATGCGCTCATACAGGGTGATGAATATCATCCGGTGATTCTGCTCGATGATGATCCAACCAAAACCGGACAGATTATGTTTGGTATCCGAGTCCATAACAGTGATGAATTCGAACAACTAAAATCTCTCTATCAACCAGTGAAATTGCTACTTGCTATCAATAACATCAGCAAAGGTGAACGGCTGCGATTACTTGAAAAACTCTCTCACTGGCCGATAGAAGTACAATCCGTTCCCAGTGTGGAAGATATAGCCACTGGTAAAGCAAGAGCTACCGATGTCAGAGATCTGGATCTGTTCGATCTACTCGGTCGGGCACCGGTTGATCCCGTTGCGACTTTATTATCGAAAAATATCACAGATAAAAGTGTTATGGTCACGGGCGCGGGTGGGTCTATAGGTTCAGAGCTTTGCCGACAAATACTGTCACAAAGTCCAACAACACTCGTCTTATTCGAACTTAATGAGTATAACTTATATAAGATTGATCAAGAGCTTCAATCGATAAAGACCCGAAATCATTTACAAACAACCATCATTACGGCTCTTGGCTCCGTACAGAGAGAAAACCGTGTTCTCAAGCTGATGCAGGCTCACAACGTAGAAACGGTTTATCATGCTGCGGCCTATAAGCATGTCCCGCTCGTTGAAGACAATATTGTCGAAGGAATCCGTAACAATGTCTTCGGAACATTATCCTGTGCCAATGCGGCCATTCAGGCTGGCGTCAAAAACTTCACACTGATATCGACAGACAAAGCTGTTCGCCCGACCAATGTCATGGGAGCGAGCAAACGAATGGCCGAGCTTGTACTTCAGGCACTTACCGATAAAGAGACGGACACAACATTTACAATGGTTCGGTTTGGCAATGTATTGGGCTCTTCAGGATCTGTCGTCCCATTGTTTAAAAAGCAAATTCGTCAAGGGGGCCCAGTCACCGTTACGCATCCAGATATCATTCGTTATTTTATGCTAATCCCTGAAGCCGCACAGCTCGTCATTCAAGCAGGAGCCATGGGACATAACGGTCAGGTATTTGTGTTAGACATGGGAGATCCAGTAAAAATACTAGATCTGGCAAAACGGATGATTCACTTAATGGGTATGAAAGAATACTACGACGGAAAAGTAGATGAAGGGGATATCGAAATCCGTTTTACAGGGTTACGTCCCGGTGAGAAATTATATGAAGAACTATTGATTGGGGAAAATGTCGAAGGGACGAGCCATCAAAAGATCATGACTGCGTCTGAAGACAAACTTTCGTGGGAAGAAATGGAAATACTTCTAAATCAACTGGATATATGTTGTCATGATTTTAATGTAGACTGCATCAAGCAAATTTTACTTGATTCGCCTACCGGATATAATCCCAAGCAAGAAGATCTTTAGCTATGTCTTTATTTATTTCGGTTGTCAGTCATAATCATGATACTCTCATTGCAAATAACGAAACACTGAGAAAACTAGCTACAGAATATAAAGTCATTATCAAATCGAATACTCAAGCAACAGAAATCTTGAAGACTTATTGTAAAGAATCTAATATTTACTTACTCCAAGGAGCAGAAAGGAAAGGGTTTGGAGAAAATAATAATGAGATATTTCATTATGCTGAAACACATTTAGGTATGACACATAATGATTTTTTCCTTGTTCTTAATCCTGATGTAACAGTTAATCTAGATACAATTAACAAACTGTTAATAGAAGCAAAAAAAAATAACTTTGAAATTTCAACAATCAATTTATACCGTGATAAAGAGATGACAGAATTTGATAATTCAATTAGACGATTTCCCTCTCTTTTAAATCCGATTAAAACGATCCTAGGTATAAAAAGAACAGATTATTATGATAAGAATAAAATCAAAAACACGACTATCATTGACTGGGCGGCAGGCTCTTTTCTAATGTTTAAAACGGATATCTACAAGGAACTCAATGGATTTAATGAAAGTTATTTTATGTATTTTGAAGATGTAGATATATGTCTTAGAGCGAAGAAGAAAGGCTATCATGTCCACTATCATCCTGAATTTTATGCTATTCATGATGCAGCATTTGCAAACAGGAAATTATTCTCTATAAATTCAGTATATTATTTCAAAAGTTTTATTTATTATTTTATTCAAAAATATTTTTCAAAATAGACAAACCAAATAATTAACTCAGTGGTCATCTAAGAAAATAGATAAGCACATTACAACCCCACATACTAATCAGTCTCAGTTCGCGCTAAGATCAAATATCCAACTTTAAGGAAATCAGTGGCGATTCAATTAAGTGCCAAACGATCACAAATATCAACTTTCTCAAATGAATAACGTGGGCTTGTCGTGACGTCATAGATAACGATTCCAAGTTTTCTGCATAAGTTAATTTATCAACATTAACAATATCATCGTTATATCTCGAATCATATCACGAACAATCTCGGAGCTAATGAACCCTGAGCCGTCAGCGACCAAAATTTTCATTCAATAACTTCCTAACTCACTGTATGAATCGTATATAGGCGACTACCTCTGGGTAAAGCTCTCAAATGCTTATCTGCTGAGGAACAATATTTGGTAGGTAATACATGTATCTTTAACTTGAGGCGAGGTTAACCCATGCTTAACCCTGATTTTGTGATTACATCACCATACCAACTCGCTATAATGGGCGACAATTATACACATGCATACTTTTCACAGGAAAACCTATGATCATCGTAACCGGCGGCGCTGGCATGATTGGCAGCAATATCGTAAAAGCCCTCAATGACAAAGGATTTGACGATATCCTTGTCGTTGACCATCTCAAAAACGGCAAAAAGTTCAAAAACCTCGTTGACCTAAGCATAGCCGACTACATGGATCGTGATGACTTTTTAGCACAGATTATGGCTGGTGATGATTTCGGCCCGATTGAAGCGGTTTTTCACGAAGGCGCTTGCTCAGCAACAACTGAGTGGGATGGCAAATACATGATGCTCAATAACTATGAGTATTCAAAAGAGCTGCTCCATTACTGTTTAGACAGAGAGATTCCCTTTCTCTATGCTTCGTCTGCAGCCACTTACGGCGAAACCAAAACGTTCATTGAATCACCTGAGTACGAAGGTGCATTGAATGTATATGGTTACTCCAAACAACAGTTTGATAACTATGTTCGCCGTCTCTGGGAAGATGCAGAAGCAAATGGTGAACAGCTTTCACAAATTACGGGGTTCCGCTACTTCAATGTTTATGGCCCTCGAGAAGATCATAAAGGCTCAATGGCATCTGTTGCTTTTCACCTCAACAACCAGATGAAAGCCGGAGAAAATCCCAAGCTATTTGAAGGTAGTCACCATTTTATCCGTGATTTTGTGTATGTCGGTGATGTATGCCAGGTGAATTTATGGTTCTGGGAACATGGGATTTCCGGAATTTTCAACTGTGGGACAGGCAAAGCCGAGTCATTTGAAGAAGTTGCCAAAGCTGTCATTAACCACCATGGTCGTGGTCGTGTCGAAACCATTCCGTTTCCTGAACACCTGAAAGGCGCTTATCAAGAGTTTACCCAAGCCGATTTGACCAAGCTACGGTCAGCAGGATGTGACATTGTGTTCAAAACCGTTGCTGAAGGTGTTTCAGAATATTTACACATTATTAATCGATAACGTTTAGCCATTCCCAATCAGAGACAGGCTTGTATGATAACCAAAACCAAGTGTCTCATTTTGAATACGTTAGGTTGGGAGTCGTTATAAAAATTGCTGTTGCAGGAACTGGGGATGCCGGGTTGTTGAATGTCATCCTGCTTACCCAGTACCATATCCTAATAATATTATTGTCGCGATTATCGATGCGAACAGAACCCGTAAAGACTTCATTGCAGAAAGCATTCTGAAGAAGAAGCCATAAACTGTCGGCATTTATCGACTAAGTATGAAATCCGGTTCGGATAACTTCCGGGCATCATCCGTTCAGGGCATCATGAAACGCCTGAAAGCCAAAGGATTAGAAATCGTCATTTACGAACCCGCAATGAAAGAAGATCAGTTCTTTAATTCCCGAGTGATACGTGATCTGGATGAATTTAAACAGATGGCCGATGTCATTATTTCAAATCGGATGTCAGATGAATTGTCAGAAGTTGCAGAAAAAGCCTATACTCGAGATCTATTCGGTTCCGATTAATCACACCTTATAAAAAGAGTTTTGATAAAACATTCAGAACTCTTTTTTCTCAATCAATTAACCTGTTTTCTCCGAATGTTGTAGAATGTATATATCACTTTTATCAATAGGAGAGAATAGTGAGACATCCCGTAATATTACATATATGCCTGTCAAAAGGATGGGGGGGCTTGGAAATGTACCCAATCAGAATGGGTCAACAGTTCCTCTCCGCAGGCTATCAGATATTCGGTTTATGTCTGGCTAACACACAGGTTGAGTCAGGAATGAGAGAAAATCAATTTCCCTTATATACTGCGAGAAGCAAATCTCAATTGCTCAGTGTCAAACTATTCTCTCTCATTCAATGGGTCAAACAACATCAAATCAATGTTATTCACTGTCATAAATCCGGAGATCTCTTAGTTGCAGCGCTGATTAAACAATTTGTTTCAGTGAAAATCATATTCACTGAACATATGGGGGTCACCAGAAGTAAAAAAGATCTCTTCCACAGTTGGGTATACCAACAGGTTGATCAAGTTTTGTCGATCAGTGATGAAACATACCGGAGAAATCTTAACTCGCTTCCGATTTCACCAGAGAAAATAACACGACTGTGGTTAGGGACAGAGATTCCTGACAAAACAGAGTTGCTTCCCGACGAAATCGCAATACTCAAACAATCAATTTCACTCTCGGAGAAAGATTTTGTGATCGGGACTCTCGGGCGTATTAGCCCAGGAAAAGGACAAATAGAACTCGTTAAAGCTTTTGCGCGCGTTCAGCAAAGCCTTCCTCTGAGTAAACTGGTTATCGTTGGCGGATTGGACGCTTCACAAGGATGCGATTTAGCTTATCTTGCTCAAGTCAGGCAAACCATTCAATCTTTAGATTTAAGCGACCATGTCATCTTCACCGGATTTCGTCAGGACACCCATAAACTGTTATCCATCATGGATATCGTGTGCCTGCCTTATGCCAATGAAGCATTCGGCTTAACGGCCATCGAGACCATGGCAGCGCAGCGTCCTATAGTGGCAGCCAATACCGGCGCTCTTCCGGAAATACTGGAAAATTACGCTCAATATTGTACCCCAACCAATGATACATCCATCGCAGAAGCGATTCTGAACAGCTATGAGCATTATGAAGAGGCCAAAAATAATGCAATATCGGCCAGAATGAGAGCATGTAAAGAGTTTTCAATACAGACACATACTCAAAATCTGCTACATTACTATCAGGAATAATCGAGTGCTGCTTACTATACCATCATGCTGATGGTACTATGCCCTCTAATTTAGATGAGTCGTTCTAAAATCATGCCAATGAAAATCCTGATTATCGGCCCTTCATGGGTTGGAGACATGGTGATGTCGCAGAGTTTATATCGCGAACTGAAAAGCCGTCATCCAAACGCAACAATTGATGTTTTAGCACCGGCTTGGTGTGGTCCGATTCTGGAACGAATGCCTGAAGTTGATCAGGCCATCGAGATGCCAATCGGCCATGGTGATGTCAGTTTCATCAAGCGATGGAAAATCGGCCGCCAATTAGCTGCAAATCGTTACACGCATGCTTTCGTTCTCCCCAATTCAGCCAAATCGGCATTAATCCCCTTATTTGCAGGCATTCCTGTCCGAACAGGATGGAAAGGTGAGATGCGCTATGGTCTGTTGAACGACTTAAGGGCTGATAGAAAAGTCTTCCAATACATGGTGGAACGCTATGTTGCCTTAGCCGCCCCCAAAAGCACAATGATTGATGAAGTGTCACTGGATAAATGCCTCAGACCACAACTGAGTGTTGACTCAAATCAGCAAAAGCGTTTACGCCAACATTTTTCTTTAATATCTGACCGAGAAGTCGTTGGTTTATGTCCCGGAGCAGAGTTTGGCCCAGCCAAAAGATGGCCAGCTCAGTATTATGCAGAATTAGCATCAGCCCTGATACAGGATGGGAAACAGATCTGGCTATTTGGATCACAAAAAGATCAGGAAGTCACGCAACATATTCGCAGCTTACTCCCTCTGGAACACCAGTCACACTGTTTTGATTTGGCAGGAAAAACAACTCTCGTCGAGGTAGTCGATTTACTCGCCTGTTGCCATACTGTCGTCAGTAATGATTCTGGTTTGATGCATGTTGCCGCAGCGGTCCATTGCCATATTGTTGCGATCTACGGCTCCAGCTCACCACAATACACACCACCATTATCGGAAAATGTGATTACATTAAGTACTGATATAGAATGTAGACCTTGTTTTCAAAGGGAGTGTCCATACGGACACCTCAACTGCCTTAAACAGCTGACGCCAGATCAAGTCATCCGTCAGATTAGACATCAATAACTCAGATAAGAATTATTATGAAATATCAATGGTTTGAGCGTGGAGCTTTCGCAACTAAAAAAGCCAGAAAATATTTGAGCGAAACTTTTTCGCCACAGAATATCAAGAAAATTGCCGTCATCAGACATGCGGCCCTCGGTGATCAAGTGATCACTCGCCCTTTCCTGATCGAGGCAAGAAAATTTTTCCCCAATGCGCAGATTACTCTCGTTGCTGTCTCAAACTATCAATATGGTATGCCAGACGATCTGGTTGACCGTGTTCATATCATGCCCGGCAAAGATAAAAAGCAAGAAACATCCGTGTCCGATAAAATCAAGAACATCAAGGCACTCGGAGAGCAAGATATCATTTTTGACTTGGCGAGTACCAACCGCTCACACTGGATGATGGCATTGAGCCAGGCCAAACTGAAAATCGGTTTTCCATACAAGAACTATCTTCGCGGTGTATTGTACAATCTTTGTGTACCACGTTCAGATTTCCAACCGGAAGTCGAATGCATGTTAGATATGTTAAAAATACTGGGACATCATCCAAGTTACCCGCTCGATTTTAACTATCCAGATCATCGGGTCGAACAAGATAAAGTTAATCCATTTATCTTATTCTTTAATGGCGCTTCTCAAACTTCAAAAATTCTGAGTCAGCAGCAAGTGAAAGAACTCATTGAGCTGTCTTTATCCAGTCATCCCGAGATTAAGCATATTTTTCTTGAAGGTAAAAACCCGTTTGAGAAAGGTGATTTCCTGAAAGATCTCAAGCAATACTCAAATTTCGCAATTCAGGCTTGCCTCCCTCTAGAACAGCTTATTGAACTGACCGCGAAAGCCTCTCTTATGGTGAGCCCTGATACAGGAGTCAGAAATGTGGCGATTGCGACCCATACACCGACCGTTGGTATTTTTTATTCAACAGTCCCTTTTCGGTATACACCACTGTATGAGAAGCATCATGTCGTTATGAACGCTGATGGCAGCATTCCGAGTCCGCAAAAAATATACCAAACAATTAAAAGTGAAGTCTCATCATGGTCGTAGATATGGAAAATACATACTACAAAAAAATACTGAATGGCTGCCTGTTTTTAGTCCCAGCACTGTTGCTATGTACTAAAAATTTCAGCATTGGTGCTATCTTAATTTTACTGTTGACTTCACTATGGTATTTCATCAAAGAGAAGAAAAGTTATACTTTAGATAAATTAGACTGGATGGTCATTACGGTTCTCTCTGCTTATTTCATCGCCAACATTCCTGTGTATCTATCGGATATGGAAACAACAAGATACTTTAAAGGGGCTTCGCGTTATTTATTCATCATCCCAATCTATTTTTTCATTCGACACATCCTCAATGAGACGACAACACCAAGAAAGTATCTCGATTGGGGAATCGTTTTCGGTTCGATCGGTACAATTATTATTTCGGTCTATCAGTTTTATATCAAAGGCATGCCCAGAGTAGATGGCTATTTATATAGTATTAACTTTGGTTATCTAGCCTGCTCCCTTGCCTTTTTAGCTTTCACACTGGCGTACAGTAGCCATATAAAGAAAACATTATGGTTATCTTCCTTAATTTGCTGCTTTGCTACCATACTGACATTAACCCGAGGGGCTATATTTGCTATTCCGATTCTAATAATCTTTAGTATTTTAATTCAATACAAAGAGAATAGATTAAAAAATATTTCCAAGCTAATAATCGTTATGTTAGTTATTTTCGGATGCACCTATTTTTTTTCCTCTCAATTTCAAGATAGGATTAAGTTCACTTCAGTAGAGTTTCACCAAATTTTATCAGGTGATATCGGTGATTCTCAATCCTCAGGTGGTCGAATTCAACTATGGTACTCTGCAACGCAATCCTTTATGAAGAGCCCATTTATCGGTCAAACATACACTGAAAGAGAACAAACCATCCAACAGCTGTACCAAAAAGGAAAAATAAGTAGCTGGCCGACAAGCGTTACAAGAGCCCATGCACATAACCAATATTTTGAAATGTTAGCGAGCAATGGCATACTCGGTATTTTGGCATTTATCGCGCTAATATTCGTGCCTCTCTTTTTCTTTTTAAAACATATCAAGCAATCTACACATGCATTCTGTGGATTCATTTTTGTCTTAGGCTTTTCCATATTCTGCTTCACCGAAGTACCTCTGGAACAAAATTTAATCAGTAGTTTCTACGGCTTCATGCTTGCTGTACTAATTAATTTCACTCGGAATGATCTTGAGAATATCCCCAAAAATGCAACATCGTAGGATAAGACAATGAATTTAATCATCATCACCAATCGTTTAATTCGACTGATAGGGAATTTATTTAAACTATTCTCTTACCTCTTTCATGCGGTTTTACCGAAGACTCGTTTTACCATACCTATCGAATCTAAGCATAAGTTGGATTGGGAAAATACCAGCGCGATTCCAAGAGTTATCTGGCAAACTAATTATTCTAATCGCAGCACGTTGCCTGTTTATCTCAATTATTTATTTAATCGCCTAATGTCCCTGGATTATGATTATCGCTATGTCAGTACCGAAGAGCGCGAACAGTTCATGAGAGAGCAAGCTCCTGAACATGTGTATAAAGCCTATCAAAAACTGACTGATGGTGCGGCTCAAGCCGATTTATGGCGGATTACAGTGTTGTATCAGCAAGGCGGCATCTATATGGATATTGATGCCACTTTGGTATGGCCGCTCCGTAGAACCTTAAAAAATGAACAAGAAGCGTTATATATTAAGTTTAAGAAAGGGGATACAGATTATACAAATTTCTTCCTAGCCACAGTGCCTAATAACCCTGACTATCAAAAAATTATGGATACCATCGTTGACAACATTGAGAACTACGATGTCAATAAAGGTGTTTATGGGACAACAGGACCAGAAGTATTAAATCGCGTTCTACAGGGAAAAAATGTTCATGCCCTAGGTCGAAAGTATGTTTGTATTCAGGGAACGTTCACCAATGAGCACTTTCAATATCTAGATAAACCCCGAGGAAAATGGACCCATCAGGATCCGAACGATTTAGTCAAAAAATAATATGAATTACTTTATCCGACTAATTTATACGCTAATTCTAACCATTATTGCGCCTTTTTACCTCTTGAAGCTATTCAAGAAGAAAGTGGGGAAACCTTGTGTTGACTCTCGCTGGACTGAACATTTTGGTTTTACACCGTCTTTATCCACATCAGAAAATCAAGAAGTGATTTGGATTCATGCTGTATCTGTCGGTGAAACTCTCAGTGTAATCCCATTAATCAAACAATTACATGCCGATTCTCCTGAGAAAAAAATTATCATAACAACAACCACACCAACCGGGGCAGAACAAGCGCAAAAAATCAGTGCTATTGCAGAGCATCGATATATGCCCCTTGATTTCCCTTTTGCTATTCGTGGTTTTCTTCAATCAATAAAACCAAGCCATTTAATTATTATGGAGACTGAACTCTGGCCTAATTTATTGTATATAGTGAAAAAGAGTCATATACGAATCTCCATTATTAATGCTCGATTATCAGAAAAATCATATCGAAACTATCAGAAAGTAAAACCTTTAATCAATTTATGCCTCCCCCTAATTGATCATATTTATTGCCAACATGAAGAAGATAGTAACCGATTCCAGCGATTAGGCGCTCAAACCTCACAATTATCAGTTACAGGTTCAATTAAGTATGATATTGAAATTTCAAAAGAAATTGAAAGAAAGTCAGTATCTTTACGACATAACATCGGTTCAAAAAGGCCTGTATGGATTGCAGCCAGTACTCATTTAGGAGAAGACGAATTACTACTTGAAAATCACAAACGGATTTTGAAAGAGTACCCCGATGCACTCCTTATACTTGTCCCCCGCCACCCTGAGAGATTTAACTCGGTATATGATCTCTGTGTAAAAGAAGGTCTGAGTACTCAAAGACGAACTCAAGAAAACACCCATGATCAACCATATCAAGTATACCTTGGAGATACGATGGGAGAGATGCTGACCCTGATGGGGGCAGCTGATATCTGTGTTATGGGAGGAAGTTTCATCGGAAAGGCTGTTGGAGGACATAATGTCTTAGAGCCTGCGTCTCTAGGAATACCGACAATCACTGGCCCAAGTTATTATAACTTTCGTGACATCACTTTATCTCTACACGAATCTAGCGCTCTCCTTATTTTGGATAGTGCAGATAAGATTGCTCCCAACATTATGACATTATTAAAAAACCCTAATCAATTGAAGCACATGTCATCTCAGGCCAGAAACCTCGTCATGAATAACGCTGGAGCATTAAAGAAAACGGTTAATATGTTACTCTACTCATGATATTTTTAACCCACTGCTCCAATGTATACTTACATATTACATCATTATCTATCGGTTCATATGGCTTATTAAAAAAATCACTTGAAATGCTGTATCCATCTCTAATTATGGCGATATTATTAGGGTTGTATATATCATAGTCTTTAATATGGGGGTTTGTCGTAACTAGTTTTCGCTGATAACCAATAGACTCATAGATTCTAAATGATAATCCTGATTGTTCACCTTGTAATACATCTAAAATACCTTTTGACCCACTAATACAATGCGCTAAATCTTCACCTAGAATTAGTCTATCTGTCGCTTTTATTCGATGATCTTTTATATATTTTATTTTACGAGGATGATCACAATAAAATATAATATTAGGGTTCAACCAAGGATTCGCATCAAGAATTTTTCTTACATGTTGATACCGTGCCTTCGTAAAATGCATAATGGAGAATAAATCATATTTACATTCATCATAATCGCAGAAAGCATGCCATTTTGGATCTAAATAATTGTTTATCTTTATAAAACCATTCTCTTCACAATCTAGATAATCATAACTAAATACAAAGTCAAACATATCTAAGTTATCAGCATTATCAGGAGATTTTCTTAAACTGTCCCACAATGTTGCAACCAATACAGTTGCATTGGATTTTAATATTTCTAAATGATGGCGATTAAATAGGTTAGGTTCGGTCATCATAACCATATCATATTTATCCCGACCAATAAAAAAACCAGTCAAAATCTGCTCTATCTGAATATCGGTCTGCTTATATTTATAATTTACGCCTGAAATTTTGCTATAGAATTTCGACATAATACGGTGATAAATATCAATATATTTAAATTTAGACAAATCCGAATGATCAAGATGAGTAACATGATGCCCTTGTCGAGACATTTCTTCAATGATTGGTGTTGCTAATCCAGCCCAATTTGGACAAATAAAAAGAACATTCATCAACAATATAATCCACTCTGATTAATTTCCATGTACTGTACCCACAGTATATTCACTTATCTAGTCGCTTGATATCTATGAATGAATAAAAATGCCACTAAACGAGTCGTGATTTCACTCTTGATAGATCATCAAATTGAGATAAATCAATTTCATTAATATCATTTTCTGATGTAAACACGGATTGAGCTGTCTCTGAGTTCGGGCCCCAATTCCTATAATTTTCCGCATCATCTTTATAAATAGCAATTTGTTTTTTACCCAACCCTGAAGCAATATGAACAATTGATGTATCCACAGTAACGACTAACTCAGCATGAGCTACTATAGAAATAGCATCATAAATTGACTCACTATCCTCAAAATGGAAAACTTTCTTATTATCATGAACTTTCATTCGATTAATTTCATCCCGAGTTCCAGGAGATGACAATAAAATAAACTGACAGCTAGGATAATGT
Organism: Vibrio gazogenes; assembly: GCF_002196515.1. Classification (NCBI taxonomy): domain Bacteria; kingdom Pseudomonadati; phylum Pseudomonadota; class Gammaproteobacteria; order Vibrionales; family Vibrionaceae; genus Vibrio; species Vibrio gazogenes. The sequence continues at coordinate 2,144,130 of NZ_CP018835.1, read as the reverse complement.
ATACTTAGAATATGAATTATGTTGATTATATTTATTCTGTCTAATTTTCGGGTGCTACCACTACCAAAAGGATTAAATAATATATACTTACTAATATTGCACGTGGCAATAAATTGCTCAATTTTAGATTCTGAATTTTTATCTAATGGCACAACATAAGGCTCTAACGGTTTATCTATTCCTATGCATTTGGCAATAAAATCAAATTTCAAAGAGTAATGCTTGTCATTTATATCATCAGATATATTTTTATTAATCAATTTAACTTTTGAATCAAGGCCGATATTTATTTTTGATTTGATACATCGGTGTAAATAAATATCCTTCATTTTCATATTATGATTTAATGATACAGAAACATCAATTTCACCCAGTTCTTGACACACTTTCCTAATTTCAGAATAAGTTGGTCGTTTATTAAGATATATAAAATCATTAACACCAAAACCACTTTCAAATAACTCTCTCATACTTGGATTTGTCATAACAATGATTCTGATATCTGGTCGAAATTTCTTAATTTTACTAATCACACCAGATGAAACAATTGCATCACCAATTTTAGCATCATTGCGAATAAATAGGATGCTCTTAGTCTTCGTCAAATCAAAATGTGTTTCTTTTTCTCTATCGAATAGAAACAATCCTAGCTTTTGACGAATAGCATCTCTAAATGTCTGAAATTTAACAACAAAAATATTCTTCTTCATGACTTATTCGCTATATGTTCGATACAAACAATCAAATGATGAAAGTGTCCAACAAATATTCCGCTTCTGCTGCTCCTTCAAGAATGAGCGTTTCAGGCGAGATATATTATCCTCCTTCCAACCACCATCAGACTGAATCATACACTTATCAAAATCAATAATCCAAACTCGTTCTTGCTCATCAACCAAAATATTGTGAATATTCAAGTCGGTATGATTGACTTGCGCATCATGCATCTTACGAATCTCTCGACCGATTTTCACATACATTTCATCATGTAATGCATTTTCTTGAAGAATCGTCACCAAATCACGAGCATTGGGTATCTTCTCCGTGATTAAATCAGCTTGATAGCATACATGCTTTTTCACCGCTCTGGCCGCAATAGGACGCGGCACATTCACGCCGGCACCTCTCAGATGGTTTAATATCTGAAATTCTTGATAACTTCTGGTTTTGTCCCATTGGGAAAAAAGATAATGATCACGAACGAGCTGCCCAAACAGACCGCCCCGCCGGTAATGCCGCAATGCCCCCTGAAGGTTATCGAGTTGGATAAACCACGTCGTCCCTCTGCCATAGGCCTGACCGACAATCTTATCCTGTTGTTGCCAGAAACTGACATCAAAACATTGCTCTGGAGACGCTGATAATAACATCTCATCATACCACACGCGTAACTTACCCTTTTCGAACGTTTTCACGGTTTACCCAATGCTTAAATCTTCACTCAATCAAGCATTTTACATTTTCTTCCGCTCTCTGCATAATTCCGAACAACTCTCATTGCTTTATAGTGATCATTATGGCGTTATTTGATTCCGCCCCCCGCTCGATATGTATCCTGCGTCTGTCTGCCATTGGTGATGTGTGCAATGCCGTTGCAGCGGTTCAAGCCATTCAACACCAGTGGCCTGAAACCAAAATCACTTGGATTACAGGTCGGTTAGAAGCGCAATTACTGGCTGGTCTCGACAATATCAACCTCATTGTGTTTGATAAAAAGCAAGGCTGGCAAGCTTATCGCCAACTCTGGACAACCCTGAAGGGGGAGCGATTTGATGCGCTCCTCCACATGCAGTATGCATTTCGAGCCAGTATTGCCACGTTGGGAATCAAAGCAACCTATAAGTTAGGCTTCGATGCCACACGCAGTCAAGACTGCCAAACTTGGTTTACCAATCTGCATGTCCCTTCTCCGGATAAACCCCATGTTCTGGATGGTCTGCTTGCCTTTGCACAATATATGGGTATTCGGGATATCACACCAAAGTGGACACTCACTTACAGTCACCATGACCAGCAATGGGCAACGCAACAACTCCGTCAAGACAAACGGAACCTTGTGATTGTTCCCGGTGCCAGCAAAGCCTATAAAAACTGGACCGCCGCAGGCTACGCTGAAGTGATGCGATATATTCATGGGCAGGGTTGGCATATCATCCTTGCCGGTTCCCCTGCGCAAGTTGAACTCGATTTAGCCAACCAGATACTTGATCGAGTCGATTTTCCCGTGACTAATCTAGTCGGTCACAGCACCTTGAAACAGATGCTGGCTTTGTTAGATCACAGCGATCTGGTGATCGCACCGGACACCGGCCCGACTCATATGGCCAATGCTATGGGGACACCGGTTATCGGATTGTATGCTCACCATAACCCACAACGAACCGGGCCTTATTGCTATCAGAATTATGTTGTTTCCGCCTATGAAGAGGCAATTCAAGCGGAAACCGGTAAAACCATGACAGCGTTAAACTGGCGTGCCCGCGTCAAAGACAAATCAGCCATGTGTCGGATTCAGGCACCGCAAGTCATTCAAATGTTTGAGAAAGCAGTGAAAGATTTTAATCTGTGAGTCAAATCCCGCCCGAACAGGCGGACAAACGACTTAAAGACAAATAGCTGTATCCTGCTATCATCTGACAACAACCCGACTTGAACCATAACATCATCTCAACGGAGACTTATCATCGTGACACAACCAACCTTAGCCGTGGCCCTTATTGTAAAAAATGAAGCCAAGCATCTGGAAGCCTGTCTAAAAACGGTTCAGGGCTGGGTCGATGAGATTGTTATTCTCGATTCAGGGAGTACCGATGACACCGAACATGTTGCTCGTCAGTTTACCGATAAATTCTTTTTGAATACTGACTGGCCGGGATTTGGGCCACAGCGTCGTCTCGCGCAATCGTACGTCGAATCAGATTATGTCTTATGGTTGGATGCCGATGAACGAATCACACCAGAGCTGCGCCGCAGTATTCAAGACGCGGTGAAAGCAAATCAACCCAATACCATCTATCAAATTTCGCGGTTAAGCTGGGTGTTTGGCCGATTCATCCGTCACTGTGGTTGGTATCCGGATAAAGTCTTGCGTCTCTATCCAACCCAACTGACGCAATACAACGATGCATTGGTTCATGAAAAAGTCGAAGTCACATCATCCATGCGTGTCGAAACGCTGTCCGGTGACGCAATCCACTATACTTATGACGATATGAATCACTACTTGGTCAAGTCAGCCGGATATGCGAAAGCATGGGCAGAGCAGCGCCAACAACGCGGGAAAACAAGCAGTCTCGGGCAAGGCATCATTCATGCACTCGGATGCTTTGTGAAAATGTATGTGATCAAAGCAGGTTTCTTAGACGGAAAGCAGGGATTACTCCTGTCCCTGCTTTCGGCTCATTCTACATTTGTGAAATACGCTGATTTGTGGATAAGGACAAATACGGCGCCACCCAAACATTAATATCACCCAAGAGCGATTCAATTTGAATTTGGCTCATATCTTCCTGTTGTGATTGACCACCGAGTGCCGGGGGGGCAAATGATAAATGACGCCCTTGCGAATTCAACGGATACCAGCGTAATGGTGTTGCCGAACGCTTGGCAGGAAAAAAACCAATCGTCGGAACATCAATGGCAGCAGCAATGTGCAAGGGACCGGTCGAGCCGGCAATGAAAAGGCTCGCACAAGCAATCGATCTGGCGAAATCCACCAACCCGTCATTCTTATGATAGACCACGGCTTTTTCACCGTGTTGATTGATCGATCGTTGAAGTTGATAGGCTTTTTCTTCTTCTCCCGGCCCAGCGGTCAGCACCACCTCAAAGTTACCGTTTATCCCATCGATCAACTGACTATACTGTTCGAGAGACAGGTTATTGGCTGAACCGCCACTTCCCGCATGAACAAACAGCCAGGGTTTGGCAGAACCAATTCCCAGCTGGGCAGCCAGTTTGTCTTTTTGTTTAGCGAGTTCTGATGCGGTGAAAGTCAGGTAAGGTGGCTGCGGCTCAACCACGGGGATCTGATGATCCTGCAAAAAGGCACGAATCAAATCCAGATTATATTCAAATTCAGGTTTCGCGGACTGTGAGCGTTTCTGCTTCACCCGATGATTGTAAAACACTTGTGCCAGTTTCGTCGCCGGAGCCATTCGGTATGGAATTCTCGCCTTCCAGACCAACAACGCATTGTAAGTGGTCGAAAATAAGTTAATCGACGCATCAAAGTGACGCTGGCGGATCGCTTCAATCAGCGCCTGTTGAGAGGCTGCTGAACCCTTTTTAGTCGGGTCTTCAAGCACAGCATCAATCCACGGACATAATTCGGCAAGCGCGATAGTATAACGAGGTACCAACGCAGTAATGTGACAATCAGGAATCGATGCTTTCAGCATTGCGAAACTCGGCCATGCCAACATGAAATCACCGATTTTATCATTACGAATGACAAGTATTTTTTTCATTTCAAACTCTTATTCCGTCACATACCATCGATCAGACGGACATCAATAGGTTATTTTGAGTCTTTTTGTTACTATAATATGCGTGTCAGATGCTCTGACAAACGTTGCATTCTTAGTCGCCTTCGGTATATACCAAAGGAACGCTGTTTAACTGTTGAGATAACGGACTGTGAGCAAAAAAAAATTATCGCGCGTCATCTATCCGGGAACATTCGATCCACTCACCAACGGACACCTTGATATTGTCAACCGCGCTGCTGGTATGTTTGACGAAGTCATTATTGCTGTTGCCGCCAGCCCCAGTAAAAATACCATGTTTACACTGGCGGAAAGAGTCTTTTTTGCCGAACAAGCAACCCAACACCTGACGAATGTCAGTGTACAGGGATTTGCTGGGTTATTGGTTGATTTTGCCAGGCAAGTCAGTGCAAATGTCTTAATTCGCGGCCTGCGAACAACCATGGATTTTGAGTATGAATTCGGCTTGACCAACATGTATCGCAGGCTGATGCCAGAGCTCGAGAGTGTTTTTCTCACGCCGGCAGATGAGTTCGCATTTCTCTCTTCAACGATTGTCCGGGAAGTTGCTATCCACGGGGGAGATGTCGATACATTTGTGCCACCAGTCGTTGCAGAATCACTGCGTAAAAAACGGAATATCTGACGACAGAGGCCACTATTTTTGACAGAGCGGGCAATAGAAAGAATTCCGTTGCCCAATCTTCTGCGCCACGATCGCCTGACCACATTCAGGGCACGGCTCCCCTTCTTTTCCGTAAACACGGAGTTCCTGAGCAAAATACCCGGGCTTCCCATCCGTTTGAGCAAAGTCTTTCAAGGTCGTGCCACCCTGTTGAATCGAGTGGGTCAGCACCGCCTTAATCTCTGTCACCAGCGTCTCCCATTCACGCATTGTCAGTGAACCAGCCTCACGGGTAGGCCGAACGCCAGTGGTAAACAACGACTCATTGGCATAAATATTCCCGACACCAACCACCACTTTATTGTCCATAATGAACTGTTTAACGGTTACTCGTTTGCCCTTCGCTCTCGCGGCCATATACTCAGCAGTCAATTCATCAGAAAGCGGTTCAGGTCCAAGATTATCGAACACCGAATGAGTCATGCCCTTCTCTACCCATAACCACGCACCAAATCGTCTCGGATCGTTATAGCGCAACACTTTCCCGTTCATCATAAACAGATCGACGTGGTCGTGTTTGCCGGGTGGAAGCGAAACATCCAATACGCGCAAAGAGCCTGACATTCCCAAATGAATAATCGCGGTGCCGACATCGGTTTCCAACAAGAGATATTTTGCTCTGCGATGAATCCGCCGAATCACTTGCCCTGTAATCTGCTGTAGCTCAAAAGGGATCGCCCAACGAAGTTTCGGTGTCCGCACACTCACAGATTTCACTTGCTCGCCCACCAAAAAAGGACTAATTCCCAGTCGGCTTACCTCAACTTCCGGTAACTCCGGCATTTCAATTCTCCTACTCCATTGATGATTTGGTGACAACCGATGGAAACAGATAATGATCTTCTACGCTGATAGCAATCCAGTGTTCCTGCCAGTTTTTTAATAACCAAAACTGTGGGAAGCGATAATAGGTAATTCGCTGTGGCTCTTCCTGCTCTTCATACCAGACTTCAACCGTTCCCGGATCATTCAACTTGCCAGACAATGAGTGATAAGTCTTATCATCAACCGGCGTACCAACCAGATTTCGCCACCGTTGTACCAGTTCTAACGCTGAAATATCAAATGACACCGTCGATGTCCAGTCACCATTCGAGTCACGCACCAGCGACCAAGGCTGAGTGTGTATCGACGTCATCGTCAGTTGGGGATTGAGAAGCGATGGATTGCTCTGAGCTTCATGAGGTAAAAGATAATCTTTAATCATGGATGGTAGATTCAAAATGACGATAAATAAAATCACCGCCAGAATCAGATAATTATTCCAACGCCGTTTTCGATCCTTCATCAGGTCACTCTCAACAGATATTGTCGCTTATCGATATATCCGTTCATCCTATGATCTTTCGCAGCAAAAAGGTAGATAGGAGATAATAAAAAACCCAGCCGAAGCTGGGTTTTATAACACTTACAAAAAGCAGTTCAATTACTTGATTTTAGCTTCTTTGTAAACAACGTGCTGGCGAACCACTGGATCAAATTTTTTGATCTCAAATTTGCCTGGCATGTTGCGCTTGTTCTTGTCAGTAGTGTAAAAATGACCAGTACCAGCAGATGATACCAGACGAATTTTTTCACGAATGCCTTTAGCCATTGCTCAATTCCTCTTAAACGTTTTCGCCGCGAGCACGAATATCAGAAAGAACGGCATCGATGCCTTTCTTATCAATGATACGCATGCCTTTCGCAGTCAGGCGCAGTTTAACAAAACGTTTTTCGCTCTCTACCCAGAAACGATGAGTTTGTAGGTTCGGCAGAAAACGACGCTTAGTAGCATTACGTGCGTGCGAACGGTTGTTCCCCGCTACAGGACGCTTACCAGTTACTTGGCATACTCGGGACATGAATGTCTTCTCCAAATCGTTTCAGCTCGATATCAACCTTGGTGGCCGAACCTCTCTCCATGTTGAAGGGTGAGGTTTAAAACCATTATGGAAAATCCATACAAGGCTATCAAAGGTCGCGCATTATACTAACTTGATGTGCATTGCTCAAGACCCGAACAGATCCTTTTTTGCAGATCCTGAGATCTTTTTCATCGCCGAGCTGATAATAGGTTGAAAATTTAGTGGCCGAATGATAACAGAATCTCCTGTTCCCACAACTAAAAACTTTCGTAAAATCCATCAAATTAACCGAAAGCGGCAACTCCCTCGCAAAATCATGATAAGCGATTCAACGCCTGTCACAACGAAGCTTCAATATTAAATCCAGCCTCGCTCAGCAAAAGAAACAATCTCGCCATCACCGATGACAAAATGATCCAAGACACGGATATCCACTAGTGCCAAGGCATCAATAATCCGTCGCGTAATATGTCGATCCGCCTGACTGGGTTCCGCAACACCAGACGGATGATTATGGGCCAGAATCACGGATGCAGCATGATACTGCAGTGCTCGCGCCACAATCTCGCGCGGATAGACACTCGCAGCATTGATCGTGCCTTCAAACAAAATTTCACCACAAATAACCCGATTCTGGTTATCCAGAAACAGTACATAGAACGCTTCACGGCGTCTGTCCCGAAGTATGCCGGATAAATAATGACGCGTGTATTGCGGATTCGTCAGAGCATCCCCTCTTTGGATCGTCTCCGAAAAATAACGCTGAGCCATTTCTAACACCGCCTGCATTTGCACAAACTTCGCTTCCCCCAACCCTTTATGTTGGCAAAACACACTCTTCTGGGCTGAAAATAATGCACGGAGCGAACCGAATTCCTGTAAAAGAAAATCAGCTAATTCGAGAACATTCATCCCGGCAACACCGGTTCGTAAGAAAATAGCCAATAGTTCAGCATCAGACAGGGCATGGGGACCACGGGACAGTAGCTTTTCCCGTGGCATTGACTCTTTAGGAAGGAATTTCAGGCTCATTGTATGGCTCCTCTCGGTTTGCCATACAAATACTGGAGATAAAATCGAATTCAACTTTGTTGATAAGAAATCCGAGAGATATCAACATCTGTTGCAATTGTTATGTCGGTTAAATCTTAAAGTGCCCGACCAAATCTCCCATTTTTTTACCAGATAACGCCAAACGGCTACTGATTGATTCCGACTGTTGCAGATTATCACTCAACTCATTCACAATCTGCTGAATCGCGACCAGATTCTGGTTGATCTCTTCAGAAACCACGCTTTGCTCCTCTGCGGCCGACGCAGTCTGAATCCCCATATCCTGAATGGTCCGAATTGCTTGAGAAATACCAGACAAACTTTCTCTGATACGAACCGATTCTTGTTCAGTGCTTTCGCCCCGCTCACGACTCGTTTTCATACGGCTGACCGCTTTAGTTACCCCTTGGTTCAACGAGCTCAGCATATTACCAATCTCTTGCGTGCTATTCTGAGTCCGACTCGCCAGCGAGCGAACTTCATCGGCAACCACCGCAAATCCTCGCCCTTGTTCCCCGGCTCTTGCTGCTTCTATTGCAGCATTTAATGCCAGTAAGTTCGTCTGTTCAGCAATTTCCCCAATCACATCCAGAACCTGTGTGATTTCTCCGGCTTGTTGGCTCAACTCCGAGATGGCATCAGAGGTCAGGTTCACCTCTTTCACCAAACTGCTAATCCCCTCAATCGCTAAATTCACCTCATCCTGTGCCTCATGAATCTGCTGGTTCGCTGACTCTATCGCTTGGGCGGTAGAATTGGTGTTCAACGCGACTTCACGAGCTGTTGCACTCATTTCTGTGACCGCAGCAACCACTTTATCGGTTTCCTGACAGTGATTATTCATCTTCTGATTTGAATGAGACGTCTGCTGATCCAGATCATTCACAGCCGAGACCACCTCATGCTCGGTTCGGCTGATATCTGAAATCAACGGATGTAACTTATCCATGAAGGAGTTGAAAGCTTCAGCCACCATACCGACTTCATCACGACTTTCCACATGCAAACGAGCGGTCAGGTCACCCCCTCCAGCTGCGACATCCTGCAACGATTTCAGGATATGATGTAGTGGCTCAACACCTTTAGAAACTAACCAACTTACAATAACAATCGTTAATATCAGCCCAGCCACCGATAACCCAATCGCTGACCACATTTGCTGATGTAACAGTTTTTCCCGATTGTTTTGAAAAGCTGCCACCTGACGATCAATATCATCAATGTAAACCCCGGTGCCTAGAATCCAATCCCATTTCGGCAGGTATTCGGCATAACCTAACTTCGGTGCTTGAGCATTCAGAGAAGGTTTATGCCATGAAAAATAGAGAAAACCATCTCCCGATTTCGCTGCTTCAATTAAACCCGCAATCACAGGAACACCATTACTATCTTTCATGTTGTAAAGGTTCTTTCCTTCCAGTTGTGGCTTAATCGCATGCAATGTATTCACACCTTGGGAGTTATAGGCAAAGAAGTAGCCATCATCATCAAAACGCATCGCTTTTAATATTTCTTTTGCCCGAGCCTGATTCTCACCATTTTGATCACTATCATAGAGAGACTTGATAGCCGTTGTTCCCATCATGACATAAGCCTTCAGCTTATTCTTATGGCTGGTTACCAACTCTTGTCGATATTGTGCCAGCTCTTGCTTCAGTGAAGTCATCCCACTCCAGTAATACACCATTGTAATCAGCGCTGTAATAACTATCAGAGGAATGACAGTAATTAAGAGGAGCTTGGTCCTGCTCCGAAGAGAACTAAACATAAGATTCCTTATCTCTATATCGATTGACTATTTATCAATACCCCTCTTATTGCATATATTGGCATAAATATCTGTGAGTTATACTCAAGTCTTTGAATATGACAATCTGAGCGGATGAGTTCCTCTGACACAGTTCTGACATCTTTTCAGGAGTTGTGCTAGCATAGCGCGCAGGGTGATTAAGGAATCAAAACATGCAAACATTGGCAGGAAAGAAAATACTGCTGGGGATCAGTGGTGGCATCGCAGCATACAAATGTGCAGAACTGACACGGCGTCTGATTGAGCACGGCGCAGAAACCAGAATCGTCATGACCGATGCAGCAAAAGCTTTTATTACACCGCTCACCATGCAGGCTGTTTCCGGCCACCCCGTCTCAGATAGCTTGCTCGATCCAGCGGCTGAACGCTCAATGGGTCATATCGAGCTGGCCAAATGGGCTGATCTCGTCCTGCTGGCTCCGGCAAGTGCTGACCTCATTGCCCGTATCGCGGCAGGTATGGGAAATGATTTGCTCTCCACTCTTATTTTAGCAACGCAGGCTCCCGTGGCCCTCGCACCAGCCATGAATCAGCAAATGTATCGACATGTCGCCACCCAGAGAAATCTGGAGACTCTCGCATCATTTGGCATGCACATTTGGGGACCGGATGCCGGAGAACAGGCCTGCGGTGATGTCGGACCGGGACGAATGCTGGAGCCGATGCAACTGGTGCACCTGTGTGAACAATTTTTCCAACCCAAGTTACTTGCAGGAAAATCGGTACTCATTACTGCCGGCCCGACCAGAGAAGCGCTCGACCCAGTCCGTTATATGACCAATCACAGTTCCGGCAAAATGGGATTTGAGATAGCCAGAGCGGCTGCCCAGCTCGGTGCTGATGTTACGCTAATCGCCGGACCAACCCATTTATCGACGCCAATTGGCGCTCAAAGAATCGATGTCAGCAGTGCCGCCACTATGTATGACGCAGTGATGGTGCAAGCTCCAAATCATGATGTCTTCATCAGTTGTGCTGCGGTTGCCGACTATCGGCCAGCGGACATTGCCGATCAAAAAATCAAAAAAACTGACGATTCCGATACCATGACCATCACGCTGGTCAAAAATCCAGATATTGTCGCCTCTGTTGCTGCAATGACCACTCACCGCCCATTTACGGTCGGTTTTGCCGCAGAAACCCAACAGGTTGAACAGTATGCCCGTTCGAAAATGGCGCGTAAAAATCTGGACATGATTTGTGCAAACGATGTATCGGTCAGCGGACAGGGATTCAATAGCGATCAAAATGCACTTCATCTGTTCTGGCCCACAGGGGAGCAAAAACTATCATTAGCTCCCAAATCGCAGTTGGCGCTGGCACTCATGACACTTATCAGTGAAAAAATAGGATAAAATAACAATCGTAACCGACTGAATTCATTCACCCGGTTACTGATAGCATGTGGTAACGGAAAGGGTATGGTAATGACCGGAACAAAAAAAAGTAATCGCCGTGACGAAATTCTTCAGGCACTGGCTGAAATGCTAGAGTCTCATGATGGCGCCTCTCGCATTACTACCGCCAAGCTTGCAAAGCAGGTCGGTGTTTCAGAAGCAGCGCTCTATCGTCATTTTCCCAGCAAAGCCCGCATGTTCGAAGGGCTGATCGAGTTTATCGAAGAAACGCTGATGTCGCGGATTAATATGATCCTCAATGAAGAGAAAGATACGCTCAACCGTCTGAACATGGTGATGCAGCTGATTTTAACATTCTCTGAACGCAACCCTGGGCTGACTCGGATATTATCCGGTCATGCGCTGATGTTTGAAAACGAGCGGCTCCGTGAACGAATCAACCAGCTTTTTGAACGCATCGAAACCTCTTTACGTCAGATTTTACGTGAGCGTCAACTTCGCGAAGGCAAATCATTCCCTGTCGGAGAAAATATTCTCGCGGCTCAACTATTAGGACAGGTTGAAGGAAGTTTGAATCGTTTTGTCCGTTCAGACTTTAAATATCAGCCAACTGCAAATTTTGAACAATACTGGTCACTGCTCAGTGCGCAATTGAAATAACACTTTATGAATGATTACAAAATCGGCAAACCTGCTTTTTCCGTCTCATTATTACACCCCAAATACTGGGGGGTTTGGTTTGGATTCGGCCTTCTCGCTGCAATCGTGAACCTCTTGCCTTATTCCATATCACTTTCACTGGGACGCTCACTGGGGAAATTAGGCATGAAGTTCGGCAAAAAGCGGGTCCATATTGCCAGAACAAACCTGAAACTCGCCTTTCCTGAAATGTCCTCCGATGATATCGAAGCGATGGTGGTCGAGAACTTCAAAAACACCGGTGCAGCGTTAGTCGAATCGGGGATCACATGGTTCTGGCCGACTTGGCGTTTTCGCCGCATTCTGGTCGAAAAAGATATCAGTGCCCTACGCAAACATGCAGAAAATAATAAGGGTGTGCTGTTGTGTGCAGTGCATGCCCTGAATCTAGAGATCTGTGCCCGTGGTTTTGCTGTACTCGGCTTACCCGGCTATGGTGTTTACCGCCCACATGGCAATCCCGCTTATGAATTTATCCAGTATCGCGGCCGAACCCGCAACGGCAACAAACTGGTATACCGCCGCGATCTCAAGCAGATGATTCGCGTGTTACGTAAAGGCGAACGGCTGTTTTATCTACCGGATCAAGACTATGGTCATAATAAGTCCGTCTTTGTGCCATTTTTTGCTGTTGATGAGGCCTGTACCACAACCGGTACCAGCCTGATTGCCTACCCCAGTAAGTGTGCTATTGTCCCCGTTTCCGGATTCCGGACGACTCAGGGCACCTATGAAATCATGGCCGATATTTCGATTGAAGAGCAATATCCCCAAAAGGATATGACGGCAGCGGCAGCCTACCTCAATCAATATATTGAGAGGGTGATCATGCGCGCCCCGGACCAATGGATGTGGCTTCATAAACGATTTAAATCGTTGCCTGACGGAACCAGTCACACTCGATATCAATAAACATCAGGATTATGCATTCATGAGTTCAACGCCAGACAATCCCCGTCAAAACAGCATTGACAATTACCTTTACAATCCGACTTTCCAGTGGTCCTTTTTGCATCCTCGCCACTGGGGAACTTGGTTAGGTATCTTGGTTGCCGCACTATTTGCTTTTATCCCCCCGAAATGGCGAGACGGGCTCGCACGTAAAATAGCCAAGCCAATCGTCAGTAAAAATGGCCGTGTCGTGCGTCGGGCTCGCGTCAACCTTGCCTACTGTTTTCCGGAAAAGAGCGAAACCGAACGCGAACAAATTCTGTACGAAACATTTGTCAAAGCAGCCCAGTACATGCTGGGCTACTCTGAATTTTTAGTACGCTCGACCCGGCATAATCAACAACGGGGAGAACTGATTGGTGAGGAAAATCTGTTACCGTTACTGGATGCCGGAGAAAAAGTTATCATTCTCGCTCCCCATGCCTGGGCAGTGGATTATCCTGCGGTCATGCTGGCGGCGCGCGGTTATAAAGTCACAACCATTATGAAACCGCAGCGTAACCCGATTGGTGACTGGCTGATGCATGTCCAACGAATGCAATATGGCGGACGTATTTTTGCACGAGACGCGGGTGTGAAACCGTTCGTTCGTTCCATTAAAGATGGTTACATCGGTTATTGGCTCCCCGATGAAGATCATGGCCCTCAGAATTCTGTTTTTGTGCCCTTCTTTGCCACCGAAAAAGCCACACTGAAAGGCTTTGGCAAAATGGCGCGTTTATCGAAAGCGAAAGTGGTCCCTGTGTTACCCGCTTATAACGATAAAACATCCAAATATGAAGTGTATATATTGCCGGCAATCGAAAATTTCCCGACCGGTGATGAAGAACAAGATGCCCGAGCAATGAATCAAGCAATTGAAGATTTGGTCACGCCACATCCGGAACAATATATGTGGAACTTATTTCTGCTACAAACACAGCGCGACGGCAAAAAAATATATCAGTAACATCAAAAAACTCAGCCACTGGCTGAGTTTTTTCATTCAAGCAATCATTTCAATCTGTCACGGATTTAAGCCACACCGTACTGATCACGATAAGCTTTCACCGCTGCCAGATGTTCAGCACTATTACCTTGCTCTTCGAGGTAAGTAATTAAGTCGGTCAGGCCTACAATTGAAATCACAGCACAACCGAAGTCTCTTTCCACTTCCTGAATCGCGGATAACTCACCGGAGCCTTTTTCCTGACGATCGATCGCCACCAATACTCCTGCCAGTGCTGCACCGTTGGCTTGGATAATGGCCATCGATTCCCGAATCGCCGTGCCCGCTGTAATCACATCATCCACCAACATGATCTTGCCTTGGAGTGCACTGCCGACCAGATGTCCGCCCTCACCATGATCTTTGGCTTCTTTGCGATTGAAACAGTATGGCGTATCGACATCATGATGATCCGCCAAAGCGACGGCGGTTGTGGTTGCAATGGGAATCCCTTTATAAGCCGGGCCAAACAACACATCGTAATCAATCCCTGAATCGACCAATGCTGCTGCATAAAAACGCCCCAGACGCGCCAAATCCCGTCCGGTGTTAAACAGACCGGCATTGAAAAAATAGGGGCTTTTCCGGCCGGACTTCAAAGTAAACTCACCAAATTTCAGGACTTCTTTTTCAAGGGCAAATTCAATAAATTCACGCTGGTACGCTTTCATGACTTTCTCTCTTTTTGTTGCTCTTTTTTCTGATAACGACTGTCGATGTTCCCATCCACAAAACAATCGCTAAAAAAATAGCGCCAACAAGGCGCCATTCTCGACCATTAATCTTCTAAGACCGCTTTCTGTACAGCCACAATATCCGTGATACCTTTTTTCGCGACAGCCAGCAGATCCAGTAGTTGTTCATGGCTGAACGGTTCGCCTTCTGCCGTCCCCTGAATCTCAATCATTTTCCCGGCTTCGGTCATCACCACATTCATATCGGTGTCGGCAGACGAGTCTTCGACATATTCCAAATCACACAACACATCATCACCGAGAATCCCGACAGAAACAGCAGCCACGTGACCTTTCATCGGGTTCTTCTTCAATTTTCCAGACTGAACTAAAGACTGAAACGCGTCCGCCATCGCCACACTTGCACCGGTAATCGACGCTGTCCGAGTGCCGCCATCAGCCTGAATCACATCACAATCAACTGTGATCATGATTTCACCCATCGCTTCCAGATCAACCACTGCACGTAAACTACGGGCAATCAGTCGCTGGATCTCCATCGTCCGGCCACCTTGCTTACCACTGGCAGCTTCCCGACGCGTTCGCGAATGAGTCGCGCGCGGTAACATCCCGTATTCAGCGGTCACCCAACCTTTACCCTGACCTTTCAACCAACGGGGAACATTCTCCTCCACACTGGCATTACACAACACTTTGGTATTCCCGAACTCAACCAACACTGAGCCTTCAGCATAGGCAGTATAATGGCGAGTAATTTGAATCGGACGAACTTGATCCGCAGCACGGTTGTTTGGACGCATAAGGTATCTACCTGTTGTTGTCTTGGATGAGTGATGAAATTGGCCGCAGATTATAGCGGAAATCCGCTCAGCAAACCACCATCAAGAATCCTCAGCGCAACGCAAATGGCATCAACCGGAATGACGCAAAACAATCCGCCGGATTCACTCTCAACGCACGTCTTACACAGTAGAATTGTGTTAAGATAAAACCAATATCAAGTCCAAATATTCAAGACTTAAGGAAAATTTGATGATTTATAGTATGACCGCATACGCACGCAAAGAGGTCAAAGCTGACTGGGGTACCGCCGTCTGGGAAATTCGCTCCGTCAACCAACGCTATCTCGAAACCTATTTCCGTCTTCCTGAACAATTCCGTAGTCTAGAACCGATTCTGCGTGAACGCTTCCGCAAACGTCTGGCGCGGGGCAAAGTAGAGTGTCACCTACGCTTTGAAGCAAATCCTTCCACAGCAGGTGAGCTAACAATTAACGAAACGCTCGCCAAACAGGTGATCGATGCGGCCAATCAAGTCATGCATATGACCGGAGAACTCAGTCGCATCAATCCATTTCAGGTCATGCAGTGGCCGGGAGTCATGGAAACGCCAGAACACGATATGGACACGATCAACACATCGTTGCTTGATGAGTTTGACGGTGCTTTAACGGAGTTCATCGAATCCCGCGGACGGGAAGGTGAAAATATGAAAGCGCTGATCGAGCATCGTCTCGATGCCATCACTCAGGAAGCCAACAAAGTCCGTGAACACATGCCTGAAGTCATCGAATGGCAACGTGAACGCCTGCTGAATAAATTTGAAGAAGCCAACGTCGAACTCGACCCCGGCCGAATCGAACAGGAACTGGTTCTCATGGCACAAAAATCCGACGTCGCCGAAGAACTCGACCGCCTTGATTCTCACGTCAAAGAGACCAAAAACATCCTCAAAAAGGGTGGCTCCTGTGGCCGCCGTCTGGATTTCATGATGCAAGAGTTCAACCGTGAGTCAAACACGCTAGCCTCGAAATCAATCAATACCGAAGTCACCGCCTCCGGCGTCGAACTGAAGGTTCTGATCGAACAGATGAGGGAGCAGATCCAAAATATAGAATAGATTCCCCTCTACTCCATACACTTCCACAAAGCCCTTGATTATAAGGGCTTTGTTATTTTCACCATCCATATACATCCATAAAATTCATCAACAGCCATGAAAAAACGGGGAGTATCTTGGGTAGTACTTTGCTATTTACTCCCCACCATAGTATAAATATCACAACATACTCCCCATTTCTGGAGGGTGATGTAATGATAACTTCGATTAGAGCTATAAATTCAAGGAGATAGAGATGGGGAATCTCACCGTCAACCAAGTTAAGGCGATAGTAAAAGACCAAAAAACGGGTCGTCATGCCGATGGTGATGGTTTCTATCTAATGATTCCTAGGATAGGTCGACCATACTGGATGCTAAGGTACACCCTTTTTAAGAAAAGAAAGGAGGTGACTATTGGCAAGGTCGATGAACTTTCTCTTGCAGATGCAAGGTTGAAAGCATCTGAGCTTCGAAAGCAAATAAGCGAAGGGATTAACCCAATTGCAGAAAGAAAACGGAGTAAGCAAGCCGATATACAAATAATCGATGATCTCTTCGAAGACTGGTACAAGGATTTGTCCAAAAGGCTCAAGCATCCCAATATACCTAAGCGTATCTATCAGAAAGAGATCTCTCCACAAATTGGTCAATACACGTTGAAACGTGTCACACCTTTAGATATCCGTAATATCATCCAAATAGTCGCTGATAGTGGCCGTCCAACCACAGCTAACGACACGCTAATGTATTGTAAGCAGCTTTTTAAACACGGTATGAAGATTGGTGTTATTGAGTCTAACCCTGCACTAGCATTTTCTAACTATGATGCTGGTGGCATTGAAGAAAGTCGAGATCGGGTCTTAGAACTGGAAGAGATTAAACATGTTTTTTCCGTCTTCAACCAAAACATTTATAGCTTCAATCGAGACAACTACCTAGCTTGTGCTCTGCTTCTTTGTCTTGGCGTTCGTAAATCAGAGCTAACAGAAGCAAAGTGGACTGAGTTCGATCTAGATAATGCTTTATGGAGCCTACCAGCGGAGCGAAGCAAATCTGGGACAGATTTCACTATTCCGCTTCCGGAGCTATGCATACAGTGGTTTAAAGAACTGTATATGCGAGCTTGTGGTTCGGAATACGTCTTCCCTAACAGAAGAGAAAGCAAAGTACCTCACATGGGCAAAGACACACTGAACAGGGCTATTTCAAAGCTATTTGGTCGAGAGCCCGGTCGTAAGGTACAACCACCAAATAAAATGGGCGATATCAAACACTTTGCGGTTCACGATCTACGCCGCACCTGCCGTAGCCTACTCGCTTCGGTAAAAGTTCCTAGCCATATCGCAGAGCGCTGTTTAAATCACAAGCTGAAAGGAGTCGAGGGTATCTATGATCGGTATGACTACTTGGAAGAGCGCAAAGAAGCACTGGAAAAAGTCACCGATCTGGTTAAGAATCATATTGTCATTTAGACATACTCAAAAAAGAAGAGAGGATGCTGCTAGCATCCTCTTATTGAATGCCTGCCTAATACACGATATGGCAATTTTGATTTAATAGTATTCTCAATCGCTCTACGTAGCCAACTTATGGACACAAATATTTCAGTGACTGAACTAAATTAGCAAGTAATGGATAACTAAAGGTATGGAAAATAACTTAAAATGATTTCTATTCTTTGATGATTCGAAACAGAATTACTAGTGAAGAGCCTCGTATAAAAATTAAGCCTTAGATTCCATTCTAAGGCTGATAGTTAAGTTAGATGCCAGATTTATAGTGTTTTTTCTCTATGTATCCTATAACATCTTTTACCACCAATTTGTGAATAGCGGATAGTAGGATAGTCATTAAATAATAATTAGGTTTGTTATTTTTTTGAGGAAGGGAAATATTCAACTCATCTGCATCTTTAGCATAAAAATTACGCCCGTAGTCGAATTTACCTGTATAAGATGACTTATGGATCGATGCGGTTACAAAAATAGCAGCATGTTTTGGAAGTTTTTCTGTATGAACTACCGCCACATGATCATCTCCGCCATATTCATAGTTCCGATATTTGGCAGAGCCAAACATATCTATCGTCGTAGTATTACTTGAGAATACAGTTACTGCATTTCCAATAAATGCCGATACGCCTTCTTCGGCTTCGCCAGCGGTAACAAAAGGTAAACTGCCCTCTATTCGATCAGCACTCTTTAAACGTTTACCACGAGTAGCTTTCCCGAAAAGTTTTTCAAGATTAAATTCACCCCAATCGATATTACCATTATCAAAGTCATCTAAAACCTTTTGTTCTTCAAGAGTTAATATGCAATTATCCAAACCTGTAATGGATAAGTACGTATCTAATTTTTTTATGCGCTCTGATTCTAACGTTGCTATGAAGTTTTCCATAAAATCGAAGTCAATTTTTCTATTTTTTACAGGCAGATGGATTTTTTTGTTTTTTACAACATTCCATCCTCCCAACTTATTTTTGTAAGAATAGATGCTCAAGTCTGTTACTTTATTAATACATTGAACGACAAATAAATATTGGTTTGGAGATAAATCAATATCATTGAAATTCCATTTTATTGCATAAGCATCTGATAAAACAGTAAATTCATTGGATTGAAAATAAGCCCTATACACATCACTATTTGAAGGAATTGAAATTACATTCTTCAAAATAGTGGCCTCTTTTCTAGGAACAAAATAATTCAAACCTTGATTTCTAAAGCTAGAAGTAAGGCAAGGAAGAGTATATTCTTCCGTTTTTTGCTTTGGCAATTCATCTGCTTTAAAAGGCAATTTTATGGTTTGTATTTTTTCGAATAAATCCCCAATCCTAAATTTTCCCCACTCTGCATTTTCTAACATATCGCTAAGTGGGGATGTCACTTTCCCGAATCATTACCTTGTTTTAAAAGGTTTGATACTTCCCATGCTAAATAACTGCTTACAGTATGTTTAAAATCGTTTAGCGTTGGCTTGGTGTCTATTGGAATTGATTGGTTCCAATCTGTTCCTTTATTAGGGTCTATGGTATTTTCGTAATATTCACTGGTAGTTAGAATATTCAGTTTACTTTTTCCAAAACGAACTAGATCGACAACTTCTTGATAACGCTCTCTTGCTTGATCTGTATCTTTGAGATTACTACTGGCTTTCTTTCGATTACTACGTGCATAACCATCATTAGAAAAATCAATAAACTTGACCATTTCATCCTTATGATGAGGTTCATTTACTTTAAACACATAAATGTAAGTTTGGACACTTGATTTACCAATAAATATGTCGATTGGCATTTTTATACTGGCAAGGAGAGTGTGTTTTATTAAGATGCGTTTGTTAATTTCCTTAGCCTTACCTGACCCCGCAGAGCCTTGAATAATGATTGCGGCATAACCTTTGCTCATCATATTTAAGGCCTTTTCCACAAAATTCATTCCGTTACCTTCCGCAGAATATGGAGGGTTAAGGATAAAAGCATCAGCAGGGAAATGCTCGTCCGTTTTACCAAAACCATACTTACCATCAAAGGTAAGTGAGTCTTCGTTTAAGATATTTGAACTACCATCTCCCATAAGAATCATATTCAGAATAGCAAGCATGTAAACGCTAGAAAGCATTTCTAAACCGAGTAGTTGTTCTGCTTTGATCTTTACTTCTTTAGCTGCTAATTCTTCGGGTGAAGTGATAGTGTTTTTTGCGTCATTGAGCATTTCATTCATAGCTGCAACTAGCAAACCTGCTGAACCTGTTGCAAAATCCCATACATAGGAATTTTTATTAACTCGTGCTAGTCGAGCTAACATAGTCGCTATGTATGAAGGGGTTAGAACAACGTCATTGAGCTTATCTTGTGAGAAGCCAAGCCAACCATACATTTCATTGAATAATTTACCCGTAAAATCGGTAGTTAAACCAATCTTGTAGTAAATTCCCAAATCATCCACGATCTTACTAAAGACCCGTTTTAATTGAGTTTCACCATCTACGACTTTATTAATATTTTCAGTAAGTAGAGTGTTTGACAAGGTCCTGATTATTAGATCTTTTTTATCTTGTGGAAGTCCTTTGTTCTCTAAAAACGCTGTGATTCGGCTGACGATAATATCTCCGTCTCTACCACCTTTGTAGTTTTGAGATTTTAACTCAGACTTCTCTAACGGAGGAACTTTATTAGGTATGCCTAAAGTAGCAATAATTGAAGCAGCAACAAGGTAAACACGGTCGTTCTCGCCTAAACCTTTTTCATTCTGATAAATATCATGATTAAGCTTACGCAAGCTTATATCAATTTCTTTTTCACGTTGTGCTTTAAGTTTGTCTAACTCTTCATCAGTCAGACTTAACGATTTGACTTTTTCAACGAAACTATCAAAGTGTTGTTCAGATAGAAATGAAAAATCAGTGTAATCACCAATTTTTTGACCAGCCCCTAAGTTGTCCTTAGATACAAAATAAACACCAATTTCATGTTGTAAATTCCCAGAGCCATCTTTGTATCCAGAGACCCCAATAGCGATGATATCGGTATAGCTTGTATGGTGTAGAACCGCATTAGCGTAGTGAATCGCCCCATTGACAGCATAGTCTTTGATGTTTTTGAAATTTGGTTCGTTTTTAGCCGTTAGATTATCGACTTGACCATCTTTATTAAGCTTTACCAGTTTGTTTTTGTAACCTTTATACTCAATCAATATAGGAAAAGATTTTAGCTGCTTGTCTTGTCGCAAAAGTTTTGCATCAGGGCGATTACCACCCTTACCACCGCTTTTCGAGTGGTAGTCATCCAGTGCTTTATCAATCTCATCATTTAATGATTCTTGTTCTAGCTTATAAGGTAGGTTGTAAGACTTTAGCCACCCGTTAGCCAAATCTGCAATATTAGGTTCGACTGATTGTACTTTTGCCATCTTTCCTGCTCAATTTTGTTTAAACCGGCGAAGTATATCATAATGGTTTCTATTGACTATTTGAATTGAAACGGAAAGCTGTTTAATTCTAGTAGGGCTGGTCGATATTCATCGACCAGCCTGATGATGCTCTTTTCCATATTCAGCATCGTCAGTCGTTCTAAGCATATCTCCGTTCAACTTGAATATGTAGGCTTGGGTAGCTGAAAATATGCGATGTCAGCAAGCCTACAACTTCTGGTAATGTTACATAAAAAAATTCTTTGTCTTTGATAGCGGAAATGAACGCTTTCTTAGATGAGAAGTAAACGTTGTTCCGAGCATGCTCATTCATGACTTTCTTGAGCCGTTCAATCGAGCTTAAATTCGGACTATAGGGCGGTAAGTGTAATGGGCTAACTCATCAGATTTTTCATACCAAAAGTGATCCTCTGAGGGGGGTATTATCTCATAAGTTGATCATTCTGATACTTACATTCCTTGCTTAGCCCTCTAAACCTCAGTCAAAAAATCTTCAGGCATATGTCATCAATGTGAAACCCCATCATTGATTACGACAGGAGCCTGAAATGAATCCCAAAACTTCCGATTACCAAAAGCAGCAACGCTATCAGGAAAATGAAATCCTAGAGCATGCCGCTGAGATACTGGCTACACGCTACGTGCGTGGTGATGCCCTAACCAATCCTGATGCCACCAAAGAGTATGTGCGCTGCAAGCTAGGCTGCTATGAGCGTGAAGTGTTTGCCTTATTGCTGCTGGATAACCAAAACCGACTAATTGAATTTAAAGAGCTGTTTCAAGGTACAGTGGATGCGGCCAGCGTCTACCCACGAGAAGTGGTGAAAGCGGTACTGGAAGTCAATGCCGCAGCGGTAATCTTTGCCCATAACCATCCATCCGGTGACTCAACACCGTCTCAAGCCGATAGACGCATAACCGAAAGACTCAAAGACGCTTTAGCTCTAGTGGATGTTCGCGTTCTCGACCATATCGTCACAGGCGATACCTGCACCTCATTTGCTGAAAGGGGATGGTTATGATTGAGCAACATTACGGTAAGCTTTCTATTGATGATGCTTTACATGCGTCACTGGAAGCACTTCTGAATCGGTACACTCTCCCAGAGAATGCTGAACGCCTCGTGCTGAACTGCCGCCAAATAAGTTACTACCGACATCGACAAGGTTTGCACCCGATAGAGGTACAATTTAAGCGAGAGTCAACCTCAAGCCCTTGGTTGGTAGTGTTCTTTGCCAGCTTCTCTTATCCCGATGACACCAGTACAACCGTTGAGCCTGAGTTGTACTTTCACCTTGCTAATCGCTGGTTCTATCAACCTGATGTGGGGAGCACGGATTTATCCCACCCAGAGGTACAAGAGCTACTCTCGGTATGGATGAAAGCCTTTGCTCGCCACCTTTCTCGCAATGTCTTTGATGACGTGCAACTGACGATGGTCGGTACGTTCAACTAAATCCTAACCCCTCATTTCTTATTTGAATCCTGAAACAAGGAGGACTCACTATGTCCAAATTAAACTTCACAGCATCATTACTACCTGTGTCAAAGAAACTGCATAAGCTGTTAAGTGAGCAACTCACCACTCATTTGCTGAGTGATGAAGCACTGACCACCAGCCGTTATCTGGTGTTTAACTTTCGCGATAAAACATACAGCGCGGATGAAGGCGGCTTCCATCCGGTTGAGATGGCGATTTGCCAAACCTCAACAGGGGAATGGAGCATCGAGTACATCACCGACTTTGCGTATATGGGCAACTACTACCCAGAGCTAGAGCGCAACTTGGACTTTGATTTTCGAGTTGGGCAGTTCTTTATGGCCTATCGTGGCTGGATACCGATGCAAGGTAGCCGTGATGCCAAAGAGCTGTATCGCCTATGGGAGAATAACTTTCTGGCCTATGTCGATATGGACGCTTACGACGAGATAGCCGTCACTCCGCAATAACTCATGACTTCCCTTCTTCTACAAATCATCAAACTTGTCACTGCTCTTATTACGTTGTTCTCATTATCTCCATTCTTCGGTGCTATTGGAGCCTTATCCAGCTTAGGGTTTCTAGTGGTGCTGTTGATTGGGTTATTAGCAGCCATTGTAGAGCTCAGTGATAAGCATAAGTCTCGTTAATGTTAATCGGCTCACGCTTTGGTGATGCCGATTGATGCTGTTTTCACCGTTGGACATTATGTGTCTGACCCACCTCTATTCTCCCGACATTAAATGTCCGACTCCGGTGTGGAGCTTTGATGTATTGAGAGCGTAGTCATGAGCAATAAAACCAGCATTGAAGGGTTATCCGCTTTGCTGCACACGCTGATGCTTATTCCTCAACATCGATGGATCACCGTTAGGGAGTTGCAGCAGCAGTTAGCCCTACTCGATATCCACCGCACCACGCGCAGCATTAAACGCTACCTCGATGAAGTCATTGTGGAGGTGTTCAACGTGGAGTGTGATTCGATGAGCATGCCCCATGTTTATCGCAAAACCTCAGAGCAATTACTGAAACTCAACAAACAGGAAATGCTCTATTGGCAACTGACCAACAAGTACTTACTACCGCTAGTTCCTGATGCACTGAATCATGGGCAAAGGTCCTCCTCGGAGAGAGACAAACCCTTGTCACACAAGGGTTCAGCACATTCAAAAGAGCAAGCATGGTTAGCCAAAGTACATGTGGCATTACCCACTATTCGCGAGTGGAGTGACGAGCAACGGCACGTGTTGAATGCGGTACACACGGCATTACTGCACAACCGTATGCTCAAGATATCTAGCCAAGTATTGCAGCAAGAGAAGGCGCTCATTGAGCCACTGGGACTCTCGGTTCAGTGTGACGCGCTCTTGCTGCTCTTTCGGTTATCCGGCCAACACACGATACGCACCCTCGCCTTGCCTTTGATTGATGAGGCCTGTGTATCGACGTTTTCTTTTACCTATCCGACTGATTTCAACCTTGAACGGTTCATGCGTGAACACGATGGAATCAGTGCGTCCTGAATTTCACTCACCGATAAGGAGAGCACCGTTATGACATTAACCAACCCCCTACTCCGATACGCCGCTATGACCATCCTGTTTATCGGGCTCACCGCTTGTGGCGACCAAGAAGAGACTCAAGCAGCAACCGCAGATATTGAAGTGTCGATATCGACTAACTCGCATTGGGGAACATTGGTTTTTGACCTGCAAGCCATCACCGACAGCACCGTAATCAGCAATGTGGTGATTAACCGAGGCAACTGCCGATTACCTGTGGGCACAGCCTCTGAGCTATCAAGAAACGTTTCATTGCAGTTCAGCCAAACCTACACCGGATACAGCAACAACTGCACCGTAGACAACGTGAAAGAAATCGAAGTCACCTCCAGCGCTGGCACCTTTGTCTACACCTTCTAACTTCCAATTCCCAAATAACACACTCAACCAACTCGTAAGGATAAACCATGAACAAGTCATCTCTACTCATCGCTACAGCGTTAGTTTTCTCTACCTCTTCCGCCTTTGCTGGTGGAACACTGGGCGGCAACCCATCCGCAGATTCGGGAGTCGTCAACGTCAGTGTTGGCAAATGCACTCAATACAAAATGGATGTGAAAGCGGCGCAACAGGCAGGTAAGGACGTAGCGAGCATCACCGTTCCTGAAGGCTGTGAAGCCGTGAAAGAAAAGTAATACCACCAGCAACGATAAAAAACGACAATGGGGAGCAATCTCGCTCCCCATTCTTTTTTTGCTTCTGTACGTAAGCTTCACACGGCCTTGACCATCACAGGCCTTGACCATCCACAGGCCTTGACCATCCGCTTAAACACGTTTTTGGACATTTCCGAATTAAAGCTTTAACTCTAACTCATCAGTTTCGGATTAAATTTTCTATGGCTTAACGCCGCGCTCACCGCAAACTGCGAGCGCAGCGAGTAATTTATCCGCGTGCAGGAACTTTTATACGTGAACTGAGCATCATCTCTATGTCCAAATCCGGCTATTAGCGGACGTTTAAAGTGTTTACTCGTTCTCCAAACCTAAGACCTTAAATATGCTAGTTTACTGGATATTCAGGACAGTGATTTCAACACATTAAGTGGTTTGAACAACACGCTTAACCGCATCTTGTAGACCGTCTTCTTTCACCTTACCCATATCAACGTTATAGCACTTAAATTCCGGCCCTGATCTAGGTAGCCAGTCTTCGAACTGGATTACTTTCATTGACTTGCCTTGAGGTGGGAGCAAAAAGTCAAGCATCCGGTTCGTCAAATCTTCATGGTGACTGGTAACAATGACCTGTCTTTTCCAACTATCGTTAGCATCGGCGTACGCCAGCTTACGAAGCAGCACGGCAGCAGGAATTAGCTGGTTCATATCAAGAGAAGTAGTAAAGTCATCAAATCCGATAACCCTATGGCCTAATTGTTCTGATAAGGCCAAGTTTAAGTTTATTGTCCAACAAATTGCTAGCTGGGATTTTTGACCTGTTGATAGGTCGTCGAACGGTACATCAGACTTCGTCTTAAAACCCCACTTTGGTGTTTTCGGAGTGCCATCGTTTTTAAGCTCGATAGGCAGAAAATCATCGGGAAAATGGAAGCTTGCAAGAAGCTGATTCATGTTTTTTAACAATTGATCAAGTTCAGCTTGCGGTATTACCTCAACAGCTGATAGCAACTGACTTCTTGCACTCGATTCCTGTTTACTTATAGCCAGAGCATCGGTGATCATTTTCTCTGCGTGCTCTAAACCATCCCAATCAATTGCGTTGGCTTCGTCTTCTACCTTCTGGATCTCTAAAGCTGACCAGTTAGTAAACACCCTGCCAAGCTGATGAATAATATCGGTTTCAGAAACGACTGAAGCACCCTCTGCAACTGGAGTTTTTATCGTTTCAAGATAATTACTAACATAGTCAGTTAACCCCTCAACAGTAAGGTTAGGTTCATTTAGAAGTTGTGAAAGCTGATTTGAATGAGCATTTATATCTCTCACAACCACCTGAGAGCGCTTTATCTGATTGAGACTAGCGGTAACAGCTTGCCCTCTTAAGGTAACCTTCTCTATCTTCCCTCTGATTTCAACAGAACGTGCAGTCGTCAATGTCGACAATTTTTCCAATTGAACCTGTAACCCCTGTTTCAAATCAATAACATCTGAAATATCAGGATGCTCGTCCCAAGCCTCTAACCAGCTACTAACATTGTCAGTAAAGCCATCAATCCAAGTTAGGAGCGAGCTGCCGTCTCCTTGCAGCTGCGCTTGTAGCTTATTAAGCCTTTGGTATTCGTAGGTTAACTCAATTCGTTGTTTCTCCAGTTCATCTACTGTATCAGCGTAAATGTCAGTATCTGAGCCTACGAATAAAGTATTCTCGAGTTCAGAGGGGGCCAAGATAGTATCTTCTGACCACTTTTTTATGAACAAGTTTGCTGGTAAAGACTGAATAGTAGATAAGAATTCTTTGGTAAAGGCAGGTGGTTCATTTCCTTTCTCAGAAAAATCGACCTGACGGCCTCGATACTCCAACAAACTATGCCCAATATGGCTCAACTGGTCAGGAAGTTGTGATCCTATCGGTTCAGCCAAGTTACTGAAGTTTCCGATGGAGCTAGAAAGGTTGCGGATTTGAGAATCCCATTTATTTTGTAGGTTGCCATTCTTTAAGGTCAACGTACTATCGACTAACAACTGACGAAACGGCAGATCGTGAGGGAGCTTATCGACAAGCTCATTAACTCTTCCAGCTAGAGTTTTTCTTTCTTCGTCATAGTTTTTTCTATACTTCAGCATATGTAGCTGGCGCTGCCAGTCTTCTAACTTTGCTTGTAACGCCTTCAAGCTCCGCTTAATCTCTTCGCCCGGCTTGTTTTCAGGCTCTAATAGTTGAATGATTTCGTCACATGCAAGCCCAGCAATATTTTCTTGATAAAAAAATGAGGCTACTGTACTGAGTTTCTTATGGTCAGTTTTAGCCTTACCGTTAAGCTCAAACCTCTTGCCATTTATAGATACCGCACCCTTGCTCTCCTTAGTGGTTATAAAACCACCTGCACCAACATTAGACTGATTAAGTACCCAGTCCATTGCTTCTAACAAAGAAGTTTTACCTACCCCGTTTTTACCCGTCACCAAAATAAGGTCGGCAGGCTGACCTGCTATCGTAAAATCAAGCTCTTTGGGGCCCCCATCTTCTGAAGCTCGGTAGCCTTTGAAATTTTCCAGTCCTATAGACTGAATAGTATCGATATTGTTACCCAAGAGAAGTTACCTCCAAAACTGGTTTACCTAATAGGTCATTGATGTCCTTAACAAGTTCATCCTGCCAGATTTGAGCAACGCTATCATTTTCACCAGTATCCACAGAAACCTTTAAAATATCCGTAAATCGAGTAAATAGCTGCGGCTCAACGCCTCTGGGAGGTTTAGCGTTTTTAACAGCTTCAGAAAGTACAGAAGAAAAATCTTGGGCTGTTATTCTCCTAGGAGTATATTCACTTGAGGCCAGCTCCCCTAACCAACGCTTCTTTGCATCTTCTACTGATTTTCCTTCAAATGATCTTACGGCTTGAAGAACAAAACGTCCCCGGTGCCAATCTTGATCACCCATAAGCTGTAACCAAGAATCGGATTTCTTATGCATATCAATAAGAGCAACTAAAGGCGCAAACTTCTGGTAGTCATGCATCAGGTCTGTGAGGCGATCCATCAGGCGGGCAACATATTTCTTTAGCTCACCCATTTCCTCTTCACTTGGTTCCGAATCAGAGCGCCAAACCACCAGATTACAAGCGGAGTGGCAATGGACAGACACAGGATAGATATCTCTTCTTGCTGGCTCACAGTCTGCAAAACTAATCTCCAATAATGATTCCATTCTTAAGCTTCTCGTAAGTAGGTTCGCCGCTTGATACTCGGCTGGTTGGCATAAAAGTAGTTTGTGGGAGAGTCAACTGCATCTAAGAGCGTTTCTGCGACAGTGTCTTTATTCCCATCATAAGGCTTTTGGTGAAAAATATGTTGCCACCCCAAAGTCACTATTATCTTTGGAGTGATAGAACCTGCCGCCGTATCTTTATTAATAACCCTGCGCAGGCTTGGACGAATATGAGCACCAGCCTGCCCTAGAGCGAGAGCCAGATGGTTATTACCTATCGGAACATTTACTTCATCCCCGGAAGAGACAAATGAGGGATCTGCATTAAGATAAAGAAGCTTATCGCCAGTGAATCTCGCCTCAGAATGTTTGAATGATAACGCAATGCCACCTTCCAGATCTTGTTCCGAAATTGGAGAAAGGAGACCTTCAAATAAAAACAGCAATGTTACAAGCTCAGACATAAGAGCTTTGTTTTCATTTATAGGATCATACTCTTTCGCTTGTCTACCATTGAGCTTAGATAAACTAGCAGCTAATGCAGAATATGCTTCCTGATCGGCGCTGCCGGCACTGATAACACCAGAAATAGAGTCTAGCCACGTAGGTGTCGCAGTGCAGTAGTCGGAATCGTCTAAGAATGTACCTTCGAGTGTTGATATAACTTGATGAAGAATGACTTCGGAAAATGGTAAGACAGAAGTAAAGCTTGCATTCATTGACTGAATACTGGTTTTTAAGGCTTCAACAATTAAAGTTCTTGCTACTCGCTCATAAATACTTTTCCAGAGTTCATCTGCTGTTAAGTTCTGTTCTCTATCAGGATGTCGAATAATTAACTTATCGCCGCCCTGCGGATGTTTCTTGTGGTGCAAGGCGTAGGTATTGACGATTTGCTGCTGGTGAAAAGTTGGGTAAGCGTCAAAAACTGCAACTATTGGTGCAGAATGTGTTTCCAAAACCTCTTTGTCATTATCTTCAAGTTCATCTGTATACTCGTCCAAAACCGTCTGAAGAGTGTGATGCACTTGTGGCTCGTCGCTACCAAAACCCACAAAAATCAGTGATTTACTTCTAAGTCGATCTCTAAAAACATCAGCAGCCCATTGTCTGTTCCGCCATTTTTGGAGCTGTCGCTCAGTGAGAAGTATCGATTCGTATCTCTTTTTAAAATCAGTATCAACAAGTCTCTCAGCACAACCATTTACCTTAAAGACCTTTAGACGATTGACATTGACATCTCCAATCTCAGCGCCTTTTTTACGGTAATCGTCAAGACAGGAAATTACATCTGAATTACTTGCACCGCTCAATTCAACATAGGCCTTTTCAAAGTTGCAGTCGTAGTTGGTGGTTATTACTTCATTAATCAGCCCCTCTCGTGACAACTTGGCTATGTAGTAATGAGCAGGCGTTGGGCATAGATCTCGATATTGATCAATTTTCAGAACCTCTACCAAGCTCTTATAACCAACATCGAGGCTAGCAAACTCCCACAGATACAGCTCAGACAGGCAGCCCAGCTGATTAGCGCTCGCGGCCTTGGTAATATCACAGAAAAAACACACTCCTTTACAGGTTTCACCAGTGATTTTATGACCAAGAGCTTCGAGTTCATGCGAGCACCAGCACTTGCATATAGTCCCATGATCTTCAGCTTTATATCGAGCCGATCGAAGCTTAAATAACTCTTTTTTTAGGGTATTCACCATCCATTTGACATTATGAACCTTCTCAGTGCTTGGCGAAGAACTTGACATAGATATACCAGCACCAGCAACAGGCACACAGCGTCGTCTCAATATTCTATCGACAGTGTAATTAAACGCATTCCTTGCAATCATCTCTTACAGGGCTCCGAATTTGGGTGGGCAGAGTAAACATTCTTGTTGTCCACTTTTGGTCGTAGGCGGACTTGGTGCGCCGTATAACAATCATAACGCAACGGCGCGGTTTGCCGTGTCCATTGCCGTGGCTTGTTTTGTGAGTAACAAATTACGTAGAAGGGGCGCATGATTATGGGCTATTTGACTTCCTTGTATCTGAACTCTCAGTATTCCGATCATATTGAGAATGTTTGCTCATCAGTTGAAGCTATTTAGCTGTGGCTGCGTATTAGCTCGCTTCACCTCCAACGCTAACTTTCAAGTTTGTTTGAAAGCATCATACTTAATCAATGCTTATCTACTGGTTATGAAGTAACTTTGTCGCATTACTAAAATTGGGTCAATGGTTTTGGAAAGAAGTTACCCCTTCGTCACGTTACTAACTTCGAATGGGGCAAAAACTTGCTAAGAGAGCGGTTGGTCTAATGCCCGTTCTCTCTCCCACATCGCATCAAGCTTCAGATATATGTTATCTACAAAAACGCAAATAACGGGATAATAGCGGTTTGTTGGATTGTGCCAACAAACCGCACTATTACATCAATCGATATCGCTTCTAGCAGCATCAACTGCTAACGAATCCGCTATCTCATTCCCTCTAACACCAGAATGAGCTTTGACTTTAAGTACCTCGACATACTTTCTAGAACGCAGTTCATCGACTTGTTTCCAGAGTTGCCGATGCTTAACCTGCTTCTTATTCGCTTTACGCCACCCTCGGTCTTTCCAATCGTCCATCCAGATGTTGAAACCTTTCACACAGTAATCGCTGTCCGAATAGATAACATCACCGTCTTCGGCATACTCTAATCCTTCGATAAACGCCAGTAACTCCAGCTCCGCACAATCCGTATCTCGGTCAATGGTGATGCTCTCTTCATGGACAATATCGTTGTCTTCATCCATGACCACCAGCCCAATACCACCTCGTGTACATCCGTGTTGGTTGTTTGGTGCAGCGCCGTCTACGTAAATTGAATAGCTCATTTTTTTATCTCTCTCTAATTGTAAAAAGGGCGCATGACTTTGCTTAGCCAGCGCCCCGTTGATGATGTGATTTGATGTTTGTGTTACTGAAAAGATTCTTGGTTGTCTCGCAGTGCTAGACGTTGCTCCATCCATTCCTCTATTTCACTTTCGACCCAAGCCACGGCACGTCCACCGAGTGGGACACTCTTCGGAAAGTCGGTTTCATCTGCCATGAACTTGTAGATAGTGGAGCGGCCTAGCCCTGTTAGTGACATCACTTCTTTTAGTCGTAAAAATCTCATGGGAATTGTCTCCTCTTGTATATACCCATGTGATAAGCCGCCACTGTAAAGAAATGCAGTCGGTCTACTCCAAGCTAGAGCCAAAGCAGTAACGCTTTTCTTCCCACGCTTCAGCAAGGCTGCTCATACGGTGGAAGACAGTGTTCTTTATGTTGGTGTCTTTACTACGACAACGAGTCCCTACCCCATAATTGCCTCGGTCATTGAGAAACACCAATGAACGCGCTTCGCCGCTGTAGTGCTTTTCTATCGCTTCTTGCCAAGCCGTTTTAAGGTGCTCGACCAATTCATTGCGCTTATCCCAACAAATAGCGGGACCAAAGTGCTGGCTATAGTCACTAAACAGCATCACGCGATAGTTGTGAGATGGCACCTTGTCTTCCCGCTTACGCCATACATAGAACAGAGAATCCGTATCAAGCTTTTCTTTAAGCAACTTAAAGTAATCGTTGAGGATACTGAGGTCGGTATCTTGATGATCTTCTGGCAAAAACAAGTCCAAACGTGTAGCAAGAGAGATGTCAAACTGACTGAGTGCCTGTTCAAAAACATCGACCATTGAGGTCAGTGCTGACTCGTATAACCCCTTGTCGCTGTAATACAGCGGGTAATCTTCAAAAGTTCTATCAAGAGTAATGCTTGGGAGGTAGGTTCTATTCGCCATGAGTAATGCCTTTTTGTTTGTGAATGACATAGGCATTACTCGCGCTGTATTTTTTAGGTGAGTCGTGACTGCAACCAAAGCTCTTGTTGAAGTGATCGTTCCGGTTGGCAATGGGCTTCGCGAGACGACTGATTCGATAGAAGAACTCGTTTAACTGTAACGGGAACACTTCAGCGTCAGACAACAGCTCAAAACCTTCATTCGTAGGAGAGTAGGCTAATCCAGAGCATGGTTGGCTGTAATAAGCTTCAACCACCCTATCCCATGTCTTCCTCACTTTTTTGTAGAGAGAACGCCCCCAACCCTCTCGTCCAGTGCCGAAGTTTTGAAAGAGATCCCTATCAAAGAGCAAGATAAGATGATGATGCTGGCTGGTGGATTCACTGGCCTTCGCCCAGATATAGCGAATGACCGTTTGCTGGTATTGATAAGTTCTGTCGGTGTATTTGTCTCTACAGAGCTCATTAGTCTCCGATTCTAAAATACGAAAGAAATGGGCAAACACCGCTAGGTAATCTTCCCCGAAGTCACTCGGTAGGTTTAGGTTGATGTGAACAGCAAAGATTCTTGGGTATTGGTTTAGTGCTTCAGTCAGCACTCGGTCTATCTCCTCTAGGTATTCGAGAACGAGACCATCCTTGTGGTAGTAGAGTGGCTTTCCATTAAAGGTTCGGTCACAAGTGATGGTGTGGTGGTTAAGAGCATCTGAACGACTATGAGTAACGTTAAGTTGATGAGTCATGATTGGTTCCTGTGGTTTGTTGTGATTCCCACAGGAACTGGTACTACCGTTACTTTTTAAGCTACTTATGACTATGACCGAAATTATTCATACGCTTTCCAAAATGCTTCGTTCTTCGTTTCGCTAGATAGCTCAGTCGATAAAAGACAGATTGAAACACCTCCTCAAACTCCTCAGAGTTACGTAGCAAGTGATACTGGCCTTGTTTGGAGAAATGGATAGCTGGTTTCTCTTTACCTGAGTACATGGCTTCCACTGAACGCTTCCATGCATTACGAATACGGTTAGCCAAACTTTGCTGATACTCTCCAAAATCCCCCAGAGAGCGAAAGATGTTCCGGTCAAGGATAAGTACAACGTGGTAATGACTGCTCGTTGAGGTATCACACTCTTTCGCCCATACATATCGAATGGTGGTCTCACGATAGGATTTGCGATTTAGGCGAGCACTACGTCTTCGATATGCCGCTACCTGAGATTTCAAAGAGCGGAAGAAACGAGTCATCACTGCTGAATCATCCCCTCTAAAGTCTGTTGGTAAGTTAAGGTCCACTCGAACGATAAAAAGCCTCGCATATTGCTCTAGAGCTTTCTCAAGGACTGACTCTATCCCTTCTAGGTATTCAACGACCAACCCCTCCTTGTCGATGTATATCTTGTTTCCGTTGAAAGTGGATTCGTGTGTGATGGTTAGATTTTTAGACATGATAGAGACCTATGTTTTGTTAATGACATAGGTACTGATAGTGACGTTATTTTCTAAGTCTCTCTTTGGGTAGGGGAACCCATCCCCTACCAAGATATCGAGTGATGAGGTCGTTGGTTGAGGTGTGGGATTAGATGAGTAGATGGAGAGGTATATATATTATTAATTACCGATCCCCCTCGATTCACTCCCACTCTGTTTTTAGGTGATTACTGAGCCTTCACATCGGCTAAATCCAACCAGCTAACCTTCATTTTTTATCAAAAATCACGGCTCATGCATTTTTACTTATGGAGTTCACTCACATAAAAAGTGACAATCCAAAAAATAATTTATTTAGATAGATCAATCGGACTACACTTTATGAACATAAATAATCAGCTAAAAACAGCTACCAATAAGTAGATCACTATGACCCCAAATCAGATAACAGATACAACCTACCAGCTCCACAATTTCATCAACCCGTTTGATAGGCAAGACAGTTATATTTTGCTTTCAGGAGGGTATTCAAAGACGCTAGTTATTGATAAAAATCGTCACTCTCCCACACGTTATTTGGGAATAAAAAACTGGGAACAACTAAAGTCAATATGGCCGGGGTTCACCCCTTTTGATGACGCTTACCTGATGCCATTCAGTCCGTTAAGCGAATCAAGATTTCGAAATAAACCCATAGCTGATGAATTCGTTGAGTATCAAAACATCTATCGTTATTTCGAAGAAAAGAGCATCAGGCAACAGCCAAAATCTACTCTCATTTGTTTGTGTATGTTGCTAGCAAAAAATTATGATGAGAAACTAGGCGGAATCCCAATGGGGATAAAAATGCTGGCCACTAGACTTGGAACTAACAGCCGTAAGATAACCGTCAGTATCAAATCACTCGAAGAAATGGGATTAATCGTTTTTCACCAAAGACGGGCAGATATCGACAAGGTGACTCTTCCTTGTTTTATTGAACCTACCAGCACATTTGTACTGAAATTTACGTCTCTATTTAGAAAAGGGAAAACAATACCAAAAGAAGAGCCAGAAGCAGGTACACCTAAGATTCAGACTGCCCCTGAACAAGATTATGACAACTTCATAAAAAGCATTGCCGCTCAAGAAAGCATCTATGATGACACAGAGGAAAACTTAACTTCCAAAAAGCCAGATTATTATCTACATGGTAAGGAAGGCTTCTTCTGGTATCAAAATAAAATATACACTCTTAAAGTGAGACTCTTGAACTTAGTAAGAAAGCCAAAGGTGGAGGAGGTGGTTAAAGCTCACGCCTATCGAGCTCTGCTCTAGATGCTCTGGTGTAGCAACACCTAAAACAAAGGCACAGTTGTTTACGGCAGAATTACATGACACTAGTATACAAATATAACTCACTCTGACAGCTTGGTGCTTCGATTAGTCAAACAGAACACATACAAATGAACATCATTATCATTAATATTCTGGCGACATAGTAATCGATAGTTGAACTACAGGATACTGTCACAACTTAGAGTGACTGAGTGAAGATTATTTCATCAAAAACAGAACTATTGTCAACGTAAGAAACATAGCAACTTAAACCAACTGGGTAGTATATTGGGTAGTAAAATTCTTAATTAGACAACACAAAACTACTAAGTTTATGATTTTTAAGTAATAAAACTTATTGCTCGACGAACAGATCCAGAATATAGAATAGATTCTTGGGTAGAAAGTTATCCGTCCAAGAATGTCTTAGAAGCCCTGGATTACCTTGTAAAAAGCATTGTAAATACAGGGCTTTTTTATTTTACCCGTCCAAATCGGTTTGCAGATGTCCGTTACCAACCACCTGTTTAGTGGTGGGCGGTCATTTTATTGCCCCTCCATTATTTCAGCAACGATGGCGTAAACATGGAAAACTCACCGCAAAACAGATAATTTCATACAGCAAAGCCGAACCCAAAAAATATGCAGACGGTGAAGGGCTCGCCTTACTGGATGATCCGCTATACCACGGCCAAACCCATCATGGCTTGAGATAACCATAATGTGTCGGATTCAAAACGGTACTCAACACGAGTTTCACCTTCTGCATAATAGATACCCCCCTTTTTCACACCATTGCCTCTTCGTAGACTTTTTCGACCTCAGCAAACTTAGTGACGCTCTCTAGGCGAGTTAAGGTTGTGAGTTTCATCGAGTGGCTGAAGTTTCGTAAAGGAACATGAGTAACAGGATTCTGAAGAGTTAACGGCCGGCCTAATTGAAAGAGATAATAGAGTTCAGAGGAATCGTCGGCCCTACCGGCTTGATCGGCAGTGATCGAACTACGTGGCAAAATTTCAACCTGTTTCACAGGCCATACCTTTGTTATCGTTTTAGTACCCACATGCTGAGTTGATGGCGTTGCTAACGCTAAATAGCGAATTTCATCAGCAATATGATAAGAACCTATTTTATTCTCTAGTTGCTTAATCGTTCTGACTTTTATGTGATACCACAAAGCAAGGCCACTTTCGAAGTTTTCGAGGTAGCTTGGGTCTCGGCCTTTTTGGGGGCCTAATGCGGCAGTAAGTATCAAATCAGGGTACAGTACTTGGCGCATGCCGTAATACGGTATGCGTGCTGCTTCTTGTACGTAGAGCCTTTCCGCCATCCCAGCCACAGGGGACATGGCTTCATTGCCTTGCCCTGTTTGTATATTTGGTGCTGTGCCAATTTGGGCTTGCAAGAACTCTAGCAACCA
This sequence comes from Vibrio gazogenes, assembly GCF_002196515.1. Classification (NCBI taxonomy): domain Bacteria; kingdom Pseudomonadati; phylum Pseudomonadota; class Gammaproteobacteria; order Vibrionales; family Vibrionaceae; genus Vibrio; species Vibrio gazogenes. Next base: position 2,107,885 of record NZ_CP018835.1, on the reverse strand, counting down.
CTGGTGACCGGAATAACCACTCCCAGTCTGGCTAAGATCAGTTTGACGGGGCTCATTTGGACTAGGCAACAGGGCAAACGCGCCAATACCCACTTCTTCTATAGCGGCTGCGTAGGGGTTTGGGGTTATGGATTGGTCAAAAAAACCTGGGTATAAAGCAAACGCACCAAAAACTGGGCGGCTTTTTTTAGCAGGTTGGCCTACGATTGAACTGGATGGAGAGTCAAGCAAGCGCGGCTCTGATAAACGGATGAGTGCATCCCGATAACGGTGCATTTGATTAATGGCATCGTCTGGTACGTAATCAGTACTTTCAATATCTTCATTGCTGTCATCAAAGCGGCTTTTCTCGGTTTTAATGCGGTACTTGGCATCAAACAGCCAAATAAACTGCTTCTCTTCTGATGAGCCTGAGTCTGCTTTTGTTAAATGGGCGCTTTTAGGTAATGTCACTTCCAAAACAATATCTGGCTTTTGGTTCACTAGATACGAACGTATTTTACCCGTTTTATTGAAAATCGGTTCATGAGCTAATCTTGCCGTCACACCATCAGCACGTTTAAAGTGAAAAGCGCCACACATGCCATCTTCTTTAAATTTAAAGCTATACTCAAAAAAATCATTTTGTTTTAACTCTGCCGCACCGTTTTCCACCAATTCAAAGCCAAGGTCCTGCTCTAAAATCTGCTTTAAACACAAAAAGCACCACACTTCGTAAATCTCAGCCACCGATTTCATCGAAATGCTCGACTGATTGCCAAACACTTCTAAATAAAATTTCAGCTCCTGCCAAATACGATACACCGTGCTGTAACCGGTTTTTTGCTGGAGCACTAAAGACTCACGGTTTAACCCTGTGTGTGCACCAACCTCTTTTAAAAAACTCTGATCTAACACTTTTTGCAGCGGTTGTTGCCAACTATGTAGCTCATTTAAAAATGAATCCGACAACCGTTGCCGCTCTGGCGCTTGGTTACTTTGCCTCAGCTTTTGTTCAAACTCCGCTAATTGCCGCTTGCTTTTACTCACCGCCATTTTGATAAAGCGGTTTTCTGGAGTATCAACACTCAGTTGCTTTTTTTCGACCGCGTAGCGTTTATCGTACTGGCCATTAGTAAAGTCTTGCTTGACTTGCTCCGCTAACTTATGAGGCAGGCGGCCTTTTAATTTGGCGGCTTTAATATTGGCTACTGTGGGTTGTAAGCGACGATGCGGTGCGGCACAAATCACTTTTAAGCCTTGCTCAAAACGCTCCTTTAACGCGGCAAAATTAGCCAACCACATCAGTGGAAAATGCCCACGTTGCTGGCTGGTTGCTGCGTCTTGTTCGGTTTTTTCGACCAAACTAAAGCGCCAAAGGGGGTAAACCTTATCAATGGCTTGGTACATAGCTGGCAAGTCTTGGTGCAATGCCATTTTGGTTGGCAGCACTTCAAACGCAATATGCTGAGTCTGTGTTTTGCCATTCAGCTCAAAAGTGAGTGGCAAACGCAACCAACCCACATCGTTGCCTGTATTGATGGTGCCAGTTAAACGTGCACTCAAGTCGTCTTCACTGGGAGTAAATATAAATGCATCACAAACAGTCCTAGAGCGGTGATTTAGGCTCGCCCATTGTACTTTTTTAAGAAAAATCCACTCTACTTGATACAGCGTGTTCTCAAAAAAAATAGGGAAGTCTAAATTGACTTGATCAGTGTGGTTAAGGTCTTCTACCGCATTCAAAAATGAGCATGAGCCATCGACAAAACCTCGTGGTTGCTCGCTAAGTTTTATTGCAGGAGCAACTCTTACAAAAACATTAGAATTAGTGCATCGGCGAGTAAGCAAAGTTTTGCTTAAGGTGCGGCTTCGGCTTTCAACCGATGCGGCTTTGATGGTAAATAAAAATTCGTCTGTTTTTAGCCTTAATAATTCTGGCATGCGCTCACCCTCCTTGAAGCCAATTGTTTAAGGCCAGAAACTGGTGAAAGTGGCACTGGCTAATCGCTCGCTCATCCACTTTAACTTAGCTTTTGAACGGCAAGGTATGCGAAGTACTTTTTCCTCATCAGTAGCACCGTCAGCCACGATTTTCTCGCGATACAAGTCAGGGCGTTGATTGGCTTCGTCCGTTTCAGATGTGAACCAAATTGGGGCTAACTGAGTAGTCAGTACAGTGTTCAGTTCTACCAACAAGGCCTTCCCATCGGATGTGGTCAGTTTGTCGATATCGCCTTCGATTCTCGGCAAAACCTTACACATCATAAAGTCGTCCCACACGGCTTTTAGGGTCAAGTCGTCTTGAGGTTGGCTGCTGGCCACCGCGAGGAGTAGTTCATTAAGCGCACGAAACGCTAATTCAAACGGCGTATTTTTTAGCACTGCATTAACGGCCGATAAAAACGCAACGGTTTTAGCGCCATCCGCATCAAAGGTATTGGCTAAATCCGCTTTACTGGCATTTGACCAAATGGGGTAACTAAGACGTTTATTGCAGCTGGTTGGGGTGAAAAAGTCGTTATAGTCGTTAGGGAAAAACGCGCCAAAATCAAAGCTCAGCGCTCGGTCAATCACTTTGCGCGAAAAGCCATGCGTGGTTTCATCCATATTCACCGTACCCGCGACAATCAAATTGAATGGAATGCTGATGCCGTGTTCTAAAAAGTAAGCCCAAATGTCTTTTTCTAGCGGTGTTGTTAAATCTAAGCCAAGATCTTTGGCTAAAAGAGTAGATGGTTTTGCGTTGATCTTTTCTGAGTTGTAGCTTTCGCCAAAGTTACTATCTAAATCTTTGAAAACATCTGCGCTGAGCAGTGGATCACACTGGTAGATATAATCGCGGCCAGAGTTTGCTGATACATCAGGGTCATTCCAACAGCGCGTTTCTAAAATCGACAGGTAGTCTGCAAAGTATTGTTCTACGGGCGCTAAATTCATTTCATCTAAGCAAAGCCAGTAGGGCGGAATGTCTTGTAAGTCACGACCTGTCCAATCAATAGCTTTGCCATTCGCATCAAAGTCAATTGATTTAATAATGGCCTTCCAAGCGCGAACGATGAAGCGCAACACGTCGGTGGCAATATATTGTGGTTGTTGGCCAAGGCGAGATACATAACCCAGCAAGTCACTCGGTTCGTGCCAATCTGGGCGGACTGAGACCAAACAATAAGTTTCATCCAAACTACCAGACGCCTTAGCTTGCTCACGCACAAAACGGGTTTTACCTGTACCTGAGATGCCTGCGAGAAGGAGGAAGGGTTTGGATAGTGGGACACCCTGAATAGTAAAAGGCTCTTTTGACTTACTCTGGCTAAAATCCTCTTCCTCTAATAAATGTTCAAATTTAAATTCTTCTATGTCCTTGTATATCTGTAATAATTCTTGAAGATCTGTTATTAATTCATCGCTTTCTGGAAGACGAGCGCTGCTATAAAATTTCGCTGAAATATTTGGCTTTTCATATGACTTTCCAAGCGACGTTTCTGCCTTCAAATCAATTTCCTGTACACCCCAAGTCTTTAATCCAGGAAATTGAGATAACAATACCCTCTTTATATCCTCTGCTCTTTTTTCCGCTCTTTTCTTTCCTAAGTTTTTAGTAGGTATGGTTGTTCCTTGGTTCAACGAAAGGTAAAAGCCTGAACCATCTGCATTGAACAGATAAACCGGATAAATTCCATCTTGCGTGGTTGTAGTGATCTTTGGATTAAGAATCGATAGCCAAGGTACGTTTGCCCAATTTCCAGCCCCAACACTTGCTTTAATCTCAAATAAATCGGAGTCTTGTTTTACTAATTGTTCGATTTCATTTTTTAAATCTTGACGAAAAAGATTTGCAATAGGATGACCAGTAAATTGCTCTTTTGTTGCTTGCACCCAACCATTAACGAAATTGCTTAACTTCTCTTTGAGATTCATAACTATCCTTAAATTCAAACCAGCACTAAAAAGTTAGCGTGTATTAGAGAAATACTCTTTGATGGGGTACTTTTATTCGATTTCACCAACTGAACGATACCCACAACTTCTAATGTTTTCAGTGTTCTCGACACATAACTAACCGCTCAACCTGTAAGTGTTGCCAGCTCAGTCACTGATTGCGGCTGTTGCTCGGCAATCACTTTTAACAGTTGCTGGTTTTCTTTCGACAGCACATTGACCACCGATTTCAGCGAGTCGAACCAGATATCGACGGGGTAATCGGGGTCAGGGCTTTGCCCTTTAATCCCGATCACACAGCGCGATTGCTTTGCGTTTTTCATTGCTTTACTCGCATTTCTTTACTTGAATTGTTTGCCCGCACTCTCTACTTTCCCCTCTCGACGCTCAAAAAGACCAGCGCCAGAGAATGCGTAAAAAAGTGTTTGAAAAATCAAAAGACTGTATGCTTATACATAAAGCCCTGCTTCTTATCAACTACTGATAATAGCGCAAGGATATTTTCCGTTTAGGACGATTACAAGCCCCGTGCACAGTAAGTTCACCACCAGTACACTAGCGGTATTGTCCGTATTGGACTTCAAGCCTCGTCCAGCCCTTATGTTGACTGCTGGTTCACGGCAAAGCGACAAGCACAAACAGGATTCATCGTCTTTTTAGTCATCCAATATGCTGCCTTTCACACCCTGTCTATTTCAAAGAAAGTACGTGGGCGGGTGCTGTCGGGCAAGCTGACTTTGTGCTGTGGCCGATTACCATCGGGGACTAGGTAGCCTGCGGCCATCAGCGCTTTGGCGGCGCGATCAGGGCTTAGGCCTTCGGTGGCTTCAAGCCGGTAATATTGGCGCGGTGTTATTCATCTCACTGGAAGGTAACGGGTTTAATGCTGATGGTTTATCCACGGCCATAGGCAGCACCGATATGACGGGTTTCAATCCACTGGTCGATATCGCTTTCTAACCAGCCCACGGCACGCGCACCAATACGAATGGACCTCGGAAATTCTCCGCTGGTCATCAGGGCATAAATGGTGCTGCGGCCAAAACCTGTTTTGGCCTTTACCTCGGGCAAGCGCAAAATCCGCTGCTGACGAGCAGGGTGTACTGATGTTGTGGATGATTGTGTAGTTGGGTTAGGCGTTTGCCTGTACTAAACGGACGCTGTAGGCAGATAAATGCCAAGATCATGTAGCTTTCTGAGGCTATTGCTAACAACCTGCCCCAGAATTGACATAATGCCCCAAGGAATAAATACCGTATGGGCAGGAAGGGTGTGGCTAAGTGGCGTGAATTAAGGCTTTGCCCCAAAAGCCCAAGGGATGAGTAGTGCTTTGAAGCTTCCTACTCAAAACTCGGTTTCGTACATCGTATGGATTGAGTTTTGATATGTCGAGTGTATCGACACATAAAAAACTTATCTCGAAAAGAAGTAAAAAATCGACATGACCTGTTCAGATCTTGCCTCATTTTATTTCGAGAGATTGGCAGTTTATTGCTTTACCAAGCCCCTGTAAATAGGGGCTTTTTTATTTTCAGTAGATTTCAGATCTTTGCCTGTATTTTCAGCAAAATGGTGAGTCACTTTCCATAACAAGGAGAGAACTATGGGCAAACTCAATGCACGTAAAGCCGCCGCTTTAGCCAAAGATGAACCACACAAAACCGCAGATGGCAACGGCCTCTACTCAAAGCGTGTATACACCAAAGAGATCCGCTCGGTAATTGGGAAGCTTAAAATCGATCAGGTAACAGTATTGGATGTACGAGAAGTCATCAGACGTATTGTTGATAGCAATCGACCAACCATTGCTAACGATACTCTTATGTATATATGAAACGACTATTCCGACACGATAACAAGCTAGATCTAACTCAGATAGATCCAACTGCAGCTTTTGGTGTCAACGACGCAGGATATATTGAGGAGAGTCGCACCAGAGTATTTGTGCCAGAACAAATAAAATTGGATTAAGATTCATCTACTCAATACAAATACATGTAATACACTTAGGTGCACATAATAAATAATAGGAAAATATTTTTCTGGTATTTATTTTAATAAAATATCACTTATTTTTAAAGCATCTTAACCATAATATAGTTATCTTTATCAAGATTAACTTTAAGTAACTGATCTGTTGACACTTGAAACTGTCCTTCTTATTAAAAACAATTTTTGTATCTATATATGAAGCTAATGATATTAACTCTTCTTTTTGCTTCAAAACCAATTTCAAACGAGCATAATACTCCCATGGTTTGATTAACACATTCATATAATTGGATAATCGGCGCTTCGCTCCGACAACATTAAGACTATGCTGGCGATACATGACTAAGGGTTGGTCGATAAAATCCCATTGTCCATAATACTTAGCTAGAAGTGCTATCCACCAATCATGCATCGCTATATTTTTTATATCAATATGCTTTAAGGACTGATCAACCAATTTACATAGAGGTAAATTTAAACAACATGTGGCTCCTTGGACTGCATTTTTAAAAACAATCGAATCATCGTTCAATACCTTCTCTGATAGTCCTTGAAAAGAGAAGAAACTGTGAGATATTAAGTTACCATCAGTATCAATCAAACAAGAATCGGAAAACCATAACATGGGAGTTGTTGTTATGGTAACAACTTTTTCAAACTCTTCTATTTTATTATCACACCAAATATCATCTTGATCTGATAAAAAAAGAAACTCAGATCTATTTATATTTATGTGTTCAATAAAATTATTAATAACTCCTTTCTTAGAGCCATTAATAACAATGAAATCATTGTAATCATTTTCATTAAAAACTTGACGGCATGCTTCTTTTGTCAAATCATTAGAACTATCATCAGAGACAATAACCATTTCTGGCTTGTATTTTTGATCAAGTATACTCTGAACTTGTTCTTTTATATAACGTTCACCGTGATAGGTGCAAATAAGAACACTATATTTAATCACTACTTATTTCATCTTAAAACAGATTTAATAAAAAGGGGTAGTCATGACTATCCCTTATATATGATATTGAATGCTAATTTTTTTCATTCAATTTCACATGCCAATCCCAAGCCGTTTTAATGATATCTTCAAGACGAGCAAACTTTGGTTTCCAATTTAACTTGGCAATAATTTTATCGCTCGAACCAATTAAACTACTTGGATCACCCGGTCTTCTGTCAGTATAAATAACCTTAAACTCTTTCTGGGTTACTTGCTTAACACATTCAATGACTTCTTTAACTGTAAATCCTTGTCCATTACCAAGATTAAAGATATCGCTATCTCCTCCGGCTAATAAGGACTTGAGAGCCAAAATATGCGCTTCAGCGAGATCAATCACATGAATATAATCACGAATAGCACTGCCATCACGAGTATCATAATCACTACCGAAGACTTTAATACTATCTCTTTTACCGATAGCCGCATCCAAAATCAAAGGAATTAAATGCGTTTCAGGATTATGATTCTCACCAACTTCACACTCAGGGTCACAACCCGATGCGTTGAAATAACGTAATGAAACGAACTTGAAATCATAAGCATTACTGTAATCTTTCAGAATGCTTTCGACCATCAATTTGCTCATACCATATGGATTGATTGGCGTCTGAGGATGAGCTTCATCAATAGGCAGATACTGTGGATTTCCGTATGTGGCACAAGTTGAAGAGAAGATAAAATTTTTCACTCCAAACTCAATCATTACATTTAACAAATTTAACGTTGCAACTACATTATTTGCATAATATTTTTGCGGATGTTCTACCGACTCGCCAACATATGCAAAAGCAGCAAAGTGCATAACGGCGTCAATCTGATATTTTTCAAATACAAGTCTGATTTGATTAATATCAGATAAATCACCTAAAACGAATTCACCCCATTTGATAAACTCTTTATGTCCATAAATAAGATTATCAAAAACTATTGGATTAAATCCTTTTTGGGATAACATTTTGCAGGTGTGACTACCAATGTAACCAGCACCACCAACAACTAAAATATTTTTCATCCTATTGCCTCTTATACTTCCCAGTTTTGAGAACGGCAGTAATCAATATATTCACTTAGATGCACCTTCGGCTTCCAACCAAGTTCTCTAGTTTTAGCATCCATGACTTGAGCAACCATACGGTTACCTTTCCGTTCTGGTAGTAGCTCAATTTCACCACCAAACATCTTAGCTACATCAAGAATTGAATAACCTTCTGGACTACCAATGCCGTATTCATCACCGTGACCATGCTCACCAATAAGCATTAAAGCATCAACCGTATCATTTATATGCGTAAAATTTCTTAACTGAGTACCAGGAGATACAACAGTTAATACTTCACCATTTTTCATTTTTCGATTGAACAAAGCGATTAATGTTGCATATTTACCATTCTTAATTTCACGTGGACCATACACGTTGTAGAAATAAGTAATCGCATAATCAATACCAAACCATTTACCGTAGTTCTTAACCAATTGAGTATTGGTAGACTTGCTCCACGCATAAGGGCTAGCATCTGCATTCTCACCAGAATCACCGAATTTAGTTGAGCTACCTGCATAAAGTAACTTACATTTATGCTTTCGCACAAACTCTAAAACCGCGTAAGTGCCAGACTTATTAAATTCCAGTACTTTTTCAATATCATCGAAACTTTGTTCAACACGAGAATATTCACCGAGGTGATAAATCATATCAGGAACAAAATCGATTAAAGAATCGATATTCTGACTACTTCCTTTAATGTATGTCACATTAGGAACATGATTATCTTCACTACCAGTAAAATAATTATCCAGGGAATATACTTGAGTATTTTTATCCTGAGCTAAACGTTCACATAGATGACTACCGACGAAACCAGCGCCACCTGTTACCAAAATTTTTTTCATCGCCAAACTCTACTTATCACCTTTAAAAACATCACGAGTGTACACTTTTGAAGCGACATCATCGAGTTCTTCAGCCGTTCTATTTGCCACAATAACATCACTAATCGATTTAAATTCGTTCAAATCTTTAATCACTTCAAGGCCATCAAAACTGCTACCTTCAACAACTGGTTCAAAGACAACAACCTTAATACCGCTGTTAGTTAAGTTAGCAATAATGTCTTGAATGGCTGAACTTCTGAAGTTGTCACTACCAGATTTCATAATCAAACGATAAATACCAACAACTTTGGGTTCTTTATTCAGGATTTGTTTTGTGATAAAAGTTTTACGTGTTTTGTTTGACTCAACAATAGCATCGATAAGATTATTCGGAACATTTAATGCTTTAAAGTTAGCTTTGAGCTGCTTAGTATCTTTAGGGAAACAGTAACCACCGTAACCAAAAGAAGGGTTATGGTAATGAGTACCAATTCGTGGATCTAAGCCAACACCCTCAATAATTTGTTGAGTATTTAAGCCATAAGTTTCAGCATAAGAATCCAATTCATTAAAGTAAGAGACGCGCATCGCTAAGTAAGTATTTGCAAATAATTTGACTGCTTCAGCTTCAGTGCTATTAGTAAACAATACTGGGATATCTTCTTTTAACGCACCGTCTCTCAACAAGTTAGCAAAAACTTGAGCTCGTTCTGACTTTTCACCAACGATAATTCGGCTAGGATAAAGATTATCGTATAGTGCTTGACCTTCACGTAAGAACTCAGGACTGAATATAATATTATCAGTATTAAACTTCTCTTTTAAACTTTTGACATAACCTACAGGGATTGTAGACTTGATAACCATTACTGCATTGGGATTAATTTCAAGAACATCACTTACAACAAACTCAATTGAACGAGTATCAAAGAAGCCAGTTTCTTCATTGTAGTCAGTTGGAGTAGAAATAATGACGAAATCCGCACCTTCATAGGCTTCTTTCTTATCCAGTGTTGCTTTAAAATTAAGATCATTACGATTAAGATATTCGCTAATATCATCATCATGAATAGGCGAAATGTGGTTATTTAACATTTCTACTTTTTCAGGAATGATATCTAACATTACTACTTCATTGTGCTGGGATAATAAAATACCATTACTCAAACCTACATAACCAGTACCAGCAATTGCAATTTTACATGTCATTTTAAAACTCTCTTAATTAATGATCTTAACAATTTCCTTCTGCTTGAATCTACAGGAAAGAAAAAATCAAATATGTTTTTGTATTTTAGATACAATTTTTTAATGAATGAAATACGATAAAAACTAGGTAATACATATCCTGAAATTAAGTTTTGAATTTCCTGAGGATAATATCGGCTATAACACTTCAATATTCGTTGATGATTATTATACAAACTCGTATTACGGCTAAAACCTGCTTCTGTATGGCGATAACCAAATAAAGGTTCCGGAATAACTGCCTGACGATATCCCTCTAAAGCACACTTAGCCAAAAACTCCCAATCTTCCCAAGAAGTATGTCTTTCTGTCCCAAAACCTGACAAAGCCTCAAATACCTGCTTTTTAATAATAAAATTCGCATCACCATAAATATTTTCTAATATTCCAGACTCTTTACAAGGCCCTAATGGGAGGTATTTATATAGTACTTTATCTGAGTCGCAAAACTCAAAGTTTTCGTCGAAAGCATCAAAATGACAAGTAACAACATCACTATCCGATTTTTTTATAGCTTTAACAAAATCATCAACCATATTAGGATAAGCAATATTATCTGAATCCATAAAAATAAGGTATTCACCAGTAGCTTTAGATGCAGCAAAATTTCGTGTATCCCCAACCCCGCTGTTTTCTTTTGAATAGAAATAAAACTCCGAATAAATTAACTTCATTCGTTCGAAAACATCATTTGCTTCTGGTTGCGGGCTGCCATCATTTACAATGATAACTTCAATGTTGCGATAAGTGAGGCCCTTTAACGAAGCTAGCAAAAGTGGCAAATATAGAGGATAGTTATAATACGGAACACAGATTGAGACCAAATTATCATTTAATTTTGAATCATTTTTTTCATCACGATGAAAATATTTATGTAGTTCAACCCACCCTTTTTTTGCAAGCACAGGACTATATAAATGATTAATGCTAGAGAAAAAATCAATATCTATATTATTGATAAGCTTTGAAAGTCCTTGTTTATCATTAATATTAAACAATACTTTCTCATCAACCATTTCAGGAATTCCACCAACATTACTACATACAAATGGAATTCCATTTTGAATCATTTCAACAACCGTGTACGGGAAATTATCAACTAAAGAAGGTATGACAACTAATCCTTTATTTAATTTAATAAAATCAATCGCCTGAAAAGAGTCAAAGTCCTCATAGATATCATAATCGATCTCTCTACTTTTCAACTTCTGAGCCAAAACAGAATCTGCTCGCCCCTCTGAGGTTAAAGAAATTTTCCCGATAAATGATATTTTAACTAAATTATCTACATTTGGAATATTATCTAGAAAATATTCTAAACCTTTTCTGGTTTCTAATCGACCAAAGAAAATCAAATGCCCTTTATCGGGCACAAATTCAATCAAATTATTCTGAGCGGGATGATAACAGTTGGGTATGACACGATGACATTTTGATAACGTCCAACCCGAACGTTGCACCCAATTGAACATATATTCAGAAGGAGAGATTGCAACATCACAATGTTGAACACAATATTGTTCAGCCCACTTCAATTTCATATCATAACAAGGATTAGAGCTATAACGCAGCATCCCTTCGGTTTGCCATTGCGTTGAAGAGTGTAATGTCACCGTTAATAGTGTATTGGAAAAATAGTTCGTGGTTTGTTTAGCTTGAATTGAAACTAAGCCATTAGCAAGCCAATCTTGAAAATGAACAAAATCATAATTTTCACGTTTCAAATATTCATAAATAAAAAATGAATTTTCCAAAAAAAAACAAGCACTTGAATGTAATTCATATGATATATTTAAATCAGATTTAATATTATCTAATGCTATGTATTTTATATCGAGATCATTATAATATTGAATCCAATGCTCATGACTTTTTACTTGTAACGGACCAGTAAAGAGAAGCGTAACATCGAATCCTTGACTACGTAGATCATTAGCTAAATGATAACAGTGTGTGCCGATGCCACCATTTTTTATTGGCCCTATAATATCTGGTGATATAATACAAACTTTTTTATTTAACATAGATTTCTTTTTCAAATGTGTATAGAGCACTTTTTACGATTTGATCCATATTATAGTATTTATACTCAGCTAAACGACCCAAGAATATTACATTTTTCTCGTTTTTTGCAAGTTTTCTATACTGTACATATAATGCGTGATTCTCATCACTTGGTATCGGATAATATGGTTCATTTATACCTTCTTCATACGCTTTGGGATACTCTAAGGCAATTGTGGTTTTCTCAGTATTCTGATCCAAGAAATGTTTATATTCCGTAATTCGAGTAAAATCAAAATTGCTTGAGTAATTCTTTTGTGCCGTATTTTGATATTGTGGTTTATCAATTGTTTTCAAAGTAAATTCAAGACTACGATATGGCAACTTCCCGAGTGAATAATTAAAATATTCGTCAATCATACCTGTATAAATAATTTTTTCGTATTGACTCACATCGATATCGGAAAAATCCGTTTCTAATGATACATTTATCAAGGGTGATTGTATCATATTTTCGATTAATTTAGTATAACCTTGTTCAGGTATCGCTTGATAAGTATCTTGAAAATAGCGGTCATCTTTACTGGTATAGATAGGTACACGACTACTTACAGAAATATCAAGTTCTTCAGGCTTCTTGTCCCACTGTTTTTGAGTATAACCTAAAAATACTTTTTCATAGACAAACTGGGCTAGATCCTTGAACTTCTCATTCTGTAATAGCTCCAGAATTGTCACTTTTTTATTAATACCGAATTCAGTAATAAGTTCATGAATCAAATTATTAGCATATTCTTGGGGGAATAACTTTTCAATTGTATTGAAATTGAATGGGATTGGAACATCTTGGCCATCAATATAACCTTCAACATGATGAAAATAAGGCTTCCATTCAGTAAATTGTGAGAGATAATCCCATACTTGTTTATGATTAGTATGAAATGCATGAGGGCCATAAGTATGAACCATCACGCCATTTTCATCGACATAATCATGAATATTCCCTCCGACATGATTACGTCTATCGATAATATGGACTTCTTTATTAAGCTCTTTTGCAATTCGCTCTGCAACAACACAGCCAGATAATCCAGCACCAATTACTAGATACATATATAATCCTATTTAAAATTATGATTCATTAATCAACTAAACTTCTACATTTCAAAAAAATTGGAACCGCAAACGATTTTAACTTTTTAAAAGGGCCAATATTTAATTTCAAGCACCATCTAAAATAAGAAAGTTCTTTTATTTCAATCATGAAATTAAGATCGCAATTATAATACATTTGCTGAGGAATATAATCGGTCTTGGTAATATCCCCAAGTATGAGTTTTATATTTTTATAGTATTCATATCTAAAGCTAGAATCATTTTCTAAAAGGTATCTATTCTTATAAAGAATATGTCCAACTAACATTATTTTAAATATTTTAAAGTAAACCTCGACGTTTGAACCCTGATAGTTATCTCGTATGAAATTACTTGCAATATTAATACTTTCAAATACTTGTAATGCGTATTTACTATTAGTTTGGATGGAGTTTTCATTCAACCTGTAGTTATATTTACACTCTTTTTGAATTGATATTTTTTTTGCAGACGTAATAGTTTTCCAGAAAAATGGGATATCTTCTCCGCCAAATGGAGTAAATTTAATATTATTTAAAAAATCCTTTAAATACAATTTATCCCATACATGACAAGGTGTTAACATTAACTCATCACACAAATCTATACTTGTATTACCTTCAACCCCCAAAACATTATATGGCAAGGTTGACACGAATAAAGTTTTACCATTTGAATCATCGAAACATCTGTGAGTTGACAAAACTATTTCACTATTATTTTCTTCAGCTTTGGAAACCATCTTCTTGATAAAGTCAGGCTCCATATAGTCATCACTATCCATGAAGTGGATATATTTGCCACTAGAACGCTCTAAAGCAGAGTTTCGTGCGCATCCAAGACCAGCATTCTTTTTATTGATTAAAATAAAATCATGTGATTCTTTCAACTTATTTAGTTTATATAAGCTATCATCAGTAGAACCATCATTAACTACTATTAACTCTATATTAGAGTATGTTTGTTCAAATACCGACTTCAAACTATTTTCTAAGTATTTAGCAGTATTATAAACAGCTACTAGAACAGAAACTTTAGGACTTTCATTAAAGTTATTTCGTTCATCTTCATTCGAAGTGCTTATTTTTTCATAAGTATTATGTTCAAACCAATTTGCATTCATATCATCTGTTATAGCAGCTACTGGTAACTCTAAAACTTCACTACTATTTTGAAGACTTTTACTATATATAAAATAACCTGTTAGCCTTTCAGCTAAATACCCTAAAAATCGAGCTTGTTTTTGTCCATATTGTAACCTCCTATCGTATAAATTTGTCATCTCTTCGACATGTTTTAATATGTCAAAAACAAACTTGCAAAACTCATTAAAAATATCTCTTTTCATTACAAACATATTGGAGAAATAACTTTCGCTTTGATTTAAAAAATCATCCCAATGATTTGATATTTCAGGGTATTTTCCATTAATATAATTAGTAGCTAACTCCAAATGCTCTAATAGGTGTTCATGGGCATAATGTTCTTTAATTGTGAAGTTTGACCACTCCAGCAGAGACTGCTTCTTCCTTGTAATTATATTATATTCATCTAACTTTTTATTTATTTCTTCATCTGTCAGACCTAAGTCATCAAAAATATTTGATTTTTCATTGATTTGATAGTTGTATATATCTTCATTTTTATTATTTTTGAAATCAAGAATTCGTCTATAGTGAAATAAACCGAGGTATTCAGCATCGACATTCTTCCACATCCAATAGATAGCAGACATCTCCGCATAAAAAATATTTTTCCTTGATATATTTTCACCAGTGTTATCACATATAAACCCTAAGTCTTCATCAGATAGACTTTTACCTACCTGTACTGGATGTAAATAATTAGATTCAATAATTGGGGATTTTTTATGATATGCTAAAGCTATAAAACATTTTGAGTTCATTATAATATCATTTCCTAAATAATGAGAAAATTACTCTGAATGGCCTTGTTATTTTAAATGATTTTGAATTAAATATTTTTTTTATTTCTTCCATTAATTCTAAATTTTTCGACTTTAAATCTAAATTTTCTATTTCTAGATTTTTAATAATATCATCAAATTCGATTATTTTACTCTTTGAGTTTTCCAATGATTCTATTTTATTTGTTATCATCTCGTTGAGTCTAAAGTTATTAATTTTCAGGTATTCAATTCTAGAAATAAGCAAAAATCTATTCAGTTCCAATAAACCGAGGAATGGATGTATTTTTTTAAACATCTCTTTTACAACCTCTATCTGATTTAAAACATCGACATCTTCATTCTTATTCCAAATTATTCCAAAGCCATATTGAGAAGGTATTTTACAGAATTCATATTCTTCATTCTCCTCTATAAAATCTTGAACTGCTTTTAATAGCCCATTATTTTTGCCACCTTCATAAGCTGCAACATCGGCATAGAACATCGGCATACCATAATCACAAAAATCGCTCGATGTAGGAAATAAATAACCTTTATCTCTCGGCCTATCTTTATGCTTATAATCATCGGGATTGTAAATAACGTCCCTGTAGGAATGTGGCCAACTCATGTCATGCACAAAGATGATACTATTTTTTCTACATTTTGAATTAATTTTATGAATAGTATTTAATTCATTATATAAAGCATCATACGTATGTTCAGCATCAATAAAATATACTCGATTATAAATTTCTCGCTCTAAATAAGTTTCAGATTTTTCAATATGATATGTTATTAGATCTGACTTAACAGGTAAATTATTTTCGTCAAGAACTGGATCAACGGCATGTAATCGGCCATCGAAATTCTTACATATATCATTCAGAATAAAAGTAGTAAATCCTGTATCTACTCCTATTTCACATATACTTTTAGGTCTAATAGTATTAACTAGATCATTTATTAACGGATAAAAATTTGCCATAGAATAGTTCATTAAAGCAATTTGCGCATATTTATCGATCTTAAATAATTCACGTATTTCAGATGAAAACTCAGACTCAATATCTTTATATCGTTCACACCTAAAGTCGTTAATTATTTCATCAAATATCTTATTTATCAAAATTATATCCTTTTAGACATTTACTCTATAATCAATCTCGACCATTCCCAAGAAGTCAACTCCTTTTTCAGGTTGAGATACTATTGTCCCATAATAATCGTACCAACATAGTTGCGTGTGTACTCTGTGCTCACCCAATGCTATTGATGGAACCAGAAAATACTCTCCAGGTGCTAATACAGGCATGGTAAATGAAAACTTAACTTTGCATAAACCTGTATAAATATCTATAAAAACACCTGATGTATATGTATTGAATGCGAATATTTTTTCATTTTTAACACTTTCGATATACATCCCTACAATAATATTCTTTTTGAAACCTTCACGTTCACACAGATCCAATATCGCTTCAATTTCCCATTCAATGTCTATTATTATAGTTATTTCCTCATTACCGGAAAAAATAATATTTTCTATTCCTTGGATTTTGATATTGTTAAACTTTGCTAATCCTACTCCAAAAGACATCGCTTTATCAGATAGAGGAATTATGTAACCATCATCTGTAATATTTTCATTAGCCATATTTTTAGTATGATAAACCTCTTCCTTTTTTTCTTTAGGAAAGAGATCGTTTAAATATCTATTAACAACCACATCTGTATCAGAAAAACAAAAATTCATTCCATTTTTTATATAGCATGCTTTATTTGTATATGATTTTACGCTCTCTAAATCATGAGATACTAGTAAAATTGTCGTTCCCTTTTGGGATAAATTATCGATTTTTGCAAAGCATTTCCTTTGAAACTTAGCATCACCGACACTTAATGCTTCATCGACAATTAAAATATCAGGTTCAACATTTATTGCGACAGCAAAGGCTAGTCGCGCAAACATACCACTACTGTAGGATTTAACTGGCTGATAAACAAAATCTCCAATATCAGCAAAATCTAGGATGGTTTGAATATTTTCTTCCATCACACGACGTTTTATACCAAAGAGTGAACCTTGCAAATAGATGTTTTCAATCCCGGTCATGTCAGGGTTAAAACCAGCTCCAAGTTCTAATAATGACGAAATTCTGCCATGTGTGGTTACAGTACCGGATGTAGGTGTGAGTACTCCCGTAATAATTTTTAGTAGAGTAGATTTACCCGCACCATTTTTCCCCACAATACCGACAGTTTCCCCTTTTTTTATGTCGAAACTGACGTCATTCAATGCATAAAAATCTTTATGGTACTGTTTTTTTAAAGGGTGAAGCGCTTCTTTTAATCTATCTATCGGCTTATCATATAGACGATATGTTTTCGTTAAATGCGATACTTTTATGGCTATTTCATTGTCAATCATTACAGTACATCCGCGAAATGTGGTCTTAATTTTCTAAATGTAATAAATCCTACAATGGAGATAATTATTGTGAGTCCCCAGAAATATGCTGATAACGCAGGATGTTCCCAAAACCAAGTGTGATAAATAAGACTATCTCGATAACCTTCTACTAGATAGTAGAACGGATTAAATTTAATTATAAATTGATATTTTTCAGGAACAGTTTGTAAGTTCCAAAAAATTGGGGTCAGCCAAAATCCAAATTGAATCACCATAGCAATAATTTGTCCCAAGTCCCGAAAAAAAACCACAACCGAGCTCGTAATCCAAGATATTGCAACCATAATAGCTATTGAACAAATTAAATAATAAATTAATTGTAGCCAATATATATTTGGCTCATATCCATAGAGCAAAAACATTCCCAAAACGATCACTAGAAAAAACATATGAATAATTAATGCAGAGATAATTTTTATTATAGGTAATAAGGAAGTCTTAAATACTATTTTTTTAACCAAAAAGGCACTACCAATAATAGATTGAGATGCACTTTGTAAACATTCTGCAATAAAAAACCATGGAATCATTGCTGCAGCAAGCCATAAAATAAATGGAAAATCATCTATCGCTACACTTTTAAATCCGATTTGAAATACAAACCAAAATATAGCAATTAGACATGCTGGTTGAACAAAGGCCCAAAGAATACCAAGGTAGTTTTCCATATAGCGTGATTTAAAGTCATTCTTTGCTAGATCGATAATGATATTCTTATTTTTGTATACTTCTTTAAGATGGCTTAACATGGGTCCTACTTAAATCAATTCATGTCTAAACTGTGTTTATTAGAAAAAGGTTCTCCATTATGATCTTTTTCTGATAGCGTAACTTCACTTATATGACTAATCGGCCAATCAATGGCTATAGTAGGGTCATTCCACAATATAGAGTGCTCAGCATTTGGGTTATAAAAATCGGTACACTTATATACAAATTCGGCTTCGTCTGTTATCACGTAAAATCCATGAGCAAAACCTTCTGGTATCCATAGCTGACGTTTATTAGCCGAAGATAGATACACGCCGACCCATTCACCGTAAGTCGGTGAGTTTTTCCTTATATCAACGGCGACATCAAACACTTCTCCAGAAATGACTCGAACCAGCTTACCTTGAGTATTTTCAGACTGATAATGTAATCCGCGTAGTATTCCTCTTTTTGATTTAGAATGGTTGTCTTGAACAAATGTCGTTGGCTTACCTGTAACTAACTCTTCAAATTTGTTTTGCTGCCAGGTCTCCATGAAGAAACCACGATCATCACCAAAGACTTCAGGCTCTACTATTTTTACTGCTGGTATTTTTGTATCAATAACTTTCATTATGTGAATCTTTTAATTGCAATATGGTTTAAGGTTATTCAGAGCATTTTGCCAATCACTAGCATCAATACCAAAGTGATGTTCAATTTTTGTTATTGCTAGTTTTGAATTAGCTGGCCGCCGTGCTGGTGTTGGGTACATTTCTGTCGTGATCGCTGATAGAACAGGTTTTTGAACTAATAGATTTTGTGCTAACGCGACATCAAAAATATGATTGGCAAAATCAAACCAGCTTACATGGGGTAATCCAGAAAAATGATAGATACCATACTCAATTGGAGCTTTTGACACTATCTGCTCTGCTATATTGATAAGTACAGAAGCGATATCACCAGCATAGGTAGGACCACCAACTTGATCGGCCACAATGCCTAATGCATTTCTTTGCCTTCCTAACTTTAGCATGGTTTTTACAAAATTATTACCGTGCTCACCAAAGACCCAAGCTGTACGTATAATAATGTGGCGAGCACACTCTTTTTGTACTGCTAGTTCTCCGGCTAATTTACTCTTCCCGTAGATGCTCGTGGGATTAGTGGCGTCTGATTCTGTATACGGTTGATTACTATTTCCTTCAAACACGTAATCAGTAGATATATGCAGGATGGCAGCATCTACCATCGTAGCCGCTTGAGCAAGGTATTTAACACCATCTCGGTTTATTTTATATGCTAAATCAGCTTCTGACTCTGCCTTGTCTACTGCAGTATATGCCGCTGCATTAATGATTACATCTGGACTAAATTCTTTTATCAACTTCATGACTGCGACTTGATCTGTAATATCTAGTTGTTCTTTATCAACTGCTAAAAAAGTCGCATTTTTATTTATCAATTTTTCAACTAAACAGTGTCCTACCTGACCTTTACAGCCAGTTATCAAAACTTTCATTTAACTTCATCACTATTTTTGGTTTCGCAAATTAATCGCATTAAATACTGTCCGTAGTCATTTTTCAGCATTGGCTGCGATAAATATTCGACCTCTTTATTACTCAACCAACCATTACGCCAGGCAATTTCTTCTAAACATGCAACTTTAAGTCCTTGCACATTCTGAATAGTTTGCACAAAAGAAGAGGCTTCATGAAAACTTTCATGAGTACCGGTATCCAACCAAGCAAACCCTCGCCCTAATAACTCGACGTTTAATGTACCATCATTGAGGTACATCTCATTTAGTGTAGTAATTTCTAATTCGCCACGAGAGGATGGTTTAACCTTTTTTGCATATTCCACCACACGGTTATCATAGAAATAAAGACCTGTCACCGCATAGTTGGATTTGGGATGTATCGGTTTTTCCTCAATGGAGATAGCTTTCATCTCTTGGTCAAATTCCACCACGCCAAATCGTTTAGGGTCTTTGACTTGATAACCAAACACTGTGGCTCCATTTTCTCTACTTGCGGCATTAAGCAATGTCTTACTAAATGATTGACCGTAAAAAATATTGTCACCCAGAACCAAACATACACTATCTTTGCCGATAAACTCTTCGCCAATAAGAAAAGCCTGAGCTAACCCATCAGGGCTAGGTTGAATCGCATATTGCAAGCAAATACCAAAATCGGAGCCATCACCAAGTAAGCGTTTAAAAATATCGTTATCTTCTGGGGTAGTGATAATTAGAATGTCTCGAATGCCGGCTAACATTAAAGTGGATAGCGGGTAGTAGATCATTGGTTTATCGTAAATAGGGAGGAGTTGTTTAGATACACCACGGGTAATAGGGTAAAGTCGAGTTCCCGAACCACCGGCCAAAATAATCCCTTTCATTTCAATCACTGCTCTTATGAGTTAGTATGAATACCTAAGCGTTCACGACGATAAGAACCATCGAGAACACGCTCCCACCATTGACGGTTATTTAAATACCATTCAACTGTTTTACGAATACCAGACTCAAAGGTTTCTTGAGGTTCCCAGCCAAGTTCTTTACCAATTTTTGTTGCATCAATGGCATAACGAACATCATGCCCTGGGCGGTCAGTCACGTAAGTGATCAAGTCACGGTAATGTTTCACATTCACTGGTTTTTCCGGCACAAGCTCTTCTAAGAGTGAACAGATTGTGTTTACCACGTCTATATTGGTTTTTTCGTTATGACCACCGATATTATATGTTTCCCCCACACGACCTTCAGTGACCACTTTATATAGCGCTTGAGCATGGTCTTCAACAAACAACCAATCACGAATTTGCATTCCATTACCATACACAGGCAGCGCTTTACCATCGAGTGCATTGAGAATCATCAGAGGAATTAGCTTTTCAGGGAAATGATAGGGGCCATAGTTATTTGAGCAGTTAGTCACTATGGTCGGTAAGCCATAGGTACGCAACCACGTTCGCACTAAATGGTCGCTAGAAGCTTTAGATGCAGAGTAAGGACTTGAGGGTGAGTAAGATGTAGTTTCAGTAAACAGGTCATCTGTTGACTCGAGATCACCGTAAACTTCATCGGTTGAAATATGATGAAAGCGGAACGTTTGTTTTGCTTTTTCTTCAAGCGTTTGCCAGTAATGACGTGTAGCCTCTAGTAATATGTAAGTACCTACAATATTTGTTTCAATAAAAGCAGCGGGACCATCAATGGAGCGGTCTACATGAGATTCTGCCGCCAAATGCATTACGGCATCAGGTTGGTGAGTAGAGAAAATCCGATCCATTACAGCACGGTCACAGATATCAGCTTGTTCAAATGCATACCGAGCATTGTCTTTCACACTTAACAAGGAATCTAAATTGCCTGCATAGGTTAATTTATCTACATTAACGACTTCATCTAATGTGTTATTGATAATATGTCTTACAACCGCTGAGCCAATAAAGCCAGCTCCACCGGTAATTAAAATTTTCATCTAACCGCCATTTTTATTAATTGACATTAACCGTATGAATTCAGTAGGCACGCTACCGCCCTTGGAACTAGGCACTCCAAAAGCCTTCACACAGTTTGGTTGTATTTATTTTAAAGGTGATTATATCTCAACTGTTTTGTCAGAGCGAGTCTAACGGCTTGTGCCTTGCCATTTTGTGATTACATCCTGCGTTTATTACAGTATAGTGCAGCTGTTTGTATACTTAATTTTGGGAGGAGAATCACCATGATTGACAGCAACATCATTAAGGCTTTTACCGAAAGTGGTACCACTGACATTTTTGTGGTTTTATCGTAGCAGAATCCCCCTTTATTAAGTGGTAGCATTACCACTTAATAAAGGGGGATTCAATGTCAAAGAAGAAGCGTCGAGCATTCAGTCCAGATTTTAAACGTGGAGCCGTTGCGTTGACCCAGCAACTGGGTGTGAGCTGGCGTTATGCTGTTCTAAGTGCACCAATAAGGAATGAGGGGATGATAATTTAGATGTGTTGAATTGCCTTAGTATCCCTAACAACCCTTTACTAAATGGGTGTTGTTACATCAACAGGTGTTTTCATTTCCACTTGCTCCAGCATTCTCTTCACGCATCGTTCTTTTCGTTTGGCTTTAATACCAATCCAAATGAAGAAGCCAGAAAATAGTAATACAACAGCAAGAGGAAGCGTGGTCAAAATGTCAGAAAACGCGATCATTCCTTCTCCGGAGAAAATAAACGCGACTATACCCAATGTGATAATGCTCAGCAGTGCGCCGAAGAGGGAAAAAGGCCCCCCATGACTACGCGCAATTGATTTTACATCTTGTGACAGATTGATATAGCCATAACCTATCAATACGTTACTTTGGGGATCCTGAAATCCAGCAATGGCGACCAAATCTCCTTGATTCAATGCCCACGACTCCGACAGTCTCAGAATCACGGAGTGGGAATTCTCCAACTCAATACGCACGGTGGTGGAGGTTACGGCTTGGTAAGATTGAACCTTACTCTCTATCAAAGTCACATTCATTAGTTTTTATATTCGTGTTTTCCCATCAGAAAATAACGCTGACAGTGGCAATTAGATTAATTCATGAATCATACTAAAAGTGATCAAAATGGAAATACATCACAATGAAGACAAGCATCTATAGTTATTAGTTATATCTTTGAAAGTCAATGAGATACTTCTCATTTATATAAATAGGTCAAGAAACACTCCACCAATATTGATACAAATAACAATTAACCAATCGATGACGCACGATTTGAAAAGACTATAAGTTTAACTGGTCAATTGAAAATATGAACTGGTTAGATAGTTAATCCCCCATGCCTGTTGAATCCGTTTGATTCAGTGGCACAGAGGGATGTGTAAAAAGGTTAGCTCTCAAAACTCGTATCAGTTGCGATTCACCACCGAGTCTCGTACAACCAGATTGCCCTGAATACTTGATTTATTCTCTGACGGGTGACGTTCAAGGAAGTTATCGAGTTCTTTCATCAGCACTGCGATCAATCGTTCAGACGGATAACTGATACACGTCAGCGCCGGGGTTAGTTGCTTGGCTAATGATGAATCTTCCAGAGAAAGAATAGAAACATCTTGTGGGGTAGACAGGTTAAAGTCTTGTAGCAGTTTCATGGCAACCGCGGCATGGCTGTCTTTCATCACAATCAGTGAGGTAAATGATGAATAACTGTTGACGAGGTTCATCACCGCCAACTCTGCACTTTCATCAGCACTGACAATGAGTTGTCGGTTAATCGGGATCGACATATTCTGCATGGCGATTTTATACCCTTCAAGCACTTGCTGAGACGCATAATTCTGGCCATCAAGCAAAATCGCGACGGATGTGTGTCCCTGACTGGAAAGATAACGGCAGGCACTCTCACAAGCAAAACGATAGTCGTAACTGATAGAACGACAGTTGTCATGCACATAACTATCAACGGCTATCGTCTTGTCGAGCGCTGAAGCCGGAATATCACCACCGAAGGAGATAATCGCATCACACTGTCCATGACCCCACGATTCCATCACGCGGTGAGACTCTTCCGGCGTATCGGCAAAACTAACCAACATCCGCTTATCTCTTTGCTTGAGTGCATCGCATAGCAATGGCAAAAAAGTAGACACCTGACCCGTATCTGAGCTCGTTAAAACGACACCAATATAGTCAGACTTTTGGGTCGCAAGGCTCTGCGCCATGATATTAGGGCGATAGTTAAGCTCTTCCGCCGCTCTAAGCACAGCTTCGCGGCTTTCTTGTTTCACTCCCCGGCTGCCACTCATCACGCGAGAAACCGTCGCTTTTGAGACATTTGCCAGCCGAGAGACATCAGTGATAGTAACCATGACAATCCTATTTAACCAAGGTCAATCAAAGGGAACATTCAGGATGGAAAACGGTTCCCGTCTGTTTTCATTTTACCTTTGAAGACATATTTAACAAGAGGACTGCACAATAATTAACGCGAACAACCCGGTGATTTAATCACCGGATTGAACGTATCACCCGAATCAAGGCAAGTGATTCACTGTGCAATCCGCCGATATACGTCGATCAATTCAACGACCAGTTCCTTGGCGAGCATCGATGTCATCAAATGGTCCTGTGCATGAACCATAATGAGTGTCATCGGTGTTTTACCTTCTCCTTCATCCGCTTCAATCAGCTGCGTTTGTACACGATGAGCAAGACTTGCGAATTCACTCGCCTGGTGTAACAACATATCTGCCTGTTCAAAATCTCCGCTCTTAGCACTGCGTAGCGCTTCATAACAGAGGCTCCGGGATTGTCCGGCATTGACAATAATTCCCATGACTTGTTCTTCTAGATCCATGCTAAACTCCTATTTACCGCGCTCCTTGCATACGGCACTTCAATCATCAAATCCATTACCTTCTGAAACCTGAGCAAACCATTCACCACTTTTTTTCAGGCTGCGCTGCTGTGTTGCCAAATCCAGTCGGTAAAACCCATACCGATTTTTATAAGCGTTGCACCAAGACCAGTTATCGATAAAGGTCCAGAGGTGGTACCCGAAACACGCAGAGCCTTCTTCAATCGCCCGATGTATCCATTTCAGATGTTCACGAATAAAATCAATGCGATAGTCGTCCTGAATCTGTCCATCTTTGAGGAATTTTTCTTCACCTTCGACCCCCATGCCATTTTCTGAGATATAACAAGGAATATTGCCGTAGTGTTCCCGTAGGTTCGTCAGGATGTCATAAATACCTTTCTCATAAATTTCCCAACCCCGATGCGGGTTCATTTTGCGGCCGGGCATTTCATAAGGCTCAAAGAACCACTCCGGTACAAAAGGTGCGTTAGGATTCACCGCACTCAACCGCGCTTTCACTCTTCTTGGCTGATAGTAATTAATCCCCAGCAGGTCGATTTTACCTTTAGCAATCAGGTCACAATCACCATCATGAATATCAGGGAGTTGTCCGTATTGCTTGAGTAAAGTCACGAGTTGCTGCGGATATTCCCCCCGAATTACCGGATCAAGGAAACTTCGGTTAAACATCAAATCACAAATATTGGCAGCTTCCAGATCCGCCTGATGTTGTGAACGTGGATAGGACGGTGTCAGATTGAGCACGATGCCAATCCGTCCGCTCAGTTTCAGGTCGCGATACTTGCTCACGGCCATCGAATGCGCCAATACGGTGTGATAGGCCACAGTTGCAGCACGACGAAAATCCAACACATTCGGGTAATGGAAATCGTACAAGTAACCACCTTCAACCGGCACAATCGGTTCATTAAATGTGAACCAGTGCTTCACCCGATCACCGAACAAACGAAAACAGGTTTCGGCATAATCGGCATAGGCTTGTAACACGCGACGATTCTCAAAGCCGCCAAGTGCCTGCATCTTCATCGGCATATCGAAATGGAACAGACAGATAAATGGTTCGATCCCTTGTTCAATCAGTGTGTCGATCACTTGATTGTAAAAATCAACCGCTTCAGGATTGACGTCACCAGTTCCGTCAGGGATCAAACGAGCCCACGAAATCGAAGTGCGGAAACTGTTATGCTTGATGTCTTTCATCAATTGAATATCTGAACGGAAATGCTCATAAAACGTTGACGCATCTGTCGCAGAAACCCCTTGATGAAAGCGATTCGGTTCAGATTTGTACCAGTGATCCCAGATATTTTCCCCTTTTCCGCCAGAAAAGGCCGCACCTTCAGTTTGTGTCGCTGAGGCTGCACTTCCCCAATAGAAATGCTGCGGAAATTGATACTTCATATTTGTTCTCCATCAGCGGGCAGTTACTCTGCCCGCACTGTATCGCTCTTATTTTATTGATTGATATTTCACCACATGATTAAACGGTGACACCTTGTGGATGCTCGGCTTCTTTCTTCTTCGCTTCGGTTGCTTCTTTGTCTAATAGCTGTTTCTCATAAGCTTTTAGGAAAGGCAGATACATCAGCGCAGCAGAACACATACACAAGAGAGACAGAATTACCGGACTAACGGCCCAGTTGGCGGCCCATGATGCCCCGATTGGGCCAGGCGTTGTCCATGGTGTCAGTGAGACCACTTTTGCAACAAGACCAAGGTCCACCGCAAACCACGCAAACACCGCATTAATCATCGGAATAAAGATGAATGGTAGGAAAAAGATCGGGTTCATGATGATCGGAGCCCCGAACAAAATCGGTTCATTGATATTAAAGAAGCCGGGGACTATACCCATTTTCCCAATCGTTCTTAAGTGAACCGCTTTTGATCTCAGCAATAAAAATGCCAGTGGTAAAGTTGACCCCACACCACCGATCAATAAGTAGTGATCCCAGAACCCCTGTAGGAAAATATGAGGCAGCGCTTCACCTGCGGCCATCGCTACTTGGTTTTCAGACAGATTGGTCATCCAGAATGGGTTCATGATCCCGGTCACGATTAATGCCCCATGAATCCCAGCAAACCAAAGAAGCTGACAAATAAAGACAGCAAGTAATACTGCCGCTAATGAGTCAGAAGCAGACACTAACGGCTCAAGTAATGTCATAATTGCCTGAGGTAAAATCATCCCGGTTTGTGCTTCAATCAATAAGTTGAGTGGGTACAACGTCAGAATGATGAATAAAACAGGGATGAGGATTTCAAACGAGCGAGAAACGCCTGTCGGAACCTCTGGAGGAAGTTTAATCGTCACATGGTGACGCTTCAGGAAGGCATACACTTCGGTCGCATAAATCGCGGTCAGGATTGAAGTAAAGATCCCCTGTCCTGACAAGTATTGCATCGATATCGAACCGTCTTTTAATGGCGCTGCAACCAGCATAAATGCCATTAATGCCAGCAGACCGGTTGTCATCGGATCAAGCTCGTGATGCTTGGCCAGACTGGAGCCAATCCCGACCGATATGAACACCGTCATAATCCCCATGCTCAGGTTGAAAGGTAGCATGAGTTGATCACGGTATTCGGAGGAAAAATCCAGCCATGCCCGGGCAAAGCCCCATGTTGTATCCGCAGGAAAAGGTGGGAAGATAAACACGAGCATGAATGATCCGACGATCATGAACGGCAATGCCGCAATAAAACCGTCCCTGATCGAGGTGAGATATTTTTGTTGACCAACTTTGACCGCTATTGGTGTTAGTTTTTGTTCAATTGCATTGACCACATGGTCGTATAGAGTACTCATTTTGATGTCCTGTTCTTAATTTTTCTCAAACGCACTCGCCTATCAGTTCTATTGCAAAATCAAGCACTTTATCTCCATTCTGCATCCCATAATCCATCATATTGATAGGCTCGACTCTGATACCGTATTTGTCGGCTTTCTTT
Organism: Vibrio gazogenes; assembly: GCF_002196515.1. Classification (NCBI taxonomy): domain Bacteria; kingdom Pseudomonadati; phylum Pseudomonadota; class Gammaproteobacteria; order Vibrionales; family Vibrionaceae; genus Vibrio; species Vibrio gazogenes. The sequence continues at coordinate 2,080,304 of NZ_CP018835.1, read as the reverse complement.
TGTAAGTCCTGTTGCATGTACTTAACCTGAGGGCCCAGTAAAACCACTTGATAGTTGCCAACCTGATCACTGAACTCCGAGGTACCATATGCCTTTATCTCAACATCAATGCCACGCTCTTTTGCTGCGGCTTCCATTTTCTTCACCAGCAACGAGGTTGACATTCCTGCTGAGCAACACAGCATGATTTTTTTCATAACCGATACTCCTTACTTCGTTTCGATACGTTTGCTTCAACGATGATTTCGCTTAAGCATTGATTCGTTTAGACACTGATTGATTTGTTTAGGCGATTCCCTGTTTAGACACTGAAAGTATGCGCCCACGGATTACACTTGGAAACCGGTTTCCAAGTGTAATCCGTGGGAATGTGAATTTGATCATTAAAACGGTCACAAGCGAGTATGATTCTATGATCTATCAAACAGATTCATCGATTCGTGGTCATGATGATTGAAAGAAAGGCACTGATTTTGCCGACTGTTTTTACCACAGTAAAAGGCAATATCACCGTATGAAGGTGTGATCTAATCTTTATTTATAAATCGTTGTTTATGAAAGAATAGCAGGTTGGACAATCGGTTTCCAAAATTACTCATCAAGGACAAGGATCGCCATGAATCATTCCGTTACCAGACTGTTCGCGGACACTCTTGATCATTATTTTTCACCATATGCAAGGAAGTTAAGCCAGAGCCCCCATCTGATCGCGTTACGCGACGGTTTTCAGATCTCAATGCCTTTTGTCTTTATTGGTTGCATTTTTGTGCCCCTGATTTTCCCGCTCACCTCAGCCCTATCGATAGGCGAAACGTCATCGATCGCATTGTGGTGGGAATCGCTCAGTATTCGTTTACAACCTGTCATTCTGCCCATGTACCAAATCACTCTCGGGCTGGTTGCAATGATTATTTCCTTTGGTATCTCCGCCAGTCTGGCAAAACAATACCGTCTTCCGGAGCGTTTATCCGGACTAACCGGTTGCCTCGCTTTTCTGATGCTGTCTGGGTTTTCAACACTCAATACCCAAGAACTTTACTATCTGGGTGGCGGTGGTATTTTTACGGCGCTCGTCGCAGGTATCTATGCCGTAGAAGTCATTCACTTGTTTATTAAGAAAGGTTGGTACATCCATATGCCTGATGACGTACCGCTGATTACTGCGCAAGGGTTTAAATTACTCATTCCGATCTTTATCGTCTTCCTGACATTATCGTTATTTGATCTCACACTAAAATATTATGCTGGTGTGCATTTCCCTCACCTGATTGAAACACTGTTCAAGCCACTCATTCTTGCCTCCGACAGTCTGGCCGCAGTGATCATTTCGATTCTGGTTTGTCAGCTGTTGTGGTTCGTCGGGATCCACGGTTCAATCATTATCACCAGTATCATGAATCCTTTCTGGATGACGAACCTACTTGCCAATCAAGCTGCCATTGAAACGGGCGTCCAAATTCCACCGCACATTTATACCGCATCATTCTGGGATTTTTTCCTTCTGATCGGGGGTGTTGGTTCAACACTACCGTTGGTATATCTTGCGTTGAAAAGCCGTTCCAACCATATGAAGTCGGTCGGAAAAGTCGCGCTGTTACCTGCAATTTTTAATATTAACGAACCAATTTTGTTCGGTTTTCCGATTATCATGAATCCGGTGTTTATTCTCCCTTTCATTTTTGTCCCGATATTGAATGCCACCATCGCCTGGTATCTGACGTCGATTGGCGTGCTGGACCGAATCGTCATGATGTTACCTTGGACCGTTCCCGCCCCACTCGGTGCCACATGGGCCGCAAATGGCAGTATCGCCAACGTGTTAATGGTGCTCTTTGCGCTCGTGAATGCTTATTGTCTGTACCTCCCCTTTTTTCGTGCTCACGAGAAAATCATTCTCGCGCAGCAAGAGCAAATGGCCGCCCAAAAACATTAATTGATCCGATCACCTAGTATCACTAAAGGCACAGCCATCTTGATGAGAAAGACCGACGGTTCTCCCCCTGAACCGCCGGTTTTCCCTTTTTCTAACAATATGCTTTTCTTATTAACTTCTATTTATACGCTGTTCTGGTGAAACAGCTTTATGTATTGAACAAAAACAAAACAATCTATTTGTGTCCTCCTTAGAAATGGAAATCAATCTGTGTACGGAATAGATGTCGATAGGCACCTGCATCACTACCGCCGGAACGGAACCGTTCTTGAACGGAGTAGAAGGTTTCCCAAACAACATTTTTAAATAACACGTATTTCACCCCAAGAATGCCACCTTTAGCATCACTCGGTAATGAACCCCATTCATCATCATGAGAGTAGTCCCCATATCTTCTGAAATCGATATAGCGGAAATAAAGTCCGTATGATCCAACTTGTGCTAAATCAGTATCTTTATAATCGATACGGTATTCTTGGCTAGTGTTATGATGCTCGGCATTCGTCATTGCAAACGCACCGCGAAGAAGAATGTCATCCGTCAGGCGATATTGCAGTTCAAATGCCCCCATCCGATCCATTTTCTGTGCATCATTTTTGTTGTCGTTCGTCGCAAAAGTCAGGCTGGTCTGCAAATCATCGGTCAAACTCCCCGTCAGGTTGGCACCTGCAATCGAAATATCAGAGCTGTTAGGCATCGTCACCAAATCACCCTGTCTCGGTCTCAGCCAGAATGCTTTGGCATTCCACCCCGGCAAGACGTCATAATCAAGCTGAACCCCGTCGGCTGCATGACCAAACGGAACGGCCTGAAATCCGTAGCCCCACCATTTTGTCCCTAATGTCACACCAACACCACCGGGACGTCCTTCAACCCAAATCCGCTGTAATGTCCCATCCTGGTCACTACTACCGTTATCCCCATTACGCCATGATTGCGTGACGGTATAGCCTTTACGGGTCTCAATCTGGAAGTTTGCACTCCAGTCTTCCGAGACTTTCATCTTGCCTTCTAAATCCATATAGAAATGCTTGTTATTGGCACCGGAACCAATCGGTTCACGATCATCGTGATCGTATTTTGCTCTGAAAAAACCAAAGATATGTACCCGATCCATCATCGCTTTCAGCGAAGCAATCGAATCACTGTCCATCGACTCTTCATAATCCATTCTTTCTTGTTTCAGCTTTTGTAGTTCACTCTGATATTGCTGATGTAACTGTTCGAGTTGTTGGATTTGAGTGTCCAGCGCCGCTTTATCCACTGCGGCAGCAACTGAACTGAATGACCAGCAGGCTGCCAGCATTACAGGGAGTACCTTCAGTCCCATCTGTTTTTTCCTGTCCATAGTTTTCTCGTCTTTATTTTATCTATCGTTTCAGACCATCCTCCCGAAATTGACCCCATGTTCCCTTGAAACCAAAGGTCCATCATGCTCAGTTCTCACAACCGTCAACAGATTTGGCAACGTTTCAAAATACGGAAACAACCATCAGCAACGATCATATCGAAAGAACCACAGCCTTTTCTCGAGAGCTCAGTTATTGTTCAAAGCCAGTCTAATTCTATAAACAACAATAGATTGTGGTGATCAGCACGATTTTTCAGATTCAGGACAAATATTGGAAACCGGTTTCCAATATTGTTACGAATATCACTTTTTTACCTCGATAAAGTGCGGTCGACATGATGAATGATGGAATTCGAATGAATAAACAGCAGGAATAACAACTTATCCAAGGGTTGTTATCGTTATAACTATATGCAACATGGTCAATAAATGTGAGCCGGTATAGAAAACAGAGGATCGTATAGAAAACAGACACATTATTTATAGACACTTGAACATAAAGCCGTTTTTATCCATTTGAGCATTTGCTCAAGTGACTTACTTCTTAGACCGAGTTTCTTTCTTAGACCTATGGATAAATTATGATAAAAAAATATTTCATCTACTTCGCTAGTGTATGTCTGTCTTTCAGCGCTATCGCTAAAACGGGTGTCTTTCCGAGACAAGATTTTGATCAACTGAGTTATGGGTTGTATTGGTTTGGTGCCGACGACCAGTATCAGAAAGGCGGACAAGATACCCGCAATGGCAGCACCTATTATGATCCATCCAGACCAACACTGATTCTGATTCATGGCTGGCAATCCAATCATACGATTGAACAAAACAGAACCGTCTACTGGGAAAACGGCGGGGGGACACCCAATATCGACTTTGCCAACCTCTGGCGAGCCGAAGGCTATAATGTGGCCATGTTATATTGGGATCAGTTCGCTGATGAACCTGAGCTAAAAGATGCTGAAGCGAAAATCTGGTCAGCCAACGGGCCGAAAAAAATGCGCTGGCGCGACAGTCGCGGAAACTACCATACAGGCCCAACAGAGAATGTCACCGAGTTATTACTGCAACAGTATCTCAATGCCATGCAAGGATATCGGGGCAATGATATTCGCCTTGCCGGACACAGTTTGGGAAATCAGGTCGCGCTTCGGCTGGCGGATCGACTGGCAACACTGGCTGAACGGGGTCAGATTGCCAACAACATCGTGCCGCAACGCGTATCATTGCTGGATGCATTCTACTCCAATCACAGTAAGGATTATTTGAATGGTCGCTGGGTTGGTGAAGCAGCCCGGGAAGCGGTCAGTCGTCTCAAACCCAAAGGGATCGCGATCGACTCCTATCGGACTTCAGCGGTCGCATCAACACCATTTATCGGTGACGAGAACCGCGCCCTGCATAATGCGGTCGCTTTTGTGGAACAACAAACCCGCTTCTTTAATCAGACACAGCAGGGAGAAAAGCATAACGCAGCTATCTGGCTGTACCTCTGGTCAATTATTTATCCGGCCCCGGTCGTTATAGATAGTAGTCTGCCGGGTATTTCTGCCTCCGCGAGCAATGCACAAGTCAAACGCTGGATGGCGACCACGGATCATTTACAACAAGTTTCGGGTGGCGATACCAAAGATCCGCTGGATAATCTCTACGAAACCGATGATGCGCTGTAGATTGAATTAGGATAGATAGCATCCGGACAGATAGCGGAGCGTGGAATAAATGACATTCACAGCCCTTTGGTCAGCATATGGGCAAGAAAATCGGTAATTTCGCGATCCGCTGCTGGACTCAGCGCTTCAAGCCATAAGACTCCGGCATAATGCTCAGCTTTGAGGAATAATCGTGTGCCTTCAAAATCAATCAGCCAAGTGTGAATATCTGCATCACACTGTTTTTCGATAATCGACGCGGGCAGTAATTCAATCAGTCGAGCACCTAAACGAGGAAACGAATCGAAATCAAAATGTGGGGTCTCCAGAATAAGCACACCGGAATCCGCCAAATATTCACGCAGAGAAAATTCAGCCATGATAAGTCAAATGCTCCTGAATCAAATCCAAAAACGGATCCGCATATTTTTCCAGCTTTCTTTGTCCGACACCACTCACCGCTAACATCTCACCATACGATGTCGGTAAAATATCGGCCATGTCGATCAACGTTGCATCACTGAATACGACATAAGGCGGAATCCCGTCTTCATCTGCAATTGATTTTCTGAGTTTGCGTAGTTTGGCAAACAGCTGGCGATCATAGGTCTTACTGCTCAACTTCTCCGCTTTGGAAGCTTTCACCGCAGTATCCAAACGCGGGACAGCCAGTTCCAGCGCCACGTCTCCCCGCAGTAACGGCCGGGCTTCTTCCGTCAGCTGTAATGTCGAATTCCGCGTAATATTTTGTTGCAACAATCCTTTATGAATCAACTGCCGGAAGATACTGACCCAATAATCATGACTGTGTTCCCGGCCAATACCGTAGGTACTTAGCTGATCATGGCCATTTTCACGAATCCGAATATTCTGCATTCCACGCAATACTTCAACGACATAACCAATCCCGAAGTTTTGCTTGACCCGATAAACACAAGACAAGGCTTTTTGAGCTTCTTTGGTCGCATCGAACATCTTCGGGGGATCCAGACAAATATCACAGTTGCCACAAGGCTGTTCACGATATTCACCGAAATAATTGAGTAACACCTGACGGCGACAGGTCTGCGCTTCGGCAAAGGCACTCATTGCATTGAGCTTATGACTTTCAACTTGCTTTTGCGGACCATCCACTTTTTCATCCAGAATACGACGCAACCAACCCATGTCAGCCGGATCATAGAGCATCACGGCCTCAGCTGGTAAGCCATCTCGCCCTGCCCGACCCGTTTCCTGATAATAGGACTCGATGTTACGAGGGATATCAAAATGCATGACAAAACGGACATTCGACTTATTGATACCCATGCCGAACGCGACGGTTGCGACAACAATCTGAACATCATCACGCTGAAATGCTTCCTGAACATAATTGCGTTCATCGACATCCATCCCGGCATGATACCCTGCGGCCCGAAAATGGTTCTGACACAATTTTTCCGTCAGCATTTCTACCTTTTTCCGGCTACCACAATAAATAATGCCGCACTGCCCTTGCTGAGTGCCTAAAAAACGAATGACTTGAGAGACTGGTTTATGTTTTTCCAGCAGCGCATAACGAATATTCGGTCGATCAAAGCTTCCCAGATAAATATGCGGGGCCTTTAAATGCAGTCGGCTTTGGATATCCTGCCGCGTCGATTCATCGGCTGTTGCTGTCAGGGCAATAACCGGCACTTGCGGAAAAGCCTGTTTCAATTGGCCCAAAGCAGCATATTCCGGACGGAAATCGTGCCCCCACTGGGAAATACAGTGCGCTTCATCGACAGCAATCATCGCAATCTGCATCTGGTGTAACCGTTCGATAAAATCGGCCATTAACACCCGTTCCGGTGAGACATACACCAATTTCAAAGTCCCAGCATTCATCCGCTGATACGTCTCAATCAGCGCCTCTTTACTCATACTCGAATTAATACAGGCTGCTGCGACACCGTTGGCAACCAATTGATCCACTTGATCTTTCATCAGAGAGATCAACGGAGAAATCACCAATGTAATACCATCAAGCATGATTGCCGGAATTTGGTAACACAGTGATTTCCCGCCGCCGGTCGGCATAATGACCAGACTGTCTTGTCCGGCAAGCACCGCATCAATCACATCCTTTTGACCTAGCCGAAACGTCTGATAACCGAAGACGGTATTCAGTACAGATTCTGAGCTGGTTGGAGCGTGGTCGTCTTGTTCGGCAATCAATGCAGCGGTCATGAAATACTCAATATGATGGGTTTCGCGGAAGAATGGTTACGCACAGCGGTTATTGTAGTGGGGTTAGATGCGGAATAAAACCATAAATTCTTCGACCCTTCTCGCGAAAGTACGCGGAACAAATCAATGCCGGAGATCCACTGGTGTGGTGTATAATGCATCTCTTATCACAATATCATCCTATTTTATTAAGCATAAAATAACTTCAGCGGTACAACTATGAACGATGAACAGCAAGCGCGACAAGGAGTGCTCTTTGCTCTAGCCGCCTACCTAATGTGGGGCATTGCACCCGTTTATTTCAAAATGCTCGAACATATCAATCCGGTAGAAATTATCTGTCACCGGATTCTCTGGTCTTTTCTGCTGCTGGCGGTACTGCTGCATTTCGGAAAGCAATGGCCGATGATTCGTAACCTGATCTCAGATCGACGCAAGATTTATTATTTAATCGCAACATCAGTGCTGATTGGTGGCAACTGGTTGATTTTCATCTGGTCAATTAATAATCATCATCTGCTGGATGCCAGTCTTGGCTATTATATCAATCCACTACTCAATGTAATTTTGGGGATGGTGTTTCTCAATGAGCGGCTACGAATCCTACAGTGGATAGCCGTTGCACTCGCCACCATTGGCGTGGTGATTCAGCTCATTCTGTTCGGTTCGATCCCGATCATTGCCATTGCACTTGCCAGTACTTTCGGGATTTACGGGCTTCTGCGTAAAAAAGTCATGGTCAGTGCATTAAATGGTTTGTTTATTGAAACATTGATTTTAGTCCCGGTCGCCCTGATATATTTATTTGGTTTTGCCAATTCCGCAACCAGTAATCTGGTCGATAATTCACTGCATCTCAATGGATTACTTGCGATGGCGGGGGTGGTCACGACACTTCCCCTGCTCTGTTTTGCCGGTGCCGCGACTCGCATGAAACTTTCGACTCTCGGTTTCTTCCAATATATCGGCCCGAGTATGATGTTTATTCTGGCAACGGTTTTTTATGGCGAACCCTTTAGCCCCGATAAAGCGACCACGTTTTTATTCATTTGGGGGGCTTTAATACTCTTCAGCTATGACGGTATTCGTAATCATCATCGCAAACGCCCTGTCGTTGTGATAGCAGAATAATCCTTTGAGACTGAAGCAAAAACGACACAAAGAACGGTGAGGAACGCTAACAAATATGAACAACGAATACCAGATCCTCCTGACGCTCGCGAGCATTCACTGGATTGCCTTAATGAGCCCGGGGCCAGACTTCGCACTCGTGATTCAGAATGCCACCCGCTATGGCAGAACAACCGGTATTTATATTGCGCTCGGCCTATCGTTTGGGATTCTGATTCATTCGATTCTCAGTCTGACTGGTATCAGTCTCATCGTCCATACTCATCCGGTTTGGTTTGCGCTGATTCAAATCGCGGGTGGCAGCTATCTGGCATGGCTGGGGCTGTCCACCTTGAACAGCCTGTATCAACGCAGGAAGCCCCGTCATCAACCCGAGACGGAGACCGCGTCTTTGTGGCTGGACAATCGCAAGCAGGCTTTCTCCAAAGGCTTTCTGACCAATATCCTCAATCCTAAAGCACTGGTGTTTTTCATCAGTCTGATGTCGAGTCTGATCCCGGCTGACTTTTCCGCTTCAGGAAAAATACTCGCTCTGGTCATACTATGGGGGTTGTCCTTTTTCTGGTTCGCTATCCTCGCGTTGCTACTTTCCAGTCAGCGATTACAAAATAAATTACACGCCGCAGCCGTATATATTGATGGACTCTGCGGTATCATTTTCTCCGTCCTCGGTCTGATGATCGGTTATCATGCAGTCACCTCACTGACATGACTGTCATCATGTTTTTGACGCGGGTGACTCAACAACGCGTTACCCGCAACATATCACGTTAAGCCTCTGGATTTATAAGACATGAGATGTCATTCTTGGTGTTGCATAAATGTTAATGCAACATGGAGGTTTACTCGTGAAAATAAAAATATTACTCATACTCTCAGGGTTATTCACGGCCCTAAATATCCACGCCGCACAGGTTGCTGATTCTGTCGCCCCGGAAATCAACACCGGCCATGATGTCAAAACGCTGACTCATGCCAAGCAGTGGATGGTTACAGCAGCAAACCCACTCGCAGCCAAAGCAGGCGCAGATATTCTTCGTCAGGGCGGCAATGCCATTGATGCAATGGTCGCGGTACAATTGATGCTCGGTTTAGTCGAGCCCCAATCGTCAGGGATTGGCGGGGGCGCATTCATGGTTTACTGGGATCAGAAAAAACAACATCTCACCACTTTTGATGCCAGAGAAACGGCCCCTGTGCAGGCGACTCCTGAACTTTTTCTGGATGAAAAAGGGCAACCACTCCAGTTTTACGATGCCGTTGTTGGCGGCCGTTCTGTCGGCACTCCCGGCACCGTGAAGCTACTTTGGGAGACCCATCAGAAATATGGCAAACTGCCTTGGAAAAAACTTTTTGCTCCCGCCATTGAACAGGCGAAACAAGGGTTCCGTATCAGTCCGCGTCTCGCCAAGCAAATCGCTGATGATACTCAGCGCCTGAGCCGATACCCCGGAACACGCAATTACTTTTTTGACCCTCAAGGAAATCCGAAACCAGCCGGTACGCTGCTCAAAAACCCGGCATATGCCCAGACATTAACGACCATAGCTAACGGTGGAGCGGATGCATTCTATCGTGGCGATATCGCTAAAGATATTGTGGCAACCGTCCGGCACGCGCCCGGCAATCCCGGTGTTCTGTCACAAACAGACTTTGACAACTATACCATCAAAGAGCGCCAGCCCGTTTGTGCCGACTATCAGGGCTATGATGTCTGCGGAATGGGGCCGCCAAGTTCGGGCGCCCTCACTGTCGGACAGATCCTCTCAATGGCTCAACATTTTGACTTGAAAAAATGGGGCGCAATGAGTGAGAAGTCATGGCAGGTTATCGCAGAGGCTTCACGGTTAGCATTTGCAGATCGCGGCAAGTTCATGGCAGATGAAGACTTTGTGCCGATGCCAACACAAGGATTGGTCGATCAAGACTATCTTGCTCAACGCGCACAACTCATTCAGCCTGGTCAAGCCCTCACCAAGGTTTCAGCGGGAAGCCCGCCATGGCAGCACGCCATGCAACTCGGCACGGATCAGGCCATCGAGCTGCCTTGTACCAGCCATTTTAATATTGTTGATCGAGACGGTAATGTCGTATCGATAACGACCACGATTGAAAACGGGTTTGGCTCTCGTCTGATGGTCCGGGGATTTTTGCTCAACAACGAGCTGACAGATTTCTCGTTCAAATCGCATGACGGAGATAACCCGGTTGCGAACCGTGTCGAACCGGGCAAACGTCCTCGTTCTTCGATGGCACCAACCATTGTCCTGAAAGATGGTCAGCCTTATCTGGCAATCGGCTCTCCGGGAGGCAGTCGCATTATCGGCTACGTGGCTCAGGCACTGATCGCGCATCTGACTTGGGGACAAGATATCCAGCAAGCTTTAAATATGCCGCATATTGTCGATCGCTTTGGCCCTGTCGATCTTGAACAAGGCACCACCGCAGAACAACTCAAACCCGCGTTGGAGAAGATGGGCTATCACGTCAATGTTCGCGATCTGAATTCTGGACTTCATGCGATTCGCCTCACCAAAGATGGTCTTGAAGGCGCGGCTGACCCACGACGAGAAGGCGTGGCGATCGGTGAATAGAATGTAACCAGTAGCATAGTTATTTAGCTCGCTCGTTTGTAAGAGATCTCTCACAAATGAGTGAGCCAATAGAGATTCAGACTAAAGATATTCTCACAAAAATAAAACCAAGCTACTGAATTAAAATGAAAAGTACGTTTATCAATCAGTTTTCTGTCAAAATTCTGTTATCCCGAACGATTGCCGAATCCACGTAAAGCCGTAGTATATAACTTGTCAGCAGGGAGTTGACATAAGGACATCGAAAGGAATTGATTCGTTGACAGGATGGTCACGAACAGGGATGAAGATGGACACACCCGGGAAGGGTAACTACATCAGGATGATGTCAGGGAACTTTTCAAGGATGGCAGTGCTAACAGGATGGTTAGCAGACGAGGACGTCAAGGACACCGCTAGGAAGGCGATGGAAGGATCGGCTGAAGGATTCAGCAGACTGATCAAGGATTAGATGCAGGACGCACTTATCGTAGCAGGATGGCTGCAAGCAAAGAATAGAACCCCGGTGGGCATTGCTCCCGGGGTTTTCCTTATTTGTCTCCGCCTCTTTTTTACAGGAGACCGACACAGACAGATAGCGCAGCGCTAATGTAAAACCCGCTCTTTCAAGAATTGAGACAGATCGATAGTCAATATCACCCTCTGCGGCGGTTTGGGTAACTGATTGTCAATAGAGAACAGTTTTCCTCCCGGGAAATGAGGGAAAGTCATTGCTGCCGGCCACTGATGCGTCGGGCGCATTCCCCGTAAATACCCGGACTCTGCGATTGAAAACTTGATTGATGAGCAACGATGCATAGCATTTACCTCACGATGACCAACAATAAGCTCACGAAGAGCACTGAATCATTTTGCGGGTATCAAAGCTTATTCTGCTTTGCGCTAGTCGCTGTTCTCCGAGCATAACAAACAGCTTTGACCCCCTCCGCTTTCAGATATGGGGTCAAAACAAAACACTTCCAAGAGAGAAAAAGGATAAAAAGTAATCGAATTATGTCCGCTACGTTATTGGTTGCTGAGGGGGATAAAGAATCTCATCTTAGATTACAAACGCTTAAATGTAATCACAAACAGCTCATCCGTTTCGGGGTAGACTTCCCGGATCAGCGCTTTCAGTGCCGGTAATTCCAGATATTCCTGCCGGGCATGGTCTTGATTGATCTCATCAAACCGAAGCGGCTCAACCGCAACAATTTCAATGTCACACACTTTTCGATGGGTCTCCAAGGTGAACACCTCAACCTGCGAACCGACCACATAATGGCTCTCAGATTGATCTCGAATCGTGATCGTTTTTAACCCCTCAACCACAAAAGGGGTCAGAAACTCAAAAAATGTGATTTGGGTTGGAATCGGATGCATCACCATTATCCTGTTCGGCAGTTAAATTATAAAGATTCCAGCTTGGCATAGGCGGTTACCAGCCATTTGATGCCTTCCCCGTTAAACGCGACCTGAACCCGGCTTTGTGCCCCTGCCCCTTCAAAATTAATAATGGTACCTTCACCGAATTTCGGGTGTTTCACCCGACTGCCCAAACTAAATCCGGTTTCATTGAAACTCTCTTTGACCACTTTCTGGCTGAATCGGCCGGTGCTGGTCGGGCGGCTGACCTGAGCTTTCATTCGCACTTCATCGAGACAGCCTTCCGGCAATTCGCGAATAAAACGTGATGGTTTGTGATATTTATCCTGCCCGTATAAACGCCGCATTTCCGCATAAGTGATGTAGAGTTTCTTCATCGCCCGGGTCATCCCGACATAGCAGAGGCGGCGCTCCTCTTCCAGCCTGCCGGCTTCTTCAACCGACATCAGGCTCGGGAACATCCCCTCTTCGACACCAACCATAAATACCAACGGAAACTCCAGACCTTTAGCACTGTGCAACGTCATCAGTTGCACGGCATCATCAAATTCATCAGCCTGTCCTTCGCCGGATTCCAGTGCAGCATGCGTCAGAAATGCCGTCAGCATACTCATCTCTTCGGCTTCTTCAGGCTTTTCAAATTGACGCGTCGCAGTGACCAGCTCCTCCAAGTTTTCCAAGCGGGCTTTTGACTTCTCACCTTTCTCTTGCTCATACATCGCATACAAACCAGAGGCTTTAATTACATGGTCGGTCTGACGGTGCAAATCCATCTCAAACGTATCATCTTCCAGTGCATTGATTAATTCGACGAAACGGCTCATTGCACCACCGGCACGGCCCACCAGCACTTTTTCTTCCAGAAGCTGAACACACGCCTGCCACATCGTACAACCACGTTCACGCGCTGCGAAACGGACTGTTTCCAGCGTTTTATCGCCCAGCCCGCGCGTCGGTGTATTCACGACACGCTCAAATGCAGCATCATCATTGCGGTTTGAAATCAGACGTAAGTAACACAGTGCATCTTTAATCTCTTGTCGTTCGAAGAATCGCATTCCACCGTAGATCCGATAGGGCAAACCGGCTTGAATCAACGCTTCTTCCAGCACCCGCGACTGAGCGTTGTTCCGGTAGAGTAAGGCGCTATCCTGCAATGCGCCGCCTTCCTCCTGCCAAATCTTAATCTTGTTAACCACAAAACGCGCTTCATCCAGCTCGTTATAAGCGGAGTACACCGAAATAGATTCGCCCTTCTGTCCTTCCGTCCATAGGTTTTTCCCCATCCGTTCGGTGTTATTAGCGATCAGTGTATTTGCGGCTTCCAGAATCGTCTGGGTGGAACGATAGTTCTGCTCGAGCCGGATCGTGTTGACTGATGAAAACTCTTGCACAAATTTCTCAATATTTTCAACCTTGGCGCCTCGCCAGCCATAAATCGACTGGTCATCATCACCGACAATCATGACATGACAATCGGGGCCAGCCATCAGCCGGAGCCAAGCGTACTGAATATTGTTGGTATCCTGAAATTCATCCACCAGAATATGTTTAAAACGGGCCTGATAATGCTCGCGGATAAACTGATTTTCCCGCAGCAACTCCTGCGTTCTGAGCAAAATTTCGGCAAAATCCACTAAACCGGCACGGTCACAGGCCTCCTGATAAGCCTGATATAAGCGCAGATAAGTCGTGGTCACCGGATCATGATAGGTATCGATATGCTGAGGCCGAACCCCCTCATCTTTCTTACCGTTAATCCACCAGCAAACCTGACGGGCCGGCCATTGTTTTTCATCCAGATTCTGCGCTTTGATTAACCGGCGAATTAAACGCAGCTGATCTTCAGAATCAATAATCTGAAAATCTTCCGGTAATTTGGCATCCAGATAGTGGGCTCGCAAGATATGATGGCAGATACCGTGAAAAGTACCATTCCACATTCCTGAAGCACTGCCCATCATCAGCGCTTCAATCCGGCCACGCATCTCGGCAGCGGCCTTATTGGTAAATGTCACTGACATGATTGAAAACGGTGAAGCTTCTTCAACGGTCATCAGCCAAGCAATGCGATGGACCAATACCCGGGTTTTGCCACTCCCAGCACCGGCCAGTACCAATAAATTCTGCAAAGGGGCTGCAACAGCTTCGCGCTGTTTATCATTTAAACCGTCGATTAAGAGAGAGGGATCCATCATGGTGACATCACTGGCTATTTATACATGGGTGTCGATTATAACCATAAATGGACATCAAATGCTCGCCTGTCTTTGTGATCTTTGTACTATCACTCTCGTTTCTTACCACACCGACACCGCCATCAATACATCATACAAACGTCACAATTGATTCATATATCAATGCTAATTTGCTGAATTCAAAATGAAAATTCTCAGTGCGTTATTTGTTCCCGATATAACGCGGCCCCCTTTTTTCCTGACACAATTTCCAGGTTGTGGGGATCATGCCGCTTAAATTAAGAGTAAGGATACCTCTCATGTTCAATGATAAATCTCATACCCGATATCTGGCATTGTCAGCTATCACACTGGCTTTGGCCGCATGTAATCACTCCGATAAAACGTATACCAACCCCGGGATTCCGACAGGAAAATCGGGGAATTTGATCATCAGTGAACCGGTCTTAAGCGGCACCGATGTTGCGGTCGTTGATGGTAATATCTCAACCACCAATGACACCAAGAACACAGTGGCCTTTGACCCGGATTCAAACCCGCTTCTTCAGATTTTGAGTGGCTTTGATGATATCTGGTATGCCGGTGACGATACCTGGGCCAGTAATGGTTCCAATACACTGACAGCCGTCAATGGCAACAGTGGTGTGGCGGGAGGGGTCTCAAGAAAAGAGAAATTTGCGATTCCGTTTAACTTCTCCAATGATGTCATCCGCGATATGGCGATCTGGAAAGAAAACTTTGATTACGTCACGACACTGACTCGCCCCGGCCAGTCAAAGCCAGACGTTGACCGCAATGACAAAGCCGCTCTGGTCTTCGCCTATCTGGATGACCAGCGGGATAAAGGTTTTAGTCTTAACGATGGTTTGGGGCCGCTCACCGAAGATTACCGCACCGGAGCCAACTCTCACTCATCCTACGGGACGGACAGCAACAACAATGTAACGCTGACAGATAATAGCGACAACGTGACCACCGTTGATGTCACCGCAGCAAATTATAATAAAGGCCTCAACAAAAAACTCGCCTCTCATATCCAAACCGGATACGGCACCACAACTGACGGGGGCAGTCCAACGGCACTAAGCAATGTGGTCGATTTACTCAATGCGATAGCTTCTCACGGAGCATCCAGCGAAGCGCCAAAAT
This sequence comes from Vibrio gazogenes, assembly GCF_002196515.1. Taxonomy (NCBI): domain Bacteria; kingdom Pseudomonadati; phylum Pseudomonadota; class Gammaproteobacteria; order Vibrionales; family Vibrionaceae; genus Vibrio; species Vibrio gazogenes. The sequence continues at coordinate 2,064,723 of NZ_CP018835.1, read as the reverse complement.
ATCATTTTCTATCCCCTCGTCCGTGGCGCATTCGCAAAGATACCTACGATGTGGCTGAGTTTAATGACCCGTCTAAATCGGTTTACAGTACCATCACCGACTTAAGCAAGTTAGATCGTGTCACCTGTCTCAATCCGGACGGGACACCAGATACGGACAAATACTACGAACGTCCGGCGAATCCAATTGTTACCCCCATGTCCGGTCTGATTTGTGCCGCCCGGAGCACTTACCGTGAAACAAGCGGAGGCAGCTACACTGAGGGCTATGATTTCAATGCTTCTCCGCTGGCAACCGAGACGTTTTCCAGCCGGGCAAAAGACGGTGCGTTCCCGAGTGGTCATACGGCAGAAGCATTTGACCGCGGTCTAGGCTACGCTTACGCCATTCCGGAGCGTTTTGCTGAAATGGTGGCTCGTGCCGGAGATCTCGGGCAAAACCGGATTGTAGCCGGTATGCACTCCCCGTTAGATGTAATTGGCGGCCGGATCATGGCAACAGCGATTACAGCGGCTACGCTGATCGATCCGGATACGGGTCATGAAACCACAGCCAGTGATGCTTACCGTCAGGCCAACAGCTACTTTATGACCAAAGCAAAAACGGCTGGTTATGATAGTATTTATGACTACGCACACTGTACAACCGATGTAGAAAAGCCATGTAGCAAAACGGATCGTTATGCCGATCATGCAGCGATGAAAGCCCGCTACAAAGCTTATATGACCTATGGTTTCAGCCCACTCAATGAACCGAAACTTGCGCCTGAAGTGCCGAAAGGTGCAGAAGCGTTACTGGAAACCCGCTTCCCTTATCTGGATAGCAATCAGCGTCGTGTCGTGCTGGCAACCACTGAAATCGATTCAAATTATCCGGTGATTAATAAATCACGCGGATGGGGACGCCTAAATCTGGTTGATGCAGCTGACGGTTACGGTGCTTTCAATGTCAATACAACTGTGTTTATGGATGCGGCAAAAGGTGGATTTAACGCAGAAGATCACTGGTGGAACAATATTTCAGGTGAGGGCCGTCTGACCAAAAGCGGTACAGGCTCTTTATACTTGGAAGGGCAAAATACTTATCGGGGCGGAACACTGGTTAATGCCGGATTTTTGGTCGGTACATCTGCCACAGCATTTGGTTCGAATACCTTATATCAACAGGGTGGTACCGTTGGGGTGGCAATCAAAGCAGGTGCCTCAGATCGTACTCAAGGCATGCTGACTGTTTCTGACTTCGTTCAGGCCGACGGAAAGTTAGAGCTAGATCTAACCAAAAACGCCCGTCTGAATGCATCCAATGGTATTTACCTGCTCGGAACGGCAAACCAGCTTATGCTTAATGTCCCGATACTGACAACCGCAACAACCTACACCGTGCTGTCATCCAATCATCTGGAAGGGACCTTTGAAACGGTGACCGCGGCTGATAATAATGGCCAGGCTTATGATGTGAGCGTTGATTATTCCGGCACCGGAGCAACGGTGACGGTTTCACCGCGGGCTGAATCGCAATCGATGTGAAACGATAGTTAGCACTGAAAATCAAAGCCCTGTGATGACTCACAGGGCTTTTTATTTGCATATCAAGAAGAATCGTTAAGCGGCAATGCCACAGTGACGCAGCAAGGCATCAATCTGAGGCTCGCGGCCGCGGAAGCGTTTGAACAGTTCCATCGGCTCTTCACTCCCACCCATTTCCAGAATGTTTTTCAGGAAACGCTGTCCGGTTTCCGGATTGAAAATCCCTTCTTCTTCAAAACGAGAGAACGCATCGGACGAGAGCAATTCTGCCCACAGATAGCTGTAATAACCCGCACTATAGCCTCCGGCAAAAATATGACCGAAGCTGTGAGAGAAACGGTTCCACTCCAGACTTGGCAACACCGCAACCTTTGCTTTCACTTCCGCTAACGTCTCCAGAACCCGCGGGCCGACTTCCGGATCATAGTTGGTGTGCAGGGTGAAATCGAACAGCCCGAACTCAAGCTGGCGCAGAATAAACATTGCCGACTGGAAGTTTTTCGCTGCCAGCATTTTCTCTAACATCGCTTTAGGCAACGGTTCGCCGGTTTCATAGTGACCGGAAATGAACGCCAGTGCTTCTTCTTCCCAGCACCAGTTTTCCAAAAACTGGCTCGGTAATTCAACGGCATCCCACGGCACACCGTTGATCCCGGCAACCGCACCGACATCAACCTGCGTCAGCATATGATGGATACCATGACCAAATTCGTGGAACAGCGTCACAACCTCATCGTGGGTAAACAGCGCAGGTTTGCCACCGACCGGTTTATTGAAGTTACACGTCAGATAAGCCACCGGAGACTGTAACTCACCGGATAATGTCACCCGACGTCCCCGGCAATCATCCATCCAGGCACCGCCACGTTTGTGTTCACGGGCATACAGATCCAGATAGAAGCTACCGCGCAACTGCTGATTCTGGTCGAAGATATCGAAGAAACGGACTGATTCATGCCAGGTATCAACGCCGTCACGCGCCTGTACACTCATGCCAAAGACACGGTGAATCACTTCAAATAATCCGCTGATGACTTTGGATTCAGGGAAATAAGGGCGAAGTTCTTCATCAGAAATCTGGAACAGATGCTGTTTCTGTTTTTCACTGAAATAAGCAATATCCCACAATGCAAGTTCATCAACACCGAAGTTTTCTTGCGCAAAGTCACGCAGTGCTTGAACCTCTTTTTCACCCTGTGGCTTGGCACGTTTTGCCAAATCATTGAGGAAAGTCAGAACCTGTTCCGGAGACTCAGCCATTTTGGTCGCCAGTGATTTTTCACTGAAACAATTAAATCCGAGTATTTTGGCGATTTCATGTCGGAGTTTGAGTTGCTCCGCGATAATGTCGGTGTTATCCCACTGACCGGCATTTGGCCCACGATCAGATGCCCGGGTCACGTAGGCTTCATACATTTCCTGACGCAGTGCCTGATTATCACAATAGGTCATAACAGGTAAGTAAGACGGCATCTCCAGCGTGAGCAGATAACCTTCCTTCCCTTTCGCTTCAGCAGTCGCTTTGGCCGCAGCCAACGCACTCTCCGGCAAGCCGGACAATTCGCTCTCATCGGTGATATGCTTGGTCCAGCCCATGGTGGCATCCAGCACATTGTTAGAGAACTTTGAGCCTAATTCAGACATACGTTTACTGATTTCGCCATAGCGTTTCTGTTCGGCCAGCGGCAGACCAATACCAGACAGTTCAAAATCTCTTAAGGCATCCCGAACCGTTTTTTGCTGGGCTTGAGACAGAGATTGATAAGCTTCGCTCCCACGAATTTTCTGATACGCTTCAAATAGCCCTTTATGCTGTCCGACCCAAGTCCCGTATTCAGACAAAAGTGGCAGACAACTTTCGTACGCTTCCCGCAATGCTTCACTGTTCACCACAGAATTCATGTGACTGATCGGCGACCAGATCCGGCTTAAATGATCATCGACCTCTTCAATCGGGGCAATCAGGTTATCCCAGCTCGGCTGAGTATTGCCTTCAAGCACAGCTTCAATTTTACTCCGACAGTTGGCAATTGCCTGTTCGATCGCCGGTTTAATATGCTCAGGTTGAATCTGAGAAAACGGCGGCAGGTCCGTAAAGGTGAGCAGTGGGTTCGACATAAACGATTCCTTTTATTTTGAAAGCATCAGGCACACAGACAAATGATTCTCGCTGAAACGGCATCTGAAAGCCAATAGACATTACAAATAGTAAATATAGGTAGATTCTACGATTTTCAATAGCAACAGATCATCACAACGATTCTATCTTCACGTATAATCGCAGCTATTCTGTATTTATCCACATCATTCGGTTCGGGGAGCACACTTTGTTAAGTTACCGCCACAGTTTTCATGCAGGCAATCATGCCGATGTCCTTAAGCATACGGTACAGAGCCTGATTCTGACTGCGCTGCAAAAGAAAGATAAACCTTTCGTCTACCACGATACCCATTCGGGTGCCGGACGGTACGATCTCACCCACGAATGGTCAGAAAAAACCGGCGAATACAAACAGGGCATTGGTCAAATCTGGCAACAGTCACCGATACCTCAAGCTTTGGAAAGCTATCTGGCCGCCATTCAAACGCTCAATTCATCAGATGCGCTACGCTACTATCCCGGCTCTCCCCGGGTCGCCAAAGCGCATTTGAGAGCGCAGGATCGCATGGTGCTGACAGAACTTCATCCGAGTGATTACCCGCTGCTCCAGCAAGAATTTGCGCGCGATTCACAAGTCAAAATCTATCAGGACGACGGTTTTCGCTGCCTCAAAGCCAGCCTCCCCCCCAAAGAACGGCGCGGACTGGTACTGATCGATCCGCCTTATGAACTGGCGCATGAATATCAGGATGTCGTTAAAGCAATCGCCCAGAGCTATAAACGTTGGGCCACTGGCATCTATGCGATTTGGTATCCGGTGGTTTACCGGGACAATATAGATGATATGCTGACAGGATTAGAATCATTGGGAATTCGTAAAATCCTGCAGATTGAGCTGGGTGTTGCCCCCGACAGCAACGAAAGAGGAATGACCGCATCCGGTATGATTGTCATCAATCCCCCTTGGACACTGGAGAGTCAGATGCAAGAGATTTTACCGTATCTGCAATCGGTTATCGCACCGGAAAGCGGACACACAACCCTCCGGTGGGTTGTTCCTGAATAGAAACATGTCTCCCGACAGACGAACCCAGACATAGACAGACTTAGAATAACGGAGAAAGTAATGGCAACACATTTTGATTATATCTGTATCGGTGGTGGCAGTGGCGGTATCGCATCGGCCAACCGTGCAGCAAGATATGGCGCGAAAGTCGCGCTGATTGAAGCCAAAGATTTAGGCGGTACTTGTGTCAACGTCGGCTGTGTGCCGAAAAAAGTGATGTGGCATGGCGCTCAGATTGCGGAAGCCATTCATCTGTATGCCAAAGACTATGGTTTCGATGCCCAGTTAAATGGTTTTGACTGGTCAAAATTAGTTGAAAGCCGTCAGGCTTACATCGGCCGGATCCATCAATCTTATGATCGCGTTTTGGGAAATAACAAAGTCGAAGTGATTCGTGGGTTTGCCAAATTTATCGATGCCAAAACCGTTGAAGTCAACGGTGAACATTACACAGCTGATCATATCCTGATCGCCGTTGGTGGTCGTCCGACAATCCCTGCGATTCCGGGCGCTGAGTACGGTATTGACTCTAATGGATTTTTTGATTTGCAGGCACAGCCCAAACGTGTCGCAGTCATCGGGGCCGGCTACATTGCCGTTGAAATTGCCGGTGTACTCAATGCGTTAGGCACAGAAACCCACTTGTTCTGCCGTAAAGAGTCCCCGCTGCGTAGCTTTGACCCGATGGTGATTGACACACTGATGGAAGTGATGGCCGCAGAAGGGCCGACGCTACATACGCATTCCGTTCCGAAATCGATCATCAAAGAAGCGGATGGCAGCTTGACTCTCCATCTGGAAAACGGCGCACAGCAGAATGTCGATCAAGTCATCTGGGCAATTGGTCGTCATCCGGCAACGGATGCGATCAATTTGGCAGCCACCGGCGTTGCGACCGATGAAAAAGGCTACATCAAAGTCGATGAATACCAGCAAACCAATGTCACCGGTATTTATTGTGTCGGTGATATTATGGCAGGTGGCATCGAGCTCACACCCGTTGCGGTCAAAGCCGGACGTCAGTTATCTGAACGCCTGTTCAACCATAAACCCGATGCGAAAATGGACTACAATCTGGTCCCGACCGTGGTCTTTAGTCACCCGCCAATCGGCACCATCGGTCTGACCGAGCCGGAAGCCATTGCTAAGTTTGGTGAAGACAATGTCAAAGTCTACCAATCCAGTTTTACAGCAATGTACACGGCAGTGACCCAACACCGTCAGCCATGCCGAATGAAGCTAGTCTGCGTTGGCCCAGACGAGAAAGTAGTCGGCCTGCATGGCATTGGCTTCACTGTCGATGAAATGATTCAGGGCTTCGCGGTCGCAATGAAGATGGGTGCAACCAAAGCAGACTTCGATGCTGTTGTGGCTATTCACCCGACCGGCTCGGAAGAGTTCGTCACGATGTAAATCGGATTCAGAATCCCAATCTGAAAAATCAACCAACCACTGACTGTTCGACATAAACAGTCAGTGGTTTTTTTATCCGTCTTTTATTGATAACGATAAGACTCGTTAAAATGCTGAAAAACTAATTTAAGAGCTTCGTGTTGTTCTTTCGACACCCCAATGAATTTCAGACCATAGTCATAGTTATCCGGCAATTGCTTGGTATGGACAATCTGTGCATGGACAACCAACTGATTCAGACCAGAACGTTTTAATTGGTCGGGCAAATGAAATTGGAGAGTGACTTTCTCAGATCCATCCAATGTTGATATCGTCCGTAATTTAATCCCATCCATACTAATATCGCTGGTTATACCTTCGACGGAGCGTTGACCTTGCGATAATGTCACCCGCAGTTTATTACCTGCCCGCGGAGCGTTTCGCTGCTCGCCTTGCTGTTTAGCCACCGAGGTACTGACATGGGTTTTAAAGCCGTTGATTTGTTGATCTAACTGTTCAGAGATGTTGTACAGATCTCCCGCCACCATCGATGTCGTCCCAGCCTTGTCGGAGCTCTCCGTCAATACCATAAATAAGTCTTTGAGTTTGTCATTCAGATAATTCAAGTTCTTGGTTTGTTGCTGGTTATATTTCAGGATGGTCTCGGTACTGGCGGTGGTCTCACCGATACCATCAGACATTGAGGTAAATGCCTCTACCGTCTTTTCTGATGTTTGTTGCGATTGATGTACGGCTGAAACCACAGATTGCATGGAACCCACTGAACTTTCGACCTTTTCTGTTAACTGGCTGATGAGATCTGAAATATCTCGGCTGGAACTGGATGTCCTTCCGGCAAGGTTTCTCACTTCATCCGCGACAACCGCAAATCCTCGCCCCTGATCCCCTGCCCGGGCTGCTTCTATTGCAGCATTTAAGGCTAACAAATTGGTTTGTTCTGCAATGGTATGAATCGATTCGGTGATCTCATTAATCTGGGCAGTGAAGTTTTTCAGCACTTCCATCTGTTCAGATGCGTTGTTGACTGACATCACTGCTTTCTTCAGTTCTTCAATACTTTCATTAATATAAACAATCCCTTCTTGTGCAATGGTCAATGTGTCTTGTGAAATCTGGGATGTTCGTTCGATGGTATCACTGACAACATGAGATGTTTCCAGTAACGAGTCAATGGCTCTGTTAACTTCAGATGAGTTCTCGCGCTGCGCTTTACCACCATTGGATATCTCTGTAGACACCTCGGCCACTTGTTGGGCGGAATGTGCCATCTGGCGACTGTTACGTTTCACCAAATTAATCACATGATGCAAAGATTCCCTCATCTGCTCAACATTCTTTGACAGTAAACCAAGTTCATTTTTGCCAAAGACTTGCTTGTCATCACGGACGAGATTTCCAGACGATATTCTCGCTGTCGTATCCAACACCTGATTGACTGTTCTCAGAATACTTCGGGATACCAGCGAGATCACGAGAATAGATAACAGAATAGCCAAGATTGCCGCAATGACTTGATTCCGTTCCATGACCAAGATCTTTTGCTCTGACTCCTGAGCAAATAACGTCACCGCAGCATTCATATTTTTCAGGATAGCTAAACTCTGCTCATTAATTTTGTGCAATATTTCAGGTTCAATCTTGGTACCGGAGATGCTATGCATCATTTGTTGCTGCTCACGCCACAAGGCCATCACTTTATTGAGTTGCTGAGATATTTTCTCTGGCGCAGGCGGGAGAGTCACTGGTTGCTTCATGGTCAAATCCAAGTAGGTTTGACCGCCTTTATTCAGTGCATCTAACGACACTTCAAACAGTTTTTGGGTTGCATTGATTTTCGATAAATCGGGGCTTTTGTTGTTCAGAGTCGCGTGTTCTAACTCTAAAAAAAATTCCTTGGTTATTTTTTGTGAAAGCATTCGCTCCCGGCCAGCAATATTAATGACTAAACTATCATTTTTTTGTAGCTTGAGCGCGATCACGGTATAAGAGACCAATCCACTAATCACAACCACAAAGAACAGCGTTAACATTTGTAGTATTCGCTTCAATGAAACATTTTCCATCCCAGTCACAAATAATGTTATCGGCTGCATCTGTCATCCTCAATATTACATGGGGTAAATATGTCTATATCACCCACTCCCAGTAAATAACATATAGGTTACTAACCACTGATACGCAATGACGATGACCCGTGTTATCCTCTAACGACTTCACATAAATATGAGATAGTTTGAACAACCGAAACCCAATAGAAGCATAAAATATATAGAATACTGTGGTGTCGCTCCGGATTGATAACCATTGGGATTGAATATGGCTCTCTCCCCCGTACTGCAATCACTTCAACGCTGACCTCGCCAACTCCCACATCCCGAATACTGTGGACACAATATGCAACTTGATTAACACCTGTATTTAGTCAATTCCCCTGTAACCTCCTGATTTGGCGTGTCCGATTCACGTAATATAGCCCATTACATGCTGTATACATGGACAATTATGCTACCGAAATCTATTTGTGATTAAGCTCTCGCACCGCTCAATTATTGGTCATTACTATAATTGTGGCACCTTGACGGGTCCTATAACTATTTCGATTACAACAACAAAAGTAACGTGAAACGAAAAAGGGAATCCTATGTTAAAACAAATAGCAATCGCGACAGCGATCGGTAGCATCTTGCTATCAGGAAGTTTATTCGCAAAAACACTCACTGTTGGCTTTTCACAAATTGGTTCTGAATCTGGTTGGCGTGCTGCCGAAACCAGTGTGGCAAAAACGGAAGCAGAAAAGCGCGGAATTAATCTTAAGATTTCTGACGCCCAACAGAAGCAAGAAAACCAAATCAAAGCCGTCCGCTCTTTTATTGCTCAAGGTGTGGATGCAATCTTTATTGCACCAGTCGTTCAGACAGGCTGGGAACCGGTGCTGGAAGAAGCGCGTGACTATGATATCCCCGTATTTTTGTTAGACCGTGGTATTACTGTCGATGATGACTCTCTGTACATGACATCCGTCGCTGCTGACAGTGTTCATGAAGGTGAAGTTGCCGGGAATTGGCTGATTCATAAAATGGATGGTAAGAAATGTAATGTGGTCGAGTTACAAGGAACCGTGGGTGCCAGTGTTGCTTTAGACCGTAAAAAAGGGTTTGCCGAGGCAATTAGCAAAGTGCCTAACGTGAAAATTATCCGGACTCAGTCAGGGGACTTTACGCGCAGTAAAGGCAAAGAAGTCATGGAAAGCTTTATCAAAGCGGAAGCCAACGGCAAGAATATCTGTGCGGTTTATGCACATAACGATGATATGGCAATCGGTGCAATTCAAGCGATCAAAGAAGCTGGGCTGAAACCAGGCAGTGATATCTTGATTGTGTCTATCGATGGCGTTCCTGATATCTTCAAAGCCATGATGGCTGGTGAATCAAACGCTTCTGTTGAATTGACACCGAATATGGCCGGCCCCGCATTTGACGCGCTCATCGCCTATAAAAAAGATGGGACTATCCCTCCTAAACATATTCAAACTGAATCTAAATTCTTTGAACCTGCCGATGCACCAGCACAACTGGAGCTGAAAAAAGACATGGGTTATTAACCAACGGTAATGCGACCGGATGGTCATTGATCCACAATTATCCCGCTAAACCATCAGGTGAGGCGGGATGAAAGTCAGCCAGAATTGGAGTGATTATGTCATTGGAAAACAATAATGACATCGTTTTACATGCCAAAGGGATTTGCAAATATTTTCCCGGAGTACGAGCCCTGAATAACGTTGATTTTACGCTGAGAAAGGGTGAAATCATGGCATTGCTTGGCGAAAACGGTGCAGGAAAGTCCACATTAATTAAGTCGCTGACTGGGGTTTATCAGCGCGACAGCGGTGACATTTTGTTAGAGGGGAATCCCATCAATCCCCAAAGTACCGCTGACGCGCAAGCGCTGGGAATCGGTACCGTGTATCAAGAGGTCAACCTGCTCCCGAATATGTCCATTATGGATAACCTGTTCATTGGTCACGAACCGAAAAAATTTGGGTTAGTAGATCGCAAAACGATGCAGACAAAGGCTCGGGAGATAGTTACACAGTACAACCTTAATATCGATGTCACTCAGCCGCTCAATCATTTTTCTGTCGCGATTCAGCAAGTTATCGCTATCGCGAGAGCCGTGTCACTTTCTGCAAAAATTCTGATCCTCGACGAGCCAACCGCCAGTCTGGACAGTAATGAAGTGGAAATGCTGTACGGCATCATGCGTGATTTACGCGACCAAGGGATTAGCCTCGTCTTTATTACGCACTTTTTAGATCAGGTCTATGCCGTCAGTGATCGTATTACGATTTTAAGAAATGGCGAGTTGGTCGGTTCCGAGGAAACAGCCAAACTCCCCCGTATCGAGTTGATTAAAATGATGCTCGGCCGTGAGCTCGAAGACAACGCTCTGGAAAGAGTGGGTAAAACCCGTCTCAGTGACAGTCCTATTGCGAAATTTGTTCAGTTCGGTAAAAAAGGCACCATTGAGCCGTTTGATCTGGAAATCTATCCCGGTGAAATTGTCGGTTTAGCCGGACTGCTTGGCTCAGGCAGAACCGAAACCGCACAAGTCATTTTCGGGATTGAGCCCAATGATAGCGGTGAGAGTTATATCAAAAGCAAGCCGATCAAAATTCGCTCCGCCAGACAAGCCTCCTCTTTGGGATTCGGCTTTTGCCCCGAAGACCGAAAAACGGACGGTATCATTGCATCTGCATCGGTGCGTGAAAATATCATTCTGGCACTTCAGGCTCAACGCGGCTGGTTCCGCCCCTTGTCCCGCTCGGAACAAGAAGAAGCGTCAAAACGTTTTATCAGCCAGTTATCAATCAAAACCCCAAGTATGGAACAACCGATCGAATTCTTATCGGGAGGTAATCAGCAAAAAGTGCTACTGGCTCGGTGGTTATTAACCAAGCCGAAGTTTCTGATTCTCGATGAACCAACCCGAGGGATTGATGTAGGTGCACACGCGGAAATCATTCGTCTGATTGAGTCCTTGTGTGCTAACGGACTGGGCTTGCTGGTCATCTCTTCAGAGCTAGAAGAGCTGGTTGGTTACGCGGATCGGGTGATTGTGCTCAGAGATCGAAAACAGGTGGCAGAAATTCCAGCGGAAAATCTGTCGGTTCCCAATATCATGCAAGCGATTGCTATGTGAGGCGCATTATGGATACATCAAGTTTACGGGCTCATTTTAGCTCGGGCTGGCAGCAGAGATTACCCAAAGGCACGCCGCAGATCGCAGCCCTCATCTGTGTGCTATTGATCAATAGCCTCGCGGCAGACAACTTCTTTTCTATTAATATACAAGATGGCCGACTGTTCGGTAGCGTGATTGATATCCTCAACCGTTGCTCACCAGTGGCACTATTAACCATTGGCATGACGTTGGTGATTGCCACCGGCGGGATCGATTTGTCCGTCGGTGCCGTGATGGCGATCAGTGGTGCAACATTTGCCAGTCTGGCAACTCAGGGCTATCCGATTGCAGTCATTATTCTGGTCTCATTACTGGCCGGTGCTTTGTGTGGCTTGTGGAACGGCTTTCTGGTCGCGGTTTTCAAAATACAACCGATCGTTGCCACGCTGATCCTGATGGTTGCCGGACGAGGCATTGCCCAGCTGATTACCGAAGGGCAAATCGTGACATTCAATAATGAAACGTTAGCTTGGATCGGAAGTGGTTCTTTCTTGTATCTACCAGCACCAGTGGTCATCACGATTGTGGTTGCAGCAGCAATCTGGCTGCTGACTCAGAAAACAGCATTAGGTCTGTTTATTGAGTCCGTCGGGATTAATATCCGAGCCGCTAAAAATGCCGGTATTAATGCACCAACAGTGGTGATTTCAACTTACGTGATCAGTGGGATTACGGCTGCGGTTGCCGGTATGATCGTCGCGGCTGATATCCGTGGTGCGGATGCCAACAATGCCGGGTTATGGCTGGAAATGGATGCGATTCTCGCGGTAGTCATCGGGGGCACCTCCCTTGCCGGAGGACGTTTCAATCTCTTTATTGCGCTTGTGGGCGCACTGATCATTCAAGGCGTAAATACTGGGATTCTGCTTTCCGGCTATCAGCCCCAATGGAATCAAATCGTCAAAGCGATTGTGGTCTTGTTGGTGCTGATCATGCAATCTCCGGCCGTGGTGCAACTGCTCAAAGGAGGACGCCGACATGATAAAGCGTAATTTACCGCTCGTTATTACCATTCTGGTATTTATCATTGGCTACCTGATTTGCTTGGTTGAGTTTCCGGCTTTTGCATCAACCCGGGTGATTTGTAATATTCTGACAGACAATGCCTTTTTGGGTATCGTCGCGGTTGGTATGACCTTTGTCATACTCTCCGGTGGGATTGATTTGTCCGTTGGTGCCGTGATTGCGTTTACCGGTGTTTTTCTGGCGAAAATGATTGGTGACTGGCAGGTTGCGCCACAATTGGCCATCGTGATTGTTCTCATCATGGGCAGTGCATTTGGTGCCGGGATGGGGTGGTTAATTCACACCTTAAAAATCCCGCCTTTCATCATTACGCTGGCCGGGATGTTCTTCTTGCGGGGAACCAGCTTCCTGATATCAGAACAGTCGCTGCCAATCACTCACCCCTTTTTCCGGGAGCTGTCCCGCAGTATGTGGAAAATTGCCGGAGGCGGACGCCTGAGTTTGCTGGCAGTCATTATGCTGGCCGTGGTGATTATCGGTATTTTCGTCGCTCATCGCACTCGCTTTGGTAATAATGTGTATGCCATTGGGGGGAATGCAGTTTCCGCTGGATTGATGGGTGTTGCCGTCAAGCAAACCACCATCGGTATTTACATGCTGTCCACCTTATTGGCGACAACGGCCGGGATTGTATTTTCGATTTACACCTCTGCCGGTTATCCGCTGGCTGCTGTCGGGGTCGAACTGGATGCCATTGCTGCGGTTGTAATCGGAGGAACACTACTTTCCGGTGGTGTCGGAACCGTGTTCGGTTCTCTGTTCGGGGTGCTCATTCAAGGGTTAATTCAGACGTACATTACCTTCGATGGTACACTGAGCTCATGGTGGACCAAAATTATTATCGGTATTTTGCTATTCGCCTTCATCGGATTGCAGCGATTACTGATTGTCATTTCAGAACGGAATAAAGTCGTGAACACCATGAAAGCAGCGACTGCCGAAGGGACTTGATCTGTTTCGGTGAGCTGAGTCTGTTTCGATAAGCTGAGTCAGTTCTAATGAACGAAGCCGATTTAGATACTTGGTAGATTCGATAAAAAGCCGCTGTGAACCAGCGGCTTTATTCATTGGAGAAGAACTACAGAGAAACGGCAAAAGTGCCTGTTGGTGTCACTGGCAGATACTTCTTATAGAAGTTGAGGTATTCCGCTTCAGGATCCAGATCAGCAAACAGATCCGGATACAATGCTTTGGCAATATACTGTGTCATTGGTGCATCCATAATACTGCGCGAAGCACCGTGATAGATGCCAATCATACGGTTATTCTTGACCGCTGGCAGGCTCTCCCAACCTAAACGGTGCTTGTACCCTTTCAAACGGGCCAATGCTGTCGCACGATCAACATTCTGACCAATAATCATGGAATCATCAGCGCCACCAAATTCATAACCGGTGAGCAGTATAACATCTGGCTGAGCGGCTAAAACTTGCTCAGGATTCAAATGTCCCCACCATTCAACAAACGGCTTGGAGATGTTTTCTCCCCCGGCAACTTCGGCCATCGCACCCCACATATTTTTGCCGAAAGTGTAACCATATTCTTTCGTTCCCGGAAAACCAAACTCAGCATAGATGGTTGGTTTGGGTCGATTGGCCTTCGCCAGACGATCTTTCACCAACTGAATCATGTTTTTGTATTCAGTTGCAATTTTCTGTGCGCGCGCTTCCTGACCGGTGATCTGGCCGATAATTAACGTGCTTTCAATATGCCGCTCAAGCGTTTGCGCGTTGTAATCAATCACAATCACCGGGATTCCCGCTTGTTCCATACGGCCCACATCACTGCCTAGGCCTTTGTATTGCCACTCAGCCAATACCAACAAATCAGGGTGCAAACTAATCACTTTTTCGACAGAGAATGTCTGAGTATCCACTTTACCGACATCAGGTAAGGTTTCCAGTGATGGTCGATGCGCAACATACATCGCCCAGTTCGCTGGGCGCCACTGCTCCCAAATCCCTTTTGACATTCCTACCACATGATCAAATGACTTTTCCGTACCGATGGCCATATAGTCTTCGCCATAAAAACCGAGCACGACACGTTTAGCTGGTAGATCAAGAGTGACCTGACGACCTAATACGTCGGTCACCGTTGTCACCTGAGCAACAACCTGAGGCACAAATAAAATCAAAAAAAGCGTCATAAACCTTTTAAGCATGAATGAATTCCTTTACAAACAGGGATAGCAAAAAGTGGATTTTACCCGATTAGTAAAAAAAATAAATAATATTCATTATCATTTGATAGGAAATATCATCTTCTTTGATGTTCATCATCATTGAAAATTGAAATCATTGGTACTTAAAATTGCCACTTAAAAGGTGTTGTGAATGGCCGAGATGATAATCTTATTGGACGCACACCACATTCAGCAGCGATGAGCCTTTCAACTGGCTGACTTTGCCGTTGGTGAACATCCCTTTCTTGTCACGTCCCCAATAAGGCAGGTAAAGAGGCCACTGCTCCCGGTTCATCACTTGAGATGCCAACAGTTGTTTCCACTGACTCTCCGTCGCCATTTTCATGCCAATTTTTTGACAGGTCGCATAGGCTTGTTCATAGCTCAACCGGTTCCAAGGAATTTCATATTCCATATAAAACTGGGATGCTTTCACCCCCAGAAAAGGAATCACATATGTTACCCCGGCAATGACCGTTTGCTTACGGATAACCACGTCTTTTGCTTTGGGAACGCGAGCCTTCGGGGCTGTTGCTGCCTGATTTGCCACCGGTGCCGTTGGCGTTTTGGCCGCTTGAGGTGGCTGAGGCGATGTAGATGGCTGTCGGGCGGCACGAGGCTGACTCGCGCGCTGTTGAGCCACAGCAGATTTCGATGATGTGGAGGTTCTCGCCGCTCCTTGTTGCGGTTTACGAACCTCCCGGATAAATGCTTCGTGATATGCTTTCAACCGACGAACTTTCTTGAGTTCCTGTCTGGCTTTGCGAATATCATTATACGGGCCGATCAAGCAACGATATTGATTGGCACCGGGTTTCATCCAGACATCCGTAGAAATTTGTCGATAAAGTATCTTTGCATCAGCTAACGGCATCGGCTGACTAAAAATACCACACTGAATCCAGAACATTGAGTTCTGACTCCGAGGTCGGCTTTTTCCCCATAGGCCTTCGCCTACCGGACAATTTTTGTCTAATGTGGGAAGCTCTTGTGTAGATGCCTGTGTCGCATCACAAAGAAATTCTTCTTGTGCGTTTACCCAATGAGCCCCAAAAATACAAGAAAATAAGGCAGAACCCATCAGGATATTTCTGGTGACCTTTATCATCACGTTCACAACAAAATCCTTTCATTATTTTAAGTTGTCAAATAATCAATCGATCACAACCTTGCTCCAATACGATACGAAGAAACATGCAAAAAAAGAGCCGTATCTTTTTATTATACGGCTCAGTTTAGGAAAACTTTCATCGATAAATCAATAGACTTTCATCATCCTTTATAAATTTTAGGATTAAAAACATCCCGGAGCCAGTCACCAAGCAGGTTAATCACCAGAACCAACAGAACCAACACAACGCCGGGGAATGCTGTAATCCACCATGAACCGGAGAAAATATAATTAAAACCGATACTAATCAGCGAGCCAAGCGATGGTTGGTCAACCGGCAATCCAAGACCGAGGAAAGAAAGTGCCGCTTCAGACATGATCGCATTGGCAACCTGAACCGTTGAAATCACCAAAATCGGGGATAAGCAATTGGGCAGGATGTGACGGAACATGATTCGCAGTGATTTAAATCCCATCACGCGGGCTGCTTCAACATACTCTTTTTTCTTCTCGGCAAGTACAGAAGCACGAATCGTTCTTGCGTATTGTGGCCATTCGGCAATACCGATGATAACAACCAGCATAATCACCGCATATTCACTATAGAACTCACTCCCGAAACTTGCCTTAAAAATTGCCGAAACAATGATTGCAACCATCATGGTTGAAAAAGATAACTGCACATCGGCAAAACGCATCAAAAAGCTATCTATCCGGCCACCGAAATACCCGGATGAAAGGCCGATGATAATGCCGAGAAACAGTTGTAGTGCCACCGCCAAAAAACCGATAGTCAAGGAGAGTCGAGAACCATATAACATCGTCGAGAGAATATCGCGACCCTGATCATCGGTACCAAGTAAGAAACGACTATCCCCGTCGGGCATCCATGCCGGTGGGATTTCCGAATCCATAATATCCAACGACGTCAGATCATAAGGATTAGTCGGGGCAATCACGGGTGCCAACAGAGAAACCACAACAAAAGTGAGAAAAACAGCAAAGCTGAACATCGCGACTTTGTCATGAGAAAAATAGTAGAGAAAATCCGATTTTTTAAAGCGCTCCCAGAGAGACGGGGCAGATACGGCCTCTTTCATCATCATGCTCCTTTTCCGGTGAGGTTTACGGTCGGGTTAATCAATCCATAGAGCAGATCGACAATGGTATTCGTCACCACGAAAATGAGACCGACAAAAATAACATAAGCGGTAATCAATGGTGTATCGACCCGATTGATAGCTTCCAGAAACAGAAAGCCAGTCCCCGGCCATTGAAAAACCGTCTCGGTCAGGATGGTATAAGCGACCATCGTGCCGAGCTGTACCCCACCAACCGTCAATACCGGTAACATGGTATTTTTCAGAGCATGACGATAGTAAATCTTACGTAATGCCAATCCTTTTGCTTTAGCAAACTTAATGTATTCCGAACTCAGAACTTCCAGCATTTCCGAGCGAACCAGACGAATGAACAATGGCAACATTATCGATGCCAGTGAGACACACGGTAGAATCAGGTGTGCTAAACCATCGAGTGTAAAGAAGCCTGACTCCCATCCCAAAACATTGGCTGTGTCACCCCGACCATAAGAAGGCAACCACCCCAATTCAATCGAAAAAATATACATCAACATAATTGCGGTCAGAAAAACAGGAATCGAAATACCGATACTACTACCCGCCATAATCAGCTTGGAAAAAAAACTTTTCGGATGGATCGCTGAATAAACACCAAGAGGAATCGACAGGCAAATAATAATTGCGGCAGCACCAAACACCAACTCCAGTGTTGCGACCAGCTTTTCCAAAATCACATCCAGTGCTGGACGCTTAAAGAAATATGACGTCCCAAGATCACCGTGAGATGCCGCTTTGATAAACCGGACATACTTCACCATAAATGGGTCATTGAGCCCCATTTCATCACGAAGAACCTGTCGCTGTGCTTCTGATACGGACTGACCCACCAGCTCACGCAATGGATCACCTAAATTATCCTGAATGGCAAAAGCGACTAAGCTAATGACAAACATAACGACAAACGCCTGAACCAGACGCTTGAGCAGGAAAGAGAACATATATTGCCCCTTGGCTATCTGTGACCTCGCTACAAGCCAAATGACTTTAACGAGAGTTCAGTCTGAAAAAGGTGCTTATCCGACTGAATGAAATAAGCACCGTAATAACAGGAAAACAAATACAAGCCAGCACTCAATCACAATCAATCGATCAACACAATTTATCGATCAACAAGATATCAAGCTGGCTAAGCAGGTATTGTTACTCTTTAACGACTAGATCACCCAAGTAAGGGTAATTCATCGAGTTCACAACAGGTTTGATATCCACATTGGATTTAGCGCCCCAGGCAAGGTTTTGCCAGTGTAGCGGTACAAATGCGGCATCGTGATACAGTTTCGCTTCAACTTCTTTTAGCATCGTTGAACGCTTGGCTGAATCCGTTTCAACATTGGATGCTTCGACCAGACGATCAACTTCTGGGTTCGAATAATAGCCACAGTTATACTGGCCTTTACCCGTATCAGAATTGCGTGTCATTGTCAGGTATTCAGAAAAGTTGCCTGAATCCTGTGTATCTGAAGCCCAACCAATCATCAGCATATCTGCGGCACATTTATCAAACTCTGGCCAGTATTGTGCTTTTGGCATGGTTTTCAGATCGACTTTGATACCGATTTTAGACAACATTGAAGCAACTGCTTGTGCAATTTTTGCATCATTCACATAACGGTTATTCGGTGCAATCATCGAGATGGTAAAGCCTTTTTCATATCCGGCTTCTTTCATCAGCGCTTTGGCTTTTTTCAGGTCATAACGTGGTTTCAGATCTGGGTCGTGACCCGCATACCCCACCGGGCTCTGTTGTGCTGCGGTGGTCGCAAAACCCTTCATGATTTTTTTCACAATCCCGGTATTATTGACGGCATAAGTCACTGCTTCACGCACACGCTTGTCTTTAAAGGCCGGCTGACTTTTCTCATTCATCTGGAAAGTGATAATCCGTTCACCGGAAATTGTCACCAAATCAATGCCTTTCGCTTCATCAATTCGATCCAGATCATTGGGTGCAACCGGTGCAATCATGTCAACATCGCCGGACAACAGGGCAGCAACACGCGTTGCATCTTCTTTGATTGGGACCCATGTGAGGTGATCAACGTTGCCTTTTGAATCTTTATCCCAGTAATCCTTGAACCGTTCAAACTCAACTTTTACGCCTTGCTCGCGGTAGGTAACAACAAATGGCCCCGTACCCGATTCATGCGTGGAGGCGAAAGAATTACCGTGCTTGATAATTTCTGATTTGTCTTTGCCATCTTTGGTTTTGCCTGAATAGAACTTGCTATCCATCGCGAAAATATAAGTCGCATTTTGCAGAATCAGTGGGTAAGGGCCTTTGGTCACCAGATCAACGGTATAATCATCAACTTTGACGGCTTTATCGATTGAAGCAAAGATCCCTTTATAATCCCCTGACGATTTCAGACGATTGAACGTCCAGATAATATCATCCGCGGAAAAAGGGTTACCGGTGTGGAATTTCACACCATGACGCAAATGGAAGCGCATGGTGGTGTCATTGATGCGTTCCCAACTTGTCGCCAGACGGGGTTCAAACTCTTTAGACTGGGTATAGCGAACAAGGGGATCGAACACCATGTGAGACAATTGTAAGGTCGCTTCAGACAACTGTTCCTGAGGATCCATAGACACCGGATCAGCTGCATAAGCAATTGTAATATCGGCAGCAGCGGCTGAAAAACTCAGTCCAACAGCCATCAATGCTACAGCTAGTTTCGTTTTTATCATTTTCATTGCATAACTCCTTATGCGGGAATTTCATCCCTTCGTGTGTTTGCTTTTGTCTTTTGGGGTTAAGATCAACGCATTGCCGCAATATCTTCTTTCAGCCCTGTAAATTCAGGCATCAGAGAGATTAACTGACGGCTATATTCATGTTGCGGTGCAGAAAACAACGTTTCTGTCGGTGCAACTTCCAGTAATGTTCCCATCTTCATCACGCCAACCCGATCGCACATTTGGCGAATCACCGGTAAATCATGACTGATAAAGAGCATGGTTAAATTCAATTCTGCTTGTAAGTCTTTCAACAAATTCAGGATTTGTGCCTGAACCGAAACATCCAGCGCAGATGTGGGTTCGTCACAAATCAATAATCGGGGCCGCGTCGCCAAAGCCCGCGCGATTGAAATACGTTGGCGTTGTCCACCGGAGAACTCATGCGGATACTTGATACCCGCCATTCGTCCCAAACCAACATGATCCAGCAAGTCATAAACAATCTGACGCGTTTCAGATTCGTTTTTAGTCAAATGATGAAACCGGATCGGCTCAGCGATAATATCAAACACCTTCATGCGAGGATTCATTGAAGTATACGGATTTTGAAAAACCATCTGCATCTGACGACGTAGCGGACGACGCGCTTTTTCTGAAGTGAGAGCGGTGAGATCGATCCCCTCAAAGGTTATTTTCCCAGAGTTTGGTACATACAAACCGGCAATAATGCGTGCAATGGTTGATTTACCTGAACCAGACTCCCCGACCAAACCGAAGGTTTCACCTTCCATCACATCAAAACTCACATGGTTTGAAGCTTGCACATACTCACGCCGACTTTCAAACAAGGAATCTTTGGTCACAAAACGCAGGTTAACATCTTCAACCTTCAATAATGCACCGGAATAGTCACGCTGATCCTGACGTTGCCCAAGCCAGTGATTCTTAATATCCAGCGGTTCCATTTCACTGGCTTCTTCGATGTAACTGACCAGAGGAAAACGATCAAGCTTGATATCCGAACGGGGGACGGCTGAAATCAGGCTCTTGGTATAAGGGTGCTGCGGTGTTCCCAAAACTTGTGCTGTCGGTCCGAATTCAACCAGATCACCACGATACATCACCGCGACCTGATCGGTGACATTCGACACCACCCCCATATCATGGGTGACAAGCATACAGCCGACTTGATTCTGTACACATAACTCCCGAATCAGGCTTAATATTTGATCCTGAATCGAAACATCCAGTGCAGTGGTTGGTTCATCAGCAATAATCAAATCCGGTTCACCTGCCAGTGCAATGGCAATGACGACTCGCTGACGCATGCCTCCGGAAAACTGATGTGGGTATTGTTTCAAGCGGTTCTCAGGTTGAGGAATACCAACTTGCTGCATGAGAGCAAGAGCACGCTGATAGGCTTCTTCATCCGTCACTTTCATGTTGGCATGAATCGTTTCTTTCAATTGCTGCTCAACCGTAAAGAGCGGATTCAATGATGTCATCGGATCCTGAAAAATAAATCCAATTTTCGATCCCCGCACACGTCTCATCTGCTCCGGTGACAGGCCCGAAATCTTTTCACCATTTAAATAAACCTCACCACCGGCAATCACGCCAGGAGGGCTAAGCAGATCAATGACAGCATTACCGACCGTTGATTTCCCCGCCCCGGATTCACCGACGACACCGACGATTTCTCCGCGCTCAATCTGAAAAGAAAGAGATTTCACTGCGGCATGTACTCCGTGGCGTGACGGATATTCGATTTGAAGATTTTTAACTTCTAAAAGAGACATGACAAATTTGACCTCTGACTCGCAGTAAATTCCGAGCCGAAAGAGTTGAATCCTTTCATATCAGCATATTCTGCTGATTACTCACAAAGCTTATCATTGTGCAAAAATTTCAAAAAAAAGCAATAAACATAGTATATAAATTCAGTATAATCGGAAAAACCGCGATAAAAATCGAATAAAAATGCTTTTTTTGTGCATTATTCTTATTTAAAAAAATAAAAAACACGACCTAGAAATGTAATCGTCATCAGTTTGAAATATAAATAAAATTGAAAATACAGAATAAAAAACTAATTAGTTTTATAGATCAATGCAACATAAGTACATATAGAAATGCTAATAAAACATCGGATATAGATAGGAATCATCCAATACAAAACATACATACAATATATTAGACCAAAATAACCACTCACGCTGGCTATTAATACCATCATTGTATTAACTAAATTTTTACATTCGATAACCTGACAACCTAGTCAATTATACTAAACTCCCCATTGCGCATATCCACAATGCTATGAAACTGAATTTATTCAAAAAACTAATAACCGAAAAAACGTACTATTTTCGTGGGTATATGGTGAAAGCAGACAATAAGGTGATGAGCGATACAAAAAGCCCCCGGCACAAAAACCGAGGCTCTGAAAGTGGTCGGTGAAGAGGGATTCGAACCCCAGAAAACCATCCTCTGGTCCACTCATTTTTCAAAGAATGGATGCGCAACCAAACAGCGCTATGTTGATGTTCGTGCTCTGAAGCAGGACTTAGAAACAACCAATACAAAAAAGCCCCGGTATAAAACCGAGGCTTTGAAAGTGGTCGGTGAAGAGGGATTCGAACCCCAGAAAACCATCCTCTGGTCCGCTCATTTTTAAAAGAATGGATGCGCAACCAAACAGCGCTATGTTGACGTTCATGCCCTGAAGCAGGACTTAAGATAACAACCGATACAAAAAAGCCCCGGTATAAAACCGAGGCTTTGAAAGTGGTCGGTGAAGAGGGATTCGAACCCCCGACCCTCTGGTCCCAAACCAGATGCGCTACCAAACTGCGCTATTCACCGAGAATAAATGGGGTGGCTAACGAGACTCGAACTCGCGACAACCGGAATCACAATCCGGGGCTCTACCAACTGAGCTATAGCCACCACTGAAAAGTGGTCGGTGAAGAGGGATTCGAACCCCCGACCCTCTGGTCCCAAACCAGATGCGCTACCAAACTGCGCTATTCACCGATACATTTTATTCTTTGATATTATCTATCACTGCCGACAGCATAGGATATGTGCTCAAGGCAAACAGTCCGTTTGTCTCTCTGAAAAACAACCCAAATGGGGAATCTCAGGAAAATGGGGTGGCTAACGAGACTCGAACTCGCGACAACCGGAATCACAATCCGGGGCTCTACCAACTGAGCTATAGCCACCATACGTCTGTTGCCGATCATTCCTCCGCAAATGGCGCGCCCGAAAGGATTCGAACCTTCGACCTTTGGCTCCGGAGGCCAACGCTCTATCCAGCTGAGCTACGGGCGCATCATGCCCTATCGGCGGAGGGGAATGATACGGATATCACTCATTGTCGTCTAGCTTTTTTTCAACTTTTTTTCTCGTTTGACGCCTTTTTCGTCAGTCGCCCTTAAAAAAGGCATCTCTTCGATAATCAGACAGTTGAGTCTTGCCAGCAAAGCATCGCATTACACCGTGCTTTATCGTTACTTTTCCCATTCAATTCGTCAAGAATCCTTTTTAAACATGGCTCTCAAATTAGCAATATGTGCTTGCCCTTTTTCCATCCGTTCCTGAGGTGAAAGTTCTTTTTTCTTCTGTTCCCAAGTCACGTCATCATAAGGTAATTCATCTAAAAAACGACTGTGGGTCGGGCGAATCAACTCTCCGTACTGACGTCTTTCTTTACAGACGATAAACGTCATCTCTTTCTGGGCCCGGGTAATACCGACATACATCAGTCGCCGCTCTTCTTCGATATTATCTTCATCAATACTGGTTTGATGGGGCAAAATGCCTTCTTCAGCCCCGATCAGATAGACATACGGAAATTCCAGCCCTTTGGACGCATGCAAGGTCATCAGTTGTACCGCATCACTGTCATCGTTTTCTTCTCCACGTTCCATCATGTCACGTAAAGTCAGGCGCTGAACGACCTCTTTGAGCGTCTTTTTCTCCTGATCCGGGTTATTGCCCTCCAAATCCGCGACAATCCATGAATACAGATCAGACACATTTTTCATTCGCATCTCCGCTGCTTTCGGGCTTGACGAGTTTTCATACAGCCAATCTTCATAATGAATATCGCGCACCAGTGATCGCGTGACTTCAACCGTATCTCCCCGCTCGGCCTGATCCGATAACCGCACCAGCCATTGCGTAAAACGCCTTAAATGTTCCAACCCCTTTCCTGTCAGGTGCTGTTCCAGCCCGATTTCAAAACTGGCTTCAAACAGGCTTTTACCACGCATGTTGGCATAACTGCCTAGCTTCTCCAGTGTCACAGGACCAATCTCACGGCGCGGTGTATTAACGATCCGCAGAAAAGCATTGTCATCATCAGGATTCACCAATACCCGTAAATACGCCATGATGTCTTTGATCTCAGCTCGGGCAAAGAAAGACGTCCCCCCTGAAATTTTGTAAGGCACGCGGTTCTGCATCAGGCTTTTCTCAATCAAACGGGATTGATGATTACCGCGGTAGAGAATGGCATAGTCACGATATTCCGTATGATTGATAAATTTGTGGGCAATAATCTCACCCGTGACACGTTCTGCTTCATGCTCATCATTATTGGCCATGATGACTTTCAGTTGTTCACCATCCGGCAGTTCAGAAAAGAGCTTCTTCTCATAGACGTGCGCATTGTTCGCAATCAAAATATTAGCTGAATGCAAAATCCGATTGGTCGAACGATAATTCTGCTCCAGCTTAATGAGTCGTAAGTTGGGATAATCTTCTCCCAATAACACCAGATTCTGAGGTTTGGCCCCCCGCCATGAATAGATCGACTGGTCGTCATCACCTACAACCGTAAACCGACCACGCTCTCCCACCAGCAGCTTAACCAACTCATACTGACTGGTATTGGTATCCTGATACTCATCCACCAGCAGGTAACGTATTCTCGACTGCCAATGCTGGCGGACTTGTTCATTGTTCTTCAGTAACCCGACGGGCATCAGAATCAAGTCATCAAAATCCAGTGCATTATAGGCTTTCATCTGGTTCTGATAGCGTTCATAACAAAAAGCAAATAATTGCTCCTGTTCACCTCTGGCACTCGCCTTCGCCTGATCGGGTGAGAACATATCATTCTTCCAGTTGGAGATAGTACTGAGCAACTGACGCAATAAATCTTTATCCCCATCGATCTGTTTTTCCGTCAAGGCTTTGAGAAGCGCCAATTGGTCCTGATCATCAAACAAAGAAAAACCAGCCTTAAGACCGAGTGCTTTATATTCCCGACGAATGATATTCAAACCAAGTGTATGGAAGGTTGAAACCATCAGGCCACGGGATTCTTTTTTCCCCAATGTTTGTGCGACCCGCTCTTTCATTTCTCTGGCAGCTTTATTGGTAAACGTCACTGCAGCAATATTGCGAGCTTTATAGCCACACTGTTGAACTAAATAGGCCACTTTATTGGTAATGACTCTGGTCTTACCTGATCCGGCACCGGCAAGTACCAAACAGGGACCTGATATATATTTGACGGCTTCATCTTGTCTTGGATTTAACTTCATCCGTTATCTCATCTGCTCTGAACTTGATGACTGTTTATGAGGATATTCACTGGTCCTCATGATAATGCTCGACTGATAAATTTACCACTCGGGTAAATATGCGAGTTTTTACATAATTTACTGCACAAGTGTGTTGCATATATGGCTACTCTGTAAGCTATAATGGCAACCTAATTCATGCTTCAATACCAAAAAGTTAGCAATCAAGCGAACCACTTATTCTGATAGCGGATTTATTTTTATCAGAAGCATCTTGTTGCACAAACTGGGGAAACAAACTCGTTGAGGCTAGTTCATCATTAAACTTGGAGTTTAACATCGAATGAAAAAGCGGACATTATTATGGACACTCTCGATGCTACTGATTGTTATTGTGCTGTTAGGTAGTGTTATCGGAGTCAACTTGTTCAAGCAAAAAGCGATGAATGACTATTTTGCGAACATGCCCGAACCCTCATTTCCGATTACAGTTTCTCAGATTAAAGTACAAGATTGGACACCGGTTATTGAAGCTATCGGTTTTATCGAACCAAAGCAGGGGGTTACACTCACCTCTGAAACCAGTGGTGTCATTAAAGATATCGCATTCGAGTCAGGCGCTTTCGTCGAAAAAGGACAGATGCTGATGAGTCTCGATTCGGCTGTTGAAAAAGCGAACTTAAAAAGTGCGCAGGCTCGTTTACCTGCGGCGAAAGCAAAATATGAGCGCTACAGAGGCCTGTATGCAAAAGGGTCTTTATCTCAAGAATCTTTCGATGAAGCTGAAGCCGCTTATTTCTCTCTGTCTGCCGATATCGAAAGTTTGAAAGCGACTATCGCCCGACGTGAAATCACGGCCCCCTTCTCCGGTTCGGTGGGTATTCGCAATATTTATGTCGGCCAATATATGAATGTCGGCTCCAGTATCGTCCGTCTGGAAGATACGTCCGTGATGCGTCTGCATTTCACAATACCACAGACCGACCTGTCTAAGATTTCAGTTGGTCAGACAGTCAACATCACTGTCGATGCTTATCCGGATGACTCATTCAAAGGGACGATTAAAGCTATCGAGCCTGCGGTCAGTGCACAGAGTGGCTTGGTTCAGGTGGAAGCCAATATTCCAAATAGCGATGGCAAGCTACGCAGCGGGATGTTCGCCAAAGCAAATATCCTACTACCGGTCCAAAAAGATCAAGTGATTATTCCTCAGGTGGCAATTGCTTACACGCTTTATGGTGACAGTGTTTACGTTGTGACCGAGAAAGATGGTGAAAAGCGTGTCAAACAACATGTTATTGAGGTGGGAGAACGCAAAAAAGATGTAGCTCACATATTAAGTGGTGTGAAAGACGGAGATACGATTGTCACTTCCGGTCAAGTCCGCTTAAGTAATGGGGCGAAAGTTCATGTGGTGGAAAGTGATACGCTGACACCATCATCTGAAGTTCCCATGCTTTAACCGGAGGTTGCATGCGCTTTACTGATATTTTCATCAAACGTCCGGTTCTCGCCATATCACTGAGCCTCTTGATTGCCTTGCTTGGATTACAAGCTGTATTCAAACTGCAAATCCGAGAGTATCCAGAGATGACGAACACCGTGATCACTGTGACGACTGGCTACTATGGTGCCAGCTCGGATTTGATTCAGGGATTCATCACTCAACCCTTAGAGCAAGCCATTGCTCAAGCCGATAATATCGACTACATGACCTCTTCATCCTCAATGGGTGGTTCAACAATTACGGTCAAAATGAAGCTCAATACCGATCCGAATGCGGCATTGGCAGATATCTTGGCAAAAACCAACTCGGTACGCTCACAGCTGCCAAAAGAAGCCGAAGACCCAAGCGTAACAATGTCAACCGGCTCAACAACTGCGGTACTCTATATTGGCTTTTCCAGTGATGAGCTCAATTCCAGCCAAATCAACGATTATCTCGAGCGTGTGGTCAATCCACAGTTATTCTCGGTCAGTGGCGTATCGAAAGTTGATCTCTATGGCGGGATCAAATATGGCCTGCGTATTTGGTTAGACCCGAATAAGATGGCTGCACTGAAGTTGTCAGCTTCACAAGTCATGAGTGTTCTGAGCGCCAATAACTATCAATCAGCGACAGGGCAATCGACAGGGGAATTTGTTCTCTATAATGGGGATGCGGATACACAGGTTTCCACGACAACAGAGTTAAAACGGTTGGTCATCAAGTCGGATGAGGGACAAATCATTCGTTTGGGAGACATTGCTAAAGTCTCGCTGGCAAAGAGTCATGATACCTATCGGGCAACTGCCAACGGAAAAGAAGCCATTGTTGCCGCGATCAATGCTGCCCCCAGTGCTAACCCGATCGATATTGCACGAGATGTCAGAGCTATCATGCCGCGCATCGACAAGAATATGCCGAGCAATATCAAGATGACGATGCTCTATGACTCGACCGAAGCCATCAACGAGTCGATTGACGAGGTGATCAAAACCATCGGAGAAGCCGTTTTAATCGTATTGGTGGTGATTACTCTGTTCCTTGGCTCTTTCCGTGCGGTCATGATTCCGATTATCACGATTCCACTATCTCTGATTGGGGTTTCTCTGGTCATGCAAGCTTTCGGGTTTTCCTGGAACTTAATGACACTGCTTGCCATGGTACTTGCCATCGGTTTGGTGGTTGATGATGCGATCGTTGTTCTTGAAAACGTTGACCGTCACATCAAACTGGGTGAAACGCCGTTCCGGGCTGCAATTATCGGAACCCGAGAAATTGCACTGCCGGTTATAGCAATGACACTGACATTGGCAGCGGTATATGCACCGATTGCACTGACACAAGGGATAACGGGCTCACTATTTAAAGAGTTTGCCTTATCTCTGGCAGGATCGGTGATCGTTTCCGGGATTATCGCCCTGACACTCTCACCGATGATGTGTTCAAAAATGCTTGTCGCACACAGTTCCCCTAGCGGATTTGAAAGTAAGGTTCACTCTGTATTGGATCGAATCACTAACCGCTACGAGAAGATGCTGGCTGCGGTCATGCTGCACCGCACCGTTGTGATTGCTTTTGCATTAATCATTCTTGCCAGCCTCCCGGTTCTCTTTAAATTTATTCCGTCCGAGCTGGCACCGGCTGAAGATAAAGGGGTGGTGATGTTTATTGCCAATGGTCAGTCAAATGCCAACCTCGATTACATGCAGAAAACCATGGAGCACGTCAATGACATTCTGATGGCTCAACCCGAAGTTGACTTAAATTTGGAATTCACTGGTGTACCCACATCAAACCAGTCGCTCGGTTTCTCCGTCATGGTGCCTTGGAGTCAACGTGAAGCAAGTCAGGCTGAGATACAGAAACGACTCCAAGGGCTGCTGAAAGAAGTACCGAGTATGTCCGTGTCAGCCTTCGAGATGCCAGAACTCCCGGGGGCAGGTTCAGGTCTACCGGTTCAGTTAGTGCTGAAAACCCCCAACAGCTTTGAAAACCTATTTACTTTGGCTTCGGACATTCTGGGCAAAGTTCAACATAGTCCTTTGTTTGTCTACTCAACACTGGATCTGAACTTCGATTCTGCAACGATGAAGATCAGCATTGATAAAGACAAAGCAGGTGCTTATGGCGTAACGATGCAGGATATTGGTACGACACTGGCAACGCTGATGGCTGACGGGTATGTCAATCGCGTTGACCTCTACGGACGCTCGTATGAAGTGATTCCGCAAGTTGAACGTAAGTACCGGCTCAATCCAGAATCGATGAACAATTACTATGTCCTCGCCGCCAATGGTGATGCAATTCCCTTACGCAGTCTGATTAAGATTGATGTGGTTTCAGAACCTCGGGCATTGCCTCACTTTAACCAGTTGAATTCAGCAACGATCAGTGCAGTACCAACCCCCGGAGTCACGATGGGAAGTGCTCTCGAATGGTTGAATCATGAAGTTGATAAGACACTACCGATCGGATACACCCGTGACTATATGGGGGAATCTCGTCAGTTCATTACCGAAGGGAGCGCGCTCTATACAACCTTTGCTCTCGCTTTGGCAATCATCTTCTTGGTTTTGGCGATTCAGTTTGAATCTGTCAGAGATCCAATCGTCATCATGGTCTCTGTACCACTTGCAATCTGTGGGGCTTTGGTTGCCTTGGCATGGGGCGGGTTCTTTGGTTTCACGTCTCTCAATATCTATTCTCAGGTCGGATTGATTACCTTGATTGGCTTGATAACCAAGCACGGCATCTTGATTTGTGAGGTTGCCAAAGAGGTACAGTTGAAATTCAATAAAGATCGGATTGAAGCTGTGATGGAGGCTGCTAAGATTCGTCTGCGCCCAATCCTGATGACAACAGCCGCAATGATTGCCGGTCTGATTCCGTTAATGTCTGCCACCGGAGCCGGTGCCAAACAACGTTTCAGTATTGGTATTGTGATTGTTGCCGGGCTTGCAATCGGAACATTGTTTACCCTGTTTGTTCTCCCGGTCATCTATAGTTACTTGGCAGAGAAACATAAACCACTGCCGGTTTTTGTAGAAAACGATGAAGAAAAGCAATCAACCGATGAAACACCAAACCATACGGCTTCATAGGCACTTCGCAGGGTGTGTTTGATATCCAGATAAGTAAAAGGCCACACGTTGTGGCCTTTTTTGTCCACTTTGATAACGACTTTCTTACCTGAATTACATAGAATAACAGCAGTAGAAGAGGAGTTTTACCCTATATGTTTGATCCCAAAAAACTAGAGCAAGTCGCAAAACAAATTCATGATGCCATGCCTCAACCGGTCAAAGACCTTGGCGCTGATGTTGAACAAAAAGTTCGTCAGGTTATTCAGGGACAATTGAATAAGCTGGATGTTGTTAGTCGTGAAGAATTTGATGTTCAGACACAAGTATTACTTCGTACCCGTGAAAAGCTGACTCAGCTGGAAACAAAAGTTACTGAGTTGGAAGATAAGTTGTCCAAACAAGATCAGTAACCTCTGAGCACGGAGAACAACTTACCATATCCTGCAAGTTGTCATGACAGACCGTCTCATCATATTCAAAAAGCAAAAGGCCTGAATCATTCAATTCAGGCCTTTTTATTATCTCATCAGTGTAGCGAGAATCACGCCACCCCAAGGGTGACGGCTATATCACTCACTTAACCACCAACAGCAATGCGCTTCATGTCTTTCATATAGCCACGCAATTCTTCACCAATGTACTCGACCGGATGATTGCGAATCATGCTGTTCACATCGATCAGATAAGCATTATCAACCTGATTCGAGGTTTCGCCTAAACCTTTACCAATCACGTCCGTGCTCACTGAAGGCATGAATTTTTCACGCAGTAGCGGTGTCGCAACATTAGCAAACAGGTAGTTTCCGTATTCAGCTGTATCAGAGATAACAACATTCATTTCATACAAGCGTTTACGAGCGATAGTATTGGCAATCAGTGGTAGCTCATGCAGAGATTCGTAATAAGCTGACTCATCAATGATTCCGGAAGCCGTCATTGCTTCAAATGCCAATTCAACACCGGCACGAACCATCGCGATCATCAGGATACCGTGGTCGAAATACTCTTGTTCAGTGATTTTCACATCGGATTCAGGGTAGTTTTCAAACGCCGTTTCACCCGTTTCTTTACGCCAGTTCAATAGATTGGCGTCATCATTTGCCCAGTCAGCCATCATTGTGCTAGAAAATTCGCCGACAATGATATCGTCCATGTGTTTGTTATACAGAGGACGCAGCAAGTCTTTCAATTCTTCAGACAGTTCAAATGCTTTAACTTTAGCAGGGTTCGACAGACGATCCATCATATGTGTAATACCACCGAATTTCAGTGCTTCAGTGATCGTTTCCCAACCATATTGCAGCAGTTTTCCTGCATAACCGGCATCGATGCCTTCCGCAATCATTTTTTCGTAGCATACGATAGAACCAGCCTGCAACATACCGCACAGAATCGTTTGCTCACCCATCAAATCTGATTTAACTTCGGCAACAAAAGAAGACTCGAGACAACCCGCACGGTGTCCGCCGGTTGCAGCGGCCCATGCTTTCGCGATTTCCAGGCCATCTCCTTGTGGATCATTTTCCGGGTGAACCGCAATCAGGGTCGGCACACCGAAACCACGCTTATACTCTTCACGAACTTCAGTCCCCGGACACTTCGGTGCAACCATCACAACAGTCAAATCTTTACGGATTTGCATCCCTTCTTCAACAATGTTGAATCCATGAGAATAACCCAGTGCTGCGCCTTCTTTCATCAGAGGCATGATGGTTTCAACAACATTGGTATGCTGTTTATCAGGCGTCAGGTTAACCACCAGATCAGCTTGAGGAATCAGTTGCTCATAGCTACCTACTTCAAAACCATTGTCTTTTGCATTCTTATAAGACTGACGTTGCTCATCGATAGCCGCCTGACGCAGTGCATACGCAACATCCAGACCAGAATCACGCATGTTCAGACCTTGGTTTAAACCTTGTGCACCACAACCAACGATCACAACTTTCTTACCTTTGAGGTAATCTGCTTCAGTGGCAAATTCTTCACGGTCCATAAAACGGCAACGGCCAAGTTGGTCCAGTTGCTGACGTAAGTTCAATGTATTGAAATAGTTAGCCATGTAGGGGCTCCTTCGTTATTGATTCATCATGTCGGTAGCAAACACCGAATATCCCACATATTAAATCAGACATTCTGTTGCCGAAAGTGATATATTCACAACCAAGTATTGCAAAAAACGCAACACAAATAGACAACGATATGAATATCAAAATATTAGAACTTTTTGTCCACCTCTGTGACAGTAAAAACTTCAGTAAAACTGCAGCGGCAATGCACATTAGTCCATCCGCGTTAAGTCGCCAGATTCAAAAGTTCGAGGATGAAATCGGGCAACATCTATTTATCCGGGATAACCGCCGGGTAGAAATCACGCCAACCGGCCTTCAACTCCTGCCGATTGCCATGAAAATTATCAGTGAGTGGCAGCAGTTTCAAGCACAGTTGCATGAGAACAATCAAACTCTGAAAGGTGAAATTCGGCTGTTTTGTTCGGTTACCGCCAGCTATAGCCACCTTCCCGAATTACTCGCTGATTTTCGCTCTCAACACCCGTTTATTGAATTTAAGCTGTTAACGGGCGACCCCGCTCAGGCGATCGACAAAGTTCTGAACAATGAAGCCGATCTAGCCATCTCAGCGTTGCCGGAGCAACTGCCTAACCGGATTGTATTTGAATCAATCAGTGAGATACCGCTGTCAGTCATTGCTCCTGTCGGTGTCAGCAGTTTCGAACAGGCACTTTGTGCCGACCCGATTGATTGGTCAATGATTCCATTCATCATCCCAGAATCAGGAACAGCAAGAGAAAGAGCCAATACTTGGTTTAAGGAAATGGAAATTAAGCCGAACATCTATGCTCAGAGTGCCGGACATGAAGCGATTGTGAGCATGGTTGCACTCGGATACGGGATAGGTATTGCGCCAGATGTCGTCATCAATAACAGTCCGGCCCGCGAAAAGGTGCAACGCTTACCGGAGAGTCAACTGATACAACCATTTCAACTGGGTGTCTGTTGCCGTCAGTCCCAGTTAGAGCAACCACTGGTAAAAGCCTTATGGCAAGTTGTTACTGCAAAAAGAAGTATTGTGACTTAATGCCTGTTTTTGCAGAAGACTTAAGGACATTGTTGATTTCATAAAAAATGCCTGAGTACAACAACTCAGGCATTGGCATATACCGTTTCAAGACCATTCAAATGGATTGATCACACTTTAAATTTACCAACCAAATCGAACATTTTCTCCGAGACCGCCCGGAATGCTTCTGCACTATCAATCTGATCTTGAGCGTCTTCGGTTAGTTGATTCGCAATACCATTAATCTGCTGCGTATTGCGTGTAATATCCTCACAAACACAAGACTGTTCCTCAGTTGCTGTTGCAATCTGGATTGAAGCACCTTTTATCTGATCAATCGAACTGGCTAACATGATCAAACTTTCGCTGGCAGTATTAGCTTGCTCGACAGCATTATCGGTCATCGATTTACTATTTTTCATGACGTTTGCAGCTTGTTGCGTTGTCTGTTGCAACGCTTGAATCATTTGCTGAATTTCTTCCGTTGAACTGGTTGTTTTTTGTGACAGATTACGAACTTCGTCAGCAACCACAGCAAATCCCCGTCCATGTTCTCCGGCTCTGGCAGCTTCAATCGCCGCGTTCAGTGCCAGTAAATTGGTTTGTTCCGCAATGCCCTGAATCGTCGTAATGATCGTGGTAATCTGCTGAGAATTGTCATTGAGCTTACTGATAATATCACTTGTCGTATGTACTTCACTGGCAAGCATCTCTATCGACTCTCTGGTATTTTCAACGACTAATTTGCCATCCGTACATGCCGTGGAGCTACTTTCCGCGATTCCTGCAGCCTGTTCGGAGCTAGATGCAATTTCGGCCGTTGCCTTTGACATCTCAGAGATGGCATCGGTGACCAACGTGACTTTCTCTAACTGTTGCCCTGAATCAATCTGCCACTGATGTGCTTTCTCCGTCGCTGTCGCAGCCATGCGCTTCAGATCTGCGCTAAGACTGACCACTTCCCGAATCAGACTCCCTAACTTATCCACAAACCCATTAAAGGCGCGCGAGAGCTCTCCGACCTCATCTTTCGCAGTCGTATCAAGCTTCCTCGTCAGATCACCATGTCCTTGAGAGATTTGTTGCAGAACCTGCGTCACACTGTTGATCTGTGAGGTAATGACTTTTGAAACATAAAATGCGATCAGAATGAAAATAATGACTAAAGGGATCACAATCGCAAACGTCACATAAGTCTGTTTTACCGCAGCTGCATAAACTTC
This sequence comes from Vibrio gazogenes, assembly GCF_002196515.1. NCBI lineage: Bacteria > Pseudomonadati > Pseudomonadota > Gammaproteobacteria > Vibrionales > Vibrionaceae > Vibrio > Vibrio gazogenes. The sequence goes on along the minus strand of NZ_CP018835.1, from coordinate 2,030,817 downwards.
TGATTTAGGAACGAGTGCAACAAAGCGCCAACCCAGTTTAGAAATAACGATTTGTCCAAGAAAATCCGTGCCACCGCGGTTCACTTCAAATAAATCTTTCGGGTGTTCACTCATCAACTTAAAAAATGGCGTATCAATATCACTGACCGATTTAAAACTATTTTCCGGTTTGAACGGATCGACCAAAATCGTGTCATTATCTTCCAATAATACAATATAGCCATTCTCACCAATCGTAATATTCTTAACGATATCAGTCAGTTCATTCACCGATATATCCAAGCTAACGGCGCCGAGAACTTGATTATTTTTATCTTTTACCGCTTTGGCAATCGCAATATAAGTGGCATCATCGCCCTTCCAGTAATAAGCATGGGTCATGACGGCTTTACCATTTGCAGCCATTGCAGCCTTATACCATGGGCGAATGCGGGGATCGAAAGGAGAAGAAAACTGACTTCCCGGCCATTCAATATAACTCCCTGTTGCACGTCCGGTATAAACATAAGCTAGGTTTTGTTTTGCTTTACCAAAGCGTTCAAAGATATCAAAGAGTCGCTTTGATTGCCCCTCGAGAGAAGACCATCCCTTAAAGTCATCCACTTTCTGTTGGTCAACAAAGCTTGGCGCATTCGATAAATGTTCGGTAACCTCAGGAATTGATGCAAGGTAATCAATACTTTTTTTCGCGTTATCAAAGAAAATATTAAATGCACGATCAACCTGTGAGATTTCTTTCATCGTCGCTTTTTGAAATTGGGTGATAGCCGCATCAGTCACTTCTCTTATGGAGAAAGTCGCTAAAAAAGCAACAGGCACTGTCACTGCAATCACAAACGTTGCAATCAGCTTTGTTCTAATCTTCATGAGTACCCTCTCACCAAATTTCGGCCTATACCAAATCTAATTTGAAAATAGTGTGTGATAGCGTTTCTACAAAATTCACCGGCGTTATCCAACAAGCTCATCACATACTTTAATGGATTAAGTTATCACACAAATAAAATTAAAAATCACTAGATAGCGTCGCTTATTGAGTAAAAGAGTCGTAAATAGAACAATTGATAGGATCTACGAATTGAGAGCAAGACATAAACAAGTATAGGATCAAGAGCGACTATACTGATATTTCCACATTGACAAGGTATTCTCCATGATGAATATTCAATTCATCTTTTTATGCTTATCAAATGAAACATCTTCGATTGAATGAACTTTATTTCAGAGAATAACAACTGATATAGGTTTAAGTTTATATTATCTGCATCAGTTCCATTGAGAATAATATGATTTATCAACGGAAAAATACAACACAGTGCTTTCGACAAAAGACCAAAATTAATTGGCCCTGATGATTTTAGAATCAAAGCGTTATAGTATATTTTTCGGCACGATTCTCCGTAGTTTAACCCCAATGCGTTTAGATAACCGAACCTTTCCGTCAGGGTTAAAATCTTTGGTGACCTGCCATGACCCTCTGCCTAATTCTGGCATCAGGCCTAAACTCATAAACCTCTACGCCAGTATCCAGCAATGCGGCTCTATTTCTTTGGTAACCGCTAAAGGCCTCTAAATTATCGTTAGATGCCAGACTATTGGTGATAATTTTTATTTTGACTCGTCCCTTGTTCCAAGATATATACACCGGTCTTATACTGCATTTCTGATGCGAAAGGCCCGGTAAACTGAGATAAGGTCTGTGTTGTCCTATCGAGTGGTTCCGCACAATAGTCGTGAACAGATAATTTCACGCTGTCTGGTGCTGAAGAGCAGCCAGCAATGAGCAGAAAAATAGAATATAAAACAATATTGGATGTAGATTTTCTTCGACATAAAAAACAACAAGGAAAGTGTGTAATCGCGTCAAACAACATACTCGACAGCTCACATTATGTCACGGTTACTTGGTCCACGGACGACAGTAGCACCAGATCATTCTCATTTTTATGAGGATGAATATATAAAAGAACAACTGATGAAGTTTTGAATATTCTGATAGGCCAGAGGCGCTGAATAGATGGATGAATACATCAAATTCTGACGGGAAAAATAGGGCAATTAACGGGCATGGATAGGTGATTTTTTGACATAAAAAAAGCTGTTGATAAACAACAGCTTTTTAAAGGTGGCGGAGAGATAGGGATTTGAACCCTAGGTACGCTATTAACGTACGCCGGTTTTCAAGACCGGTGCTTTCAACCACTCAGCCATCTCTCCACAAATTGTTACTTAAATAAAGTCTTATTGATTAGATGCTTTATTTAGTTTTGCCTTCAGATTTTTCAAAATCTGAAAACAAGGAAGTAAGCCTGGCGATGTCCTACTCTCACATGGGGAGACCCCACACTACCATCGGCGCTGTTTCGTTTCACGTCTGAGTTCGGCATGGAATCAGGTGGGTCCAAAACGCTATCGTCGCCAAGCAAATTCTTTCAATTCGAAAAGCTGATTCTCTCTACACAATCAAGTCTCTTATGAGCCCTAAAACCCCTTCGGTGTTGTATGGTTAAGTCTCACGGGCAATTAGTACAGGTTAGCTCAACGCCTCACAGCGCTTACACACCCTGCCTATCAACGTTCTAGTCTCGAACAACCCTTCAGGACGCTTTAAGCGCCAGGGAGAACTCATCTCAAGGCTCGCTTCCCGCTTAGATGCTTTCAGCGGTTATCGATTCCGAACTTAGCTACCGGGCAATGCGATTGGCATCACAACCCGAACACCAGAGGTTCGTCCACTCCGGTCCTCTCGTACTAGGAGCAGCCCCTTTCAATTCTCCAACGCCCACGGCAGATAGGGACCGAACTGTCTCACGACGTTCTAAACCCAGCTCGCGTACCACTTTAAATGGCGAACAGCCATACCCTTGGGACCGACTTCAGCCCCAGGATGTGATGAGCCGACATCGAGGTGCCAAACACCGCCGTCGATATGAACTCTTGGGCGGTATCAGCCTGTTATCCCCGGAGTACCTTTTATCCGTTGAGCGATGGCCCTTCCATTCAGAACCACCGGATCACTATGACCTGCTTTCGCACCTGCTCGAGCCGTCACTCTCGCAGTTAAGCGGGCTTATGCCATTGCACTAACCTCACGATGTCCAACCGTGATTAGCCCACCTTCGTGCTCCTCCGTTACTCTTTGGGAGGAGACCGCCCCAGTCAAACTACCCACCAGGCACTGTCCTCACCCCGGATAACGGGGCCAAGTTAGAACATCAAACATACAAGGGTGGTATTTCAAGGTCGGCTCCACAATCACTAGCGTGACTGCTTCAAAGCCTCCCACCTATCCTACACATGTAGGCTCAATGTTCAGTGCCAAGCTGTAGTAAAGGTTCACGGGGTCTTTCCGTCTAGCCGCGGGTACACTGCATCTTCACAGCGATTTCAATTTCACTGAGTCTCGGGTGGAGACAGCGTGGCCATCATTACGCCATTCGTGCAGGTCGGAACTTACCCGACAAGGAATTTCGCTACCTTAGGACCGTTATAGTTACGGCCGCCGTTTACCGGGGCTTCGATCAAGAGCTTCGACCTAAGTCTAACCCCATCAATTAACCTTCCGGCACCGGGCAGGCGTCACACCGTATACGTCATCTTACGATTTTGCACAGTGCTGTGTTTTTAATAAACAGTTGCAGCCACCTGGTATCTGCGACTCTCAATAGCTCCATCCGCGAGGGACTTCACCGTCAAGAGCGTACCTTCTCCCGAAGTTACGGTACCATTTTGCCTAGTTCCTTCACCCGAGTTCTCTCAAGCGCCTTGGTATTCTCTACCCGACCACCTGTGTCGGTTTGGGGTACGATTTCTTGTGAACTGAAGCTTAGAGGCTTTTCCCGGAAGCATGGCATCAATGACTTCACATCCGTAGATGCTCGACATCGTGTCTCAGCCTATTGTGGGACCGGATTTGCCTAATCCCACAGCCTACGCACTTGAACCTGGACGACCGTCGCCAGGCCCACCTAGCCTTCTCCGTCCCCCCATCGCATTCACAACAAGTACGGGAATATTAACCCGTTTCCCATCGACTACGCTTTTCAGCCTCGCCTTAGGGGTCGACTTACCCTGCCCCGATTAACGTTGGACAGGAACCCTTGGTCTTCCGGCGGGGAGGTTTTTCACCCCCCTTGTCGTTACTCATGTCAGCATTCGCACTTCTGATACCTCCAGCATGCTTTACAACACACCTTCAACGGCTTACAGAACGCTCCCCTACCCAATGCGATAAATCGCATTGCCGCAGCTTCGGTTTACAGCTTAGCCCCGTTACATCTTCCGCGCAGGCCGACTCGACTAGTGAGCTATTACGCTTTCTTTAAATGATGGCTGCTTCTAAGCCAACATCCTAGCTGTCTGAGCCTTCCCACATCGTTTCCCACTTAGCTGTAATTTGGGACCTTAGCTGGCGGTCTGGGTTGTTTCCCTCTCCACGACGGACGTTAGCACCCGCCGTGTGTCTCCCGGATAGTACTTACTGGTATTCGGAGTTTGCAAAGGGTTGGTAAGTCGGGATGACCCCCTAGCCTTAACAGTGCTCTACCCCCAGTAGTATTCGTCCGAGGCGCTACCTAAATAGCTTTCGGGGAGAACCAGCTATCTCCGAGTTTGATTGGCCTTTCACCCCTAGCCACAAGTCATCCGCTAATTTTTCAACATTAGTCGGTTCGGTCCTCCAGTTGATGTTACTCAACCTTCAACCTGCCCATGGCTAGATCACTCGGTTTCGGGTCTATATCCAGAGACTAAACGCGCAGTTAACACTCGCTTTCGCTACGGCTCCCCTAATCGGTTAACCTTGCCACTGAATATAAGTCGCTGACCCATTATACAAAAGGTACGCAGTCACACCACGAAGGTGCTCCTACTGCTTGTACGTACACGGTTTCAGGTTCTATTTCACTCCCCTCACAGGGGTTCTTTTCGCCTTTCCCTCACGGTACTGGTTCACTATCGGTCAGTCAGGAGTATTTAGCCTTGGAGGATGGTCCCCCCATCTTCAGACAGGATATCACGTGTCCCGCCTTACTCGTTTTCACTTAAACAACGCCTTCGGTTACGGGGCTATCACCCTCTATCGCGTGCCTTTCCAGACACTTCACCTAACGCTGTAAAAGCTTAAGGGCTACTCCGATTTCGCTCGCCGCTACTTTCGGAATCTCGGTTGATTTCTTTTCCTCGGGGTACTTAGATGTTTCAGTTCTCCCGGTTCGCCTCATCAGGCTATGTATTCACCTGATGATACATGCTGCTGCATGTGGGTTTCCCCATTCGGAAATCGTAGACTCAAGTGGCTCTTACTGCCTCATCTACGCTTATCGCAAGTTAGTACGTCCTTCATCGCCTCTGACTGCCAAGGCATCCACCGTGTACGCTTAGTCACTTAACCATACAACCCGAAGAAGTTTCGAGCTGCATTATCAGTAACCTAGGTGTCTCTCATTATTTTACATGAGTGAGAGACTGGTTTTGCCGGACTCAATTGAATAGACACTAAATCGTGTCATTCCAAGAACACTTGATTGTGTTGGTCTTTCTCTTTCGAGAAAGTATTGAGAACTTTTACAAATAATCGTCTGTTTCCAGAGAAACACACATTATTTTGTCAGCTTTCCAAATTGTTAAAGAGCAAAGATTTTGTATATTACAAAACCATTTTTAAACATACTATTTAAATACATTTAAAAATGGTATCCCGTAGGGGAGTCGAACCCCTGTTACCGCCGTGAAAGGGCGGTGTCCTAGGCCTCTAGACGAACGGGACAATGCACTCTACATAAACCAAATCAATCTGTGTGGACACTCATCCAAAATATCTTTTCGTAAGGAGGTGATCCAGCGCCAGGTTCCCCTAGCGCTACCTTGTTACGACTTCACCCCAGTCATGAACCACAAAGTGGCAAGCGTCCTCCCGAAGGTTAAACTACCTGCTTCTTTTGCAGCCCACTCCCATGGTGTGACGGGCGGTGTGTACAAGGCCCGGGAACGTATTCACCGTGGCATTCTGATCCACGATTACTAGCGATTCCGACTTCATGGAGTCGAGTTGCAGACTCCAATCCGGACTACGACGTACTTTTTGGGATTCGCTCACTTTCGCAAGTTGGCAACCCTCTGTATACGCCATTGTAGCACGTGTGTAGCCCTACTCGTAAGGGCCATGATGACTTGACGTCGTCCCCACCTTCCTCCGGTTTATCACCGGCAGTCTCCCTGAAGTTCCCACCCGAAGTGCTGGCAATCAAGGATAAGGGTTGCGCTCGTTGCGGGACTTAACCCAACATTTCACAACACGAGCTGACGACAGCCATGCAGCACCTGTCTCAGAGCTCCCGAAGGCACACCAGAATCTCTTCCGGCTTCTCTGGATGTCAAGAGTAGGTAAGGTTCTTCGCGTTGCATCGAATTAAACCACATGCTCCACCGCTTGTGCGGGCCCCCGTCAATTCATTTGAGTTTTAATCTTGCGACCGTACTCCCCAGGCGGTCTACTTAACGCGTTAGCTCCGAAAGCCACGGCTCAAGGCCACAACCTCCAAGTAGACATCGTTTACGGCGTGGACTACCAGGGTATCTAATCCTGTTTGCTCCCCACGCTTTCGCATCTGAGTGTCAGTATCTGTCCAGGGGGCCGCCTTCGCCACCGGTATTCCTTCAGATCTCTACGCATTTCACCGCTACACCTGAAATTCTACCCCCCTCTACAGTACTCTAGCCTCCCAGTTTCAAATGCAACTCCGGGGTTAAGCCCCGGGCTTTCACATCTGACTTAAAAAACCACCTGCATGCGCTTTACGCCCAGTAATTCCGATTAACGCTCGCACCCTCCGTATTACCGCGGCTGCTGGCACGGAGTTAGCCGGTGCTTCTTCTGCAGCTAACGTCAAAATGTAACTCTATTAAAGCTACACCCTTCCTCACTGCTGAAAGTACTTTACAACCCGAAGGCCTTCTTCATACACGCGGCATGGCTGCATCAGGCTTGCGCCCATTGTGCAATATTCCCCACTGCTGCCTCCCGTAGGAGTCTGGACCGTGTCTCAGTTCCAGTGTGGCTGATCATCCTCTCAGACCAGCTAGAGATCGTCGCCTTGGTGAGCCCTTACCTCACCAACTAGCTAATCCCACCTGGGCATATCCCGACGCGAGAGGCCCGAAGGTCCCCCTCTTTGGTCCGTAGACGTTATGCGGTATTAGCCATCGTTTCCAATGGTTATCCCCCACATCAGGGCAATTTCCCAGGCTTTACTCACCCGTCCGCCGCTCGTCAGCAAAGAAGCAAGCTTCTTTCTGTTACCGCTCGACTTGCATGTGTTAGGCCTGCCGCCAGCGTTCAATCTGAGCCATGATCAAACTCTTCAATTAAAGTTTTTGTGACACCAAAGTGTCGGCTCAATGAATACTGCTTTTCGTCTCCGCTTTAAAAAAAGCAGAAGCAAAAAGTGACATTACATAAGTAATGTTGAATTGACTGTGCTCTTGTCAGATAACAGTAAACTGCTTTCCAACTTGATATTGGTCACTCGATTCATTGATAAAATCTTATTGGATATTTATCGACGAGTGCCCACACAGATTGATTGGTCTATATTGTTAAAGAGCGATTCTTCAAAACGTTCTACGTTCGAAGAGGCGGTCATTCTAGCGAGATAAATCTTGGTGTCAAACACTTTTTTCAGATTTATTTTTCGGTGAAGACCGGACTGACACAGATGGGGATTTCTCTCCGCTATCCCGTGTCAGCGAGGGGCATTATAGGCATCGCCTTTCGATTGGCAAGCCCTTTTTAATAAGTTTTCCTATGTTTCTAATCAACCGAGTGTTTTTTAGGCAGAAAGTCTATTTTTACTCCAAACTGAAAAGCCATTATCCTTATTCGACACCACGAAAAGCAAAAAACTAACATTTTGAGGAGAGCATCATGAGTTCAATTCGGCGCTATAAAGGGATTGCCCCAGAACTTGGTCGACGTGTTTATGTGGATAGTACTGCTGTATTAGTCGGTGATATCCGGATCGGGGATGATTCGAGTATCTGGCCTTTGGTGGCGGCCCGAGGCGATGTTAACCATATCCATATCGGGAAAAGAAGTAATATTCAGGATGGTTCGGTTCTTCATGTCACTCACAAAAATGCCGCGAACCCGAATGGTTTCCCACTGATTATTGGCGATGATGTCACTGTAGGTCATAAAGCAATGCTACATGGTTGTACAATTCAGGACAGAGTTCTGGTTGGTATGGGCAGCATTATTCTTGATGGGGTGACGGTAGAAAGTGAAGTTGTCATTGGAGCAGGTAGTTTGGTCCCACCCAACAAAACATTGCAAAGCGGCTACCTTTATATGGGCAATCCTGCCAAACAGGCTCGCCCACTCACGGATGAAGAACGAGCCTTCTTAGTTAAATCTGCAGAGAACTATGTTCAGAATAAAGATGACTTTCTTCATCAAGTAGAAGATATCGGCTAGTTAGAGACGGTCAGGTCGATTTGCCCGAGCGCATTGTATGCTTCATCTTCAATTAGCTGCTCGGCCAATTCTTCGCAATCGAAACGATATTGAGAGAAAATCCTGACAGCCTCTTCTTCATTCGTTATTTGCTGGCCGGAAATGTGTTCCAGAACAGTAACGGCAACAGTACACTCAATTAACGCCCCCTGACATTGAGCCGGAAAGCGGATTTGCTGCGTTGCTTGATCCCAAGACTGCACATCAGGAAAAAGAATCGACTGATTCATAGACTGCCTTCCAAATTGCGTCTCAGCTCTCTTAATATCTGCCGCGTGCCGGGGCGAATGCCACGCCATAGCATGAAGCTTTCCGCCGCTTGTCCAACTAACATCCCCAAGCCATCATAGGCATGAGCACACCCATTCTCCACAGCCCAGTGATTAAAAACCGTGAGCCCTTTGCCATACATCATGTCATAAGCAACACTTCTTTCTGCAAAGATATCACTGGAAATATCCGGTAGCGCTCCGGACAGACTTGCTGACGTCGAATTGATTACCACATCGAATGCCGTATGGATTTCTGACATCGGTTGAGCCGAGACTGGTACGGATGTTAACGAGTCTTGATTTTGACGGTTATGTTCTTGGAAAAAAGTAGCAAGATCTTGTGCTTTGGTGAAAGTCCGGTTGGTAATCACAATTGAGTCGGGAGATTGTGCTAATAAAGGATGAATCACGCCTCTTGCTGCACCACCCGCACCAATTAACAAAATTTTCGCTCCCTTCAAGGGCACCTGATACTGCAATAAATCCTGAACCAGACCAGCACCATCGGTATTGTCCCCGAGAATGCCGCCATCATCGAGTTTCTTTAATGTATTGACCGCACCAGCAATTTGGGCGCGCTCGGTCAACAGATCGGCAAACGCGTATGCTTCCTCTTTAAAGGGAACAGTCACATTACATCCCTTTCCCCCTCGAGAGAAAAACGCATCTACTGCTGTTTTAAAACCATCTATCGGCGCCAACTCAGCCGTATAGACCATGTCTTGGTTGGTCTGGCGAGCAAACAGTGTCTGTATAAAAGGAGATTTGCTGTGACCGATTGGATTGCCGAATACTGCATACTGATCCTGATAAGCCATATCCTTGCCTTCACTCAAAGAAAATAGAAAAGAATCTTTTGACCCTATCACTCCCAACGAACACTGTCACCAATCTCTTGGCGTCAAATATTCCGTCAGACGCGCTTCTGCACTGTCGGGCTGAGGTTGATAACCGTACTCCCAACGAACCAGTGGCGGCATAGACATCAGAATCGACTCGGTTCGTCCACCCGATTGCAGACCAAACAATGTGCCCCGGTCAAACACCAGATTAAATTCCACATATCGTCCTCGTCGGTACAGCTGGAACTGACGTTCATGTTCAGTAAACTGACAGTCTTTGCGCCGCTCAACAATGGGCAGATAAGCGCGAGTGTATCCCTCACCGACTGCTCGGATATAAGCAAAGCAGGTGTCGAAATCCCACTGATTCAGATCATCAAAGAAAAGCCCGCCAACACCGCGGGTTTCTTCTCGATGCGGTAAGAAAAAGTACCGATCACACCAATCCTTATGTTGTTGATAAACCTCTGAGCCAAACGGCTGACAAATCTCTTTCGCCACTTGGTGCCAATGATGGCAATCTTCGTCAAACGGATAGAATGGCGTTAAGTCAAACCCGCCACCAAACCACCAGACGGGTGGTTCGCCATCCTTTTCTGCAATGAAGAAACGAACATTCATATGTGAAGTGGGAACGTAAGGATTATTGGGGTGCATGACCAAAGAAACGCCCATTGCTTCGAATCGACGTCCTTTTAACTCCGGTCGATGGGCCGTTGCAGACGCAGGCATTTCATGACCGGTGACATGGGAAAAATTAACGCCGCCCTGTTCAAATATATGACCATTGCACATCACACGACTACGTCCGCCACCACCCAAGCGGTCACCCGGTTCGCGGTGCCATTCATCTTGCTCAAATCGGGATATCCCATCAGCGGCTTCAAGCTGCTGACAAATTGAATCCTGTAGTTGCAGTAAAAAAGTTTTAACGGCCTGTTTATCAATACCACTCATTGCGATTTCTCTTGTCTCTACCCTTGTCTTAATATTTCCAGCGTGCGTGCATCTCGAATCTCACTGGGTTTATCGCGCCCACCGGTTTGCCCGGCCAAAATAGCACGGAGACAGTGGCCAAGTTGCTGCTGCACCGCTTCTGTCGTCATACAAGGCGGCTGGCCGGTTAAATTGGCACTGGTTGAAGTAATGGGTTTGCCATAAGCATCGCACAATTGCCGAACCTGTGGATGATCCGTGACCCGAACGGCAATCGTATCAAACACACCACAGAGCCAAACCGAAACACGATCACTGGCCGGCATAACCCAGGTGACAGGTCCCGGCCAACTGGCCTGAACATCAGCCAATTGTTGTGCTGAAAGCTGACTTTCATCAATGTAAGGTTGTAACTGTGCATAACTGGATGCAATGAGAATCAACCCCTTTTCAACCGGACGGTTTTTGATTTCCAGTAACTTTTGAATCGCGTCAGGCTGGTCAGGGTCACACCCGACGCCAAATACGCCTTCAGTCGGATAGGCAATCACATCACCTTGATGCAACGCATCAAGCACCTGCTCAAAATTATTCACAATACTTCTCATTATGCTCGGATGATGATGCCACTAGTGTACAAACGATCATGCCAAAAAACGAAATCAATTTTGTCCGAAAATACGTTATCGGGGGAACCTTCCAGACGCAAACGTTTTCCTTCGGCAAATTTCCCCGTATAATGCGCGCAAAATTGTCGCACGTTGACAGCATAAACATACTTGAGCATTGCAATAAACCTGAAGGAGTCTGAGATGAAAGTCGGAATTATAATGGGCTCGAAGTCCGATTGGCCAACGATGAAGCTCGCCGCAGAAATGTTAGAGCAATTCGGTGTGGAATATGAAACCAAGGTCGTTTCAGCACACCGTACACCTCAGTTACTGGCCGACTATGCAAGTCAGGCCAAAGCACGTGGTCTCAAAGTGATCATCGCTGGTGCTGGCGGCGCTGCTCACTTGCCGGGCATGGCCGCAGCTTTTACCAGTCTACCCGTGCTGGGTGTTCCGGTTCAATCCAAGGCGTTAAAAGGAATGGACTCGCTACTTTCTATCGTTCAGATGCCTAAAGGTATCGCGGTTGGTACTTTAGCGATTGGTGAAGCTGGTGCAGCGAACGCAGGTATTCTGGCAGCGCAAATTATTGGCGTTCACGATGAACAGGTTATGCAAAAAGTTGAAGCGTTTCGTCAATCGCAAACAGATACCGTTCTTGCCCATCCAGATCCAACCGAGGAATAACCAGTATGCACGTACTTGTCTTAGGCGCAGGCCAACTCGCGCGGATGATGTCACTTGCCGGAGCGCCCTTGAACATTCACATTAGCGCCTTCGATGTGGTCAGTGGGCAGATGATTCATCCGCTGACTCAGGAAGTACAAGGGCATGGTTTGGAGAATGCCATTCAGCAAGCGGATGTCATTACTGCCGAATTTGAACACATCCCACATGATGTTCTCCACCAGTGCGAACAGAGTGGGAAACTACTCCCCGGCGCACAAGCCATCAAAACCGGTGGTGACCGTCGTCTCGAAAAAGCACTGCTTGATGAAGCCGGCGTCAAAAATGCCAAGTATTTTGTCATCAAAACCAGAGATGACTTTGACAGTGCGATTCGCCATGTCGGTATACCAATGGTTCTGAAGAGTGCTTTAGGCGGGTATGACGGAAAAGGTCAGTGGCGACTAAAATCAACAACCGATGCCGATGCAATCTGGCCGGAAATGCAACAATGTATTGAAGCTAGTGACAATCAAGCGATTGTTGCTGAAGAATTTGTCCCCTTTGATCGCGAAGTATCACTGGTTGGAGCTCGTGGCAAAGATGGGCAATGGGTTGTTTACCCACTATCAGAGAACATCCACACCGATGGTGTACTGAGTCTATCAACATCCATAGATGCGCAAATGTTACAGCAACAGGCCAAAACCATGTTTGAAGCAGTTGCGAACACGCTCAATTACGTGGGGGTCCTCGCGCTGGAATTTTTTGATGTTCAGGGGCAGTTACTTGTCAACGAGATCGCGCCTCGGGTACACAACTCAGGCCACTGGACTCAACAGGGCGCAGATACATGCCAGTTTGAGAATCATTTACGTGCAGTATGTGGTTTACCTCTGGGCAGTACAAAACTGATTCGCCCCACATGTATGGTGAATATTCTGGGCGAAGATACACTCCCCTCAGAGATTCTGGCAACGGAAGGATGCCATATCCACTGGTATGGTAAAGAAAAACGTTCAGGCAGAAAGATGGGGCACATCAATGTCAGTGCGGATTACTATGCAGAGCTGGAGCGAATCATCTGTTCGCTTGCTGATATACTTCCGGCAGATGCATTTCCAGCTGTCCATCAATTCGCCAGCCAACATCAATAATGCCATGTAGTCCATGGTTTGACTCACGTTTCAAACCAGAGCTTGAATAACCGACTCATCAGCCAAGGGTATCACTGCCCTTGGTGACTTATTCCATCATTTCGTTATTCAGTCTCTTGAACATGACCGCACCGCCGGGCAGCACACACCAATGTCATACCGGATGCCGATTTTTTTTCAATCAACAGCGGGAAACCACATTCGCTACATTGCCCAATCACTGGCGGAGCATTGATCGCAAACTTACACTTCGGATACTGATCGCAAGCCCAGAAAGTCTTACCAAACCGAGATTTTCGTTCAACCAATTGACCAGTATGACATTCCGGACAACACACCTCTCGGGGTTGTTCAGTCTTGGGCGGATCGGAAGATTCAATATGATGACATTGCGGGAAATGGCTACAGCCGATAAACATGCCATAACGCCCCTGCCTTAATACCAATTCATTGCCACACTCAGGGCAGGGCACACCTAAAGCTTTAACAACATGGCCATCTTGTTGGTGACGCGGGCGAATATAATCACATGCGGGATAGGCAGAGCAGCCCCAAAATGGTCCGTGTTTACCATGACGCAACTGTAACGCACTACCACATTGGGGACATGACTCAGCTTCATCCAAAGCATGTTCATGTGCAGAAAATAATTGCTGATCTATATGACGACTCATTGAATCTCTATTAGTGCAAAATACCTTGCTCTTTGGTATACAGCCATTCTTCCATCAGCGTATAGGCACTCTCATTACCCGGAACATTGAATAGCACCATCAGAATAATCCATTTCAAATCATCCAGTTCAAATTCATTGGTTTCTAATCCCATCACTCGATCAATGACCATTTCTCGAGTTTCAGGGGTCAGCACTTTAATTTGCTCCAAGAACAAAAGGAATCCGCGGCATTCAACATCAAGTCGGGCTGTCTCCTTCTCGGTATAGACTCGCATTGCTGTTGCAGCACTGATCGATAACGGAGAATGCACATCACTTTGTTGTAGAGATGCCAATTCTTCCAACCAGTTGAGGGCTTTGTAGATCTCTTTCTGATGAAAACCTGCACGCAGGAGCTCATCCTCTAACTCATCTTGATCAACTTGTAACTCAGCATCGCTATGGATGTAAGTTTCGAATAGATACATAAGAATATCCATCATCATAGCTAGCCCCTCCCCTTACGAATATAGCCACCAGCAACTGCAATCACGTGCCCGGATAATTCCAGCTCTAGTAGCTGTCTCATCACTTCATGAACTGGTATATGGGTTCGCGTTGCAAGAATATCAACTGGCGTCGCTTTTACCCCTACGTTAGCTAACACTTCAGCAAATGGCAATTCTTCGTCGTCAATTAATGGCGGAAAAAGCTCATTTTGCTGAATTTTCTCTTCTTGCTTCTCTTCTTTCTTTACCCAAGCAGATAACGTACCAACTTCAGAGAGTATCTGTTCAATATTCTGAACTAAGCAAGCGCCATCACGAATTAGTGCATTACTTCCCCGATAACCGTGCTGATGAATCGCGCCCGGGATCACAAAAACATCCCGATTTTGCTCAGCTGCATACCTTGCGGTAATCAACGACCCACTCTTTTCTGCAGCTTCAATCACCAGTACTCCCAGAGATAACCCACTGATAATCCGGTTACGGCGAGGAAAGTTCATTGATTTGGGCGGTGTTGAGGGACAAAATTCTGACACCAGAACACCGGACTGCTGTTCAAGCATCCGCTCAGCCAGCCCACGATGCCGGGCCGGATAGATACGCTCTAAGCCAGCCCCTAAAACAGCAATGGTTTTACCACCCCCCTCAATTGCTCCCAGATGAGCCTGTCCATCAATCCCTAGCGCCAACCCGCTGGTCACTGCCACTTGATGCTGAGCAAGCCCACTCGCAAAATGCCATGCATCTTGCAATCCTTGCATACTCGCATGTCGGCTACCGACAATGGCTATCTGTGGTACGGATAGCAGCGTAATATCTCCCTGCACAAACAACAGTGGTGGTGGCGACGGAATTTCTTTCAACAGTGCCGGATACTCCGGTGAAAAATAAGTCACGATATGACGATGATTGCCACGCATTTGCCATTCAAGGCAATCTTCAGCCACTTGATTCGCGGCTCCGGAGAACAGATAAGAGACCTGCACAGACGAGAGTCCCAAAGCAAGCCACTCTTTTTCAGAATAACGACTCAACAGCTCAAGCGATGCTTTGCCGAGTAACTTTAACAACGATTGTGTTCCCAGACGCGGCGTCATGCAGAGTTTTATCCACATCAATAGTCGGTCATGTTCTGTAACATGCGAGGCTGATTGGTACATCTCCGGAGATATCCTGATACAAAGTCATAAGTTGGTGAAACAATGGTCCAATCGACGGATAATTAATAATCACTTCGATTTATCACTCACAATGCTGTCAATTAGGTCTTAAAATGTCTAGAATTGGAGCATTGGACTTTTTATTGTTTCGGCACATTTCAACAATTTGAGTGTATATGTCTGTATTACAAGTATTAACTTTTCCTGATGAACGTTTAAGAACGGTCGCAAAACCCGTTCAAGAAGTCACACCTGAAATCCAGAAGTTCGTTGATGACATGATCGAAACCATGTACCAAGAAGATGGGATTGGTCTGGCAGCAACACAGGTTGATTTTCATCAGCGTATCGTGGTGATAGATGTCTCTGAAACCCGCGATCAGCCTCGTGTATTGATTAACCCTGAAATCCTCGAAAAACGGGGAGAAGATGGCATCGAGGAAGGATGTCTATCGGTTCCGGGCTCAAGAGCTCTGATTCCAAGAGCAGCAGAAGTGACGGTTCGTGCACTAGACCGGGACGGAAAAGAATATACCTTTGAAGCCGATGACCTTCTGGCTATCTGTGTACAACATGAGTTGGATCACCTTCAAGGGAAATTATTCGTCGATTATCTCTCTCCGCTAAAACGTAAACGGATTAAAGAGAAGCTGGAAAAAATCAAACGCGCGAACGAAAAAAAGAAAAATGAAGCATAAGTGAGGTCACGGTGAGTCAGTCACTCAAAATTATTTTCGCCGGAACTCCGGATTTTGCCGCCCGTCATCTGGCGGCATTATTGTCTTCAGAACATGAAGTCATTGCAGTTTACACCCAGCCAGATCGCCCCGCCGGACGAGGCAAGAAACTGACCGCCAGCCCAGTCAAAACCTTGGCAACAGCGCATCAGATTCCGGTTTATCAACCGGAAAACTTTAAATCACCAGAAAGCAAACAACAACTGGCCGAACTCAATGCTGATTTGATGGTTGTTGTCGCCTATGGACTCTTACTTCCTCAAGCTATTCTGGATACCCCACAACTAGGGTGTATCAACGTGCATGGTTCGATTCTGCCTAAATGGCGTGGTGCAGCACCTATCCAGCGTTCTATCTGGGCGGGCGATCAAGAGACGGGTGTTACAATCATGCAGATGGATGCGGGATTAGATACCGGTGATATGTTGTCGATTGCCAAACTCCCCATCGAATCAACCGATACCAGTGCTTCAATGTACGAGAAACTTGCCCATTTAGGGCCACAAGCGCTCATTGAAACGCTCAATGCAATAAGCACTAAGCAAATAACACCCGTTCGTCAGGATGACCAACTCGCGAGTTACGCACAGAAACTGAGTAAAGAAGAAGCCCGTATAGACTGGTCACAACCAGCCGATTTTATTGAACGCTGTATCCGGGCATTCAATCCCTGGCCGGTCAGTCATTTTTCCGTAACCGATCCCAAAGCAGAGTCATCCCCCGCCATTAAGGTCTGGCAAAGTCGTGTTGAGCACGTATCGACTGACCAGCCAGCCGGAACCATCATTCGAGCGGATAAAACTGGCATTTATATTGCGACAGGAAAAGATGTTCTGGTTTTAGAACAACTACAAGTGCCCGGCAAGAAAGCAATGCCTGTTCAGGATATTCTCAATGCCCGCGCCGAGTGGTTTGGGGTAGGAACTCAGCTCAATTAATACGATCGATAACCGCTCGGTTATCGACTTTACTTAAGGTTCAGATTCATGATGAATGTTCGTGCTGCTGCCGCTTCAGTTGTTTTTCAAGTTGTTGACCAAGGCGCATCACTGTCCTCTGTATTACCAGAGGCCCAGAAAAAAATAAAACCCAGAGATCATGCGCTCCTTCAGGAGATCTGTTTCGGTGTACTTCGCTATCTTCCACGTTTAGAAGCCGCTGCACATGAACTGATCAGTCAACCACTGACCGGAAAAAAACGAGTTTTTCATCATTTAATTCTGGTGGGCTTGTATCAAATTCAATTTATGCGCATCCCGGACCATGCTGCCGTCGGAGAGACTGTCAGCGCAACTCAGGATTTAAAAGGCTCACGCCTACGCGGTTTAGTGAACGCGATTCTGAGAAATTATCAGCGCAACAGTGCATCGATCGAGCAACGCCTACAAGCCAGCAAACATGATGCCGTTCAATACTGTCATCCTAAATGGTTATTGAAAGCACTGCAGGAAAGCTATCCTGAGCAATGGCAGTCTATCGTCACAGCCAACAATCACAAAGCACCGATGTGGCTTCGGATCAACCATCAGCATCACACGACTGAAAGTTACTTGAAGCGACTGGAAGAACAAAACATTGATGTGAGTCTACATCCGGAAGCCAAAGACGCCATAAAATTGGCGACGCCTTGTGATGTCAAATTATTACCGGGGTTTGAGCAAGGCTGGGTATCCGTTCAGGATGCGGCGGCACAGTTATCGGTCCATTATTTAGCACCGCAGGCCAAAGAACTGATTCTTGACTGTTGTGCCGCACCCGGTGGTAAAACGGCACATATTCTGGAACAGATTCCCGATGCACAAGTGGTTGCCGTTGATTGCGATTCATCAAGATTAAAACGGGTGAATGAGAACCTTGAACGGCTCAATCTGGATGCCAAAATCATCTGTGGAGATGCCCGGCACCCTGAAGATTGGTGGCATGGGGAGATGTTTGACCGTATTTTACTGGATGCTCCCTGTTCGGCAACGGGTGTTATCCGGAGACATCCGGATATAAAATGGCTGCGTCGTGCCGATGACATTACCGCATTGGTTTCGCTACAAAGTGAAATTCTGGATGCGATGTGGGCCCAGTTAAAACCCGGTGGAACCATGGTTTACGCGACTTGTTCAGTGTTACCTCAAGAAAATAGTCAGCAGATAAAAACGTTTTTATCTCGAACATTAGATGCACAACTGATAAATTCAGAAATTGATAATCCGGGGCGACAAATTCTGCCGGGAGAAAATGATATGGATGGTTTCTATTACGCAGTGTTACGGAAAACCGTCTAGTGTGACTTGAAACATATATCTGAGTCATCACGGATTTTAAGCGCACTGTCTTTTCAGTGGTAAACAAGAGATTATGTTATGAAAATCATCATTCTTGGAGCCGGTCAGGTAGGTGGCACACTGGCGGAAAACCTAGTTGGTGAAAACAACGATATTACGATTGTCGATAAAAGTAGTGACCGCCTGAGAGAACTTCAGGATAAATACGACCTTCGTGTTGTCAACGGACATGCCAGCCATCCGGGGGTTCTCAAAGAAGCTGGCGCTCAGGATGCCGATATGCTGGTGGCGGTGACAAACACCGATGAAACCAATATGGCTGCCTGTCAGGTCGCATTTACCTTGTTTAACACGCCAAACCGTATCGCCCGAATTCGTTCTCCTGAATACCTTGCTGAAAAAGAAACACTCTTTCATTCCGGGGCGGTCCCGGTAGATCATTTAATTGCACCGGAAGAACTGGTAACCAGTTATATCGAGCGCTTAGTCCACTATCCCGGTGCACTACAAGTGGTCAGCTTCGCCAATCAAAAAGTCAGTCTGGTCGCGGTAAAAGCGTATTATGGCGGCCCACTGGTTGGCAATGCTCTCTCAGCATTGCGCGAACATATGCCACATATCGAAACCCGCGTTGCAGCCATTTTCCGGCAAGGCAGACCCATTCGTCCTCAGGGAACAACGGTCATTGAAGCCGACGATGAAGTTTTCTTTGTCGCTGCCAGTAATCATATCCGTTCGGTCATGAGTGAACTACAGCGTCTGGAGAGACCTTACCGCAGAATCATGATCGTCGGGGGTGGTAACATCGGGGCAAGTCTCGCCAGACGTCTGGAGCATAGCTACAGTGTCAAACTGATAGAAAGAAGCTACCAGCGTGCTGAATATCTGTCGGAACAGTTGGAAAATACCATTGTGTTTTGTGGTGATGCCGCAGATCAGGAGCTGCTGACCGAAGAAAACATCGATCAAGTGGATGTGTTCATTGCCCTGACCAATGAAGATGAAACCAACATTATGTCTGCCATGCTGGCAAAACGCTTAGGCGCCAAAAAAGTGATGGTTCTGATTCAGAGAGGCGCTTATGTAGACCTCGTGCAAGGCGGTGTCATTGATGTTGCGATATCGCCACAACAGGCAACCATTTCAGCATTACTCACACATGTTCGCCGGGCTGATATCGTCAATGTCTCCTCCTTACGCCGCGGTGCTGCGGAAGCCATTGAAGCGATTGCTCACGGTGATGAAACCACCTCAAAAGTGGTCGGCAAAGCGGTTGGGGATATCAAACTGCCTCCCGGTACGACTATCGGTGCGATTGTGCGGGGGGAAGAGGTCCTGATCGCTCATGACCGGACACTCATCGAACAAGATGATCATGTCGTCATGTTCTTGGTTAACAAGAAGTATGTTTCCGATGTGGAAGCGTTGTTCCAGCCCAGTCCATTTTTCCTGTAGTGGTTGGTGACCATGCTGAATCTAAAATCGATTCTATTTGTTCTGGGCTTGGTGCTCTCCAAACTCGCTTTGTTCATGTACGTTCCGACATTGGTGTCTTTCGTCAGTGGCACGGCCGGATTTCTGGACTTCGGACAAGCCGTCCTGATCACTCATGTTGCAGCCTTTATTTTTCTGACTCTCGGGCGGACTGCAAATTTTAAGCTGAATGTCCGGGATATGTTCCTGATCACCAGTTTAGTCTGGACAGTCGCCAGTGCTTTTGCAGCACTCCCTTTCGTGTTTATCAATCACATTAGTTTTACGGACGCCTATTTTGAGACGATGTCCGGCATTACGACAACCGGCTCCACCGTCCTGAGCGGTCTGGATAACATGGCACCCAGCATCTTACTCTGGCGCTCAATCTTACAATGGTTGGGTGGGGTCGGATTTATTGTGATGGCGGTAGCCGTCCTGCCAATGCTCAATGTCGGCGGAATGAAACTGTTCCAGACGGAGTCTTCTGACTGGTCCGATAAAAGTAGTCCCCGGGCCAAAACTGTCGCCAAAAATATCGTGATTGTTTATGTCATCCTGACGCTTTTATGTTGCATTGGCTATGTCATGACTGGCATGACCGTGTTTGAGGCTATCAATCACTCATTCACAACATTATCGACCGGAGGATACTCAACCTCTGACGGTTCCATGAACCACTTCTCAAAAGGTGCCCATTGGATTGCCACCATTTTTATGTTCCTTGGCGGATTACCCTTCTTACTTTTTGTCTCAGCAATCCGTAAAAAAACACCGATCGAACTGTATAGAGATGCTCAAGTACGCGGTTTCTTCTATTTGTTTCTCGCAGCAAGCAGTATTGTGGCTGTGTGGCTCATCATCCATAACGGCTATCCCGTGATGGATGCCATTCGGGTTGCCATGTTTAATATTGTTTCTGTCGTAACAACAACTGGATATGGACTAGATGACTTTACTGCTTGGGGAGCGCTGCCCAGCACCGTATTTGCGTTTTTAATGATGGCCGGAGCCTGTTCCGGTTCGACGGCCGGTGGGATCAAAATATTCCGTTTTCAAATAGCCATCACGCTACTCAATCGACAGATGATGAAGCTCATTCATCCTTCCGGGGTCTTCGTTCAGCGCTATAATAACCGCCCGGTTACAGATGACATTATTCGTTCCGTTGTCGCTTTTGCACTGACTTTTGGGATTACAATCATCATCATTGCTGCTGCACTTAGTGCCATGGGATTGGATTCAACAACCAGTATTTCCGGTGCCATCACCGCCGTTTCAAACGTCGGCCCGGGGATGGGCGACATCATCGGCCCGACCGGTAACTTTGCGCCGCTACCAGACATGGCTAAATGGATTCTGAGTTTTGGTATGTTAATGGGAAGGCTGGAAATTCTGACGATTCTGGTTCTGTTCTTTCCCGCATTCTGGCGGAGTTAACACCGACAAAAAGCATCACATACCAGCAGACATCACCACAGTCAGTGTCATACGCCAGATACTTTTGACATCAAAGGTCTCAACACTCAGGACAACACATAATAATAAATAGAGAAGAAGTGGCAGGCACAGCCACTGAGAACGAAACCATGCCAAATCGCATGATTATATGGGATCTTTTTCGCCACATAGAAAATCACCCCGAGCGTGTAGATAATTCCGCCGGCAGCCAGCAAAGTCAATCCGCCGATATTCAGGTGAATCGCCAACTGATAGACCACGATTAAAGACAGCCATCCCATAACGACATAGATGACTAAAGACAAACGTTTAAAGCGGTGAATAAAGGCGATTTTTAAGACAATACCAACCAACGCAATCAACCAGATCACAGACATCAGTCCGATCGCTAAGGGGGTTCTCAGACTCACCAAGAGGAAAGGGGTATAACTGCCGGCAATCAACAGATAAATTGCACAATGATCGAACGTTTTGAGCCAGCGTTTGGCGCGCTGAACCGGAATCGAATGATAAAGCGTCGACGCAAGAAACAACAGAATGATGCTGCCACCGTAGATCGCAACACTCGTGACCGTCAAAACATCATCGGTTCCTGATGTGGCTTTCACCAGCAGCATCACTAAACCGACGATACCTAGAATCAAGCCAACACCGTGTGTGACCGAATTCCATAGCTCTTCTTTGAACGTATATCCCTGATTCAACGAGGTCATGTGAAACTCCTGAGGATCCATATCTTCGCTGAGTATGACACAATTCAACTTACATGTGTACGCTGAATTTTATGTGCTTTCCTCAAGAAAATCGAATACTCGCGCTGCCACCTGTTCAAGCGGTGTTTCGAGCGGAATCATCAGATGACGTTTCAACGCACCACTGCCAAGCAGATGAGACAACATACCACTGACACCATGCTGTTGTCGGTCAATCTCAAACCATAATTCTAAGCCAGACTCTGAACGATAAGCGATCACTTCAACTTCACGCCAGCGGCCATGATAAGGCCCGGTTGTCGGCACAAACTCGAACTCCTGAACGAACGGTAGCTCGAATCCACTGGCCGCTTCACATTCAACCTGACGAATTCGGAATCCCCGGGACTCGAACGCACTAAATACAGCGTCGAGCAATGGCTCCGGTCGTACCGTCACTTCATCTTTATCTGTCGGATCGGCAGCGAGAGCAATATCCAATCCGGTTTCCAACCAAACTTTTGCATCACCAATCGTGATGGGTGTATTCCAGGGAATATTGAATGTCACCAAAAAATCCCGAGTTTCTCCGGGGTGAATGGTGAACGCATACGGCAAGCGCCATTGATCCAAAACACAGTGCCGATGCACTCTTTGCGTCCGAGGGCTTCCCTGACGATCATCGCCAATCGGCGCTTCATCGATATAGCGACAACACAATCGTGCTTCAATATTATCAATGTCCTGTGCTGTCGCTCCGCCATAGACATGGATCGTAACATTGGCCTGTTGTCCGGGTTGGAGCACCTCTTGTTGTAACACAGAGTCAACTTTTGCTGACCCGATACCAAAACTTGCGAGGGTTTTCTTCAAAAAAGACATCTCTACCTCCCCCAGCCTTCTGCGATTAACGTTATCTCATCCGATCATGAGCTAAATGGGTCATCCATAGTAATACTGAACTTTGCCAGAACTCAATTCTCAACATCAATAATTTAAATTTTATGACATTGTATGAACAAAAGGTTATCGATCAATTCATATGTAAATGCTATGCTTAGTCATGTGTACATAAATTGTACATACGAAATTCCTAGACAGCTATTCGGAACGGTTTTCGCCAGATGAGCCCACCTTCAGCAGTGATGATGAAGTCTTGACTCAATAGCTAATCTAGGCCATTGAAATGGCAAGGGAAATGTCTGACCGTTAGGTATATATATGCGCCCAGCAGCAGTCAGGTTTTCGCACTCACATGGTAGTGCGTCACGTCGTCGAGCAAGCTTTGCAGCTTCTAGACCAAAAGTAAAAGTTGCACCTGTAATGACCCCGGCAGAGAAGCGTGTTCATGAAGAACCGCAAACATCAACCGAAGTAAAAGCAGCATAAGCCAACCCCATGAAAGCGCAGTCAAACACTGCGCTTTTTTATTGTCTTTTTCACGTTGGTTTCCTGCCTGTAATTTGCTACTTTACCAGCATAAGTCCATACAAAAATCATGGAGAAACCGATGAAATGTCACCGTATCGAAGAACTGCTCGACCTGTTAGAACCCGAGTGGCAAAAAGATTCTGAGTTAAACTTGCTGACCTTTTTGGTCAAACTCGCCAACGAAGCCGGTTATCAAGGCAACTTGGCAGATTTAAGCGACGATACGCTGATCTATCATCTGAAAATGCGCCATAGCGCCAAAGATGAGATGATCCCGGGCTTAAAAAAAGATCAGGAAGATGATTTTAAAACCGCTATTTTAAAAGCTCGCGGTATTATCGAATAACCACGCTGGCCCCATTCGGGGTCTGCGATGACATCAATCCAACCTTTATCGGACTGAAAATCGTTATCAGGTCAATCAACCATCGGCCTCAAACCATTCAAGTAAAATAGTGTTCAAACTCTAATTCAATTTATTTTTTAAATGAGTCAAATAAACCAACAATCACATCAATAAAATATATTAAAGCTATATAACCTTGTTGAAATATTAAATTTTACAATAATTTCTATAAGCACACTTTATATAGGGTTGTCTATCAAAAACAATCATCTCCAACCAGTAAATTTGACCAACAAATAAACAACTGGCAATGGTATGCTCTACGCACCTGAATACTTATATTAAAAAGAGGAACGTCAGTGAGTGCGAAGGCTAAATTAATATCTTATATTGGCGGATTATTTACTATCATTGTTACCATAATCTCAATTGTATGTTTTTATAATTTTCGCGCATCATCCAGCGAAAATTACACGGAGAAATTAACCAATCAATCGACATTAATTGCTCAGGTTCTCGAGCTTGAAACGAAAAGGATATTTCATATTCTTGATATTGTCGGAGATACTCTCCCCATTCAAGATGGTCGGATTACCGACGAAAAAAAATTACTCTCTACGCTGAGGGAGCTTTCCGACAAGATAGATCTCCTCAACGCTTATGTTGCATTGCCTTCCGGCAAAACATTTTCAACCAATACCAACGGTTTTATTCCTAATTTCAATGCTAAACAACACCAACGAGAATGGTTCATTCGAGGCATGAAAGGAGAACAAAATATTGTTACCACACCATTTAAAAGTATAGAGGGTAGATCGGTTATCGCACTTGCCAACCCAATATATCGAAACGGAAAAGTAATTGGTGTATTATCAGCAAACTTTTCAATAGATACAGTGAATGCTTTTGTCGACAAAATATCAGAAAATAAACAAGTATTTGTCAGTCGAACGGATGGGTTTATTTTCTCATCAAAAAATGAAGATGAGATTGGTAAAAACCTATTCACAATAAGACCCTCCTATACACCATATAAAAATGAGAAAAATAGTGTCCATTCTTATACTCATAATGGTAGAGAATATTACGTTACAGAAATAACCATTGATTCACTGAATTGGATGGTTTGGTCATGGGACTCCTGGGATAATATTCTTCAGCCATCAAAACACAATTTATATTTAACCATTGTGTTAGCCATTGTGTTACTAAGCTTATCTCTAGGCATCGTCTATTGGTTGGTCATTCAATTGATGTATAAACCGATTGGCGGAGAACCCCAACAGATATCGGATATCGTCGAACAAATTGCTAATGGCGACCTATCTCACCAGCCAACAACACAAAAACATGCGACAGGTATCTATCGATCCGTTCTACACATGGTGGCCAATCTTCGGCATATCGTCACCAATATCAATGACTCCGCCACGAACATCGATCAAGTCTCTCAGACATTGTCGTCTTCAGCCCAATATGTCAATCAAAGCTCTCAATCCCAAATGAATCAGTTGGAGCAAACTTCAACGGCAATGAATGAAATGACAGTGACCGTCGATGAAGTTGCACAAAATGCTCTGAACGCCTCTTCAGCTGCGGAAGAAGCGGCTGAAAAATCACAACAAGGGCTAGACATCGTCCAAGAGATGAACCAAAACATCCGGATGTTGGCTCAAGGCATGGAACAGGTGGTCACTACCACGGCTCAATTGGAGAAAGAGACCATTGATATCGGCGGCATTCTTGATGTGATCAATACCATCTCGGAGCAGACTAACCTGCTGGCCTTGAATGCCGCGATTGAGGCTGCCCGTGCTGGTGAAAATGGTCGAGGGTTTGCCGTTGTCGCAGACGAAGTCAGAGAACTTGCCGGCCGGACCCGAGAGAGCACCGAACAAATTCAGATGGTCATTGAACGACTTCAGGGAGAAACCCAGAAAACGGTTCAGCTCATCGCATCGAATACTGAGGGAGCCAAACATGCCGAAGAACGTTCATTACACGCAACAAACGCCTTAGAAACGATCCGCCAATCCGTGATGGTGATTCAGGATATGAATAGCCAGATCGCAACAGCGGCAGAGCAACAAACCCACGTTTCCGCGGAGATCAATGCCAGTATTGTCGAGATCAACGATCTGGCGAAGGCGACAGCAGAAACATCAGATGACAATGCGGATAAAACCCACCAGCTCACTGGGATAGCGGCCGATCTGTCGCAGTCGGTCAATGCATTTCGCCTATCGTAAGTGATGACGCTACTCCCACGGAAACCACTTCTCCCCCGGCAGGCTGATAAGCACGGAGCCTGTTTGGGGATATCATGAATCAATGTTAGTCTTTCGTCACACATCACAGACCGATAAGCTCTGATCATGACACAAGCAACCTTTCACTTCGATGCACTGACCCCAGACCTCATGTGGTATGCACTAGAGAGCATCGGTATCCGTGCCGAATCCGGATTCTTGCCGTTAAATAGCTACGAAAACCGGGTTTACCAATTTATCGATGAATCTCGTCAGCGCTATGTAGTGAAATTTTATCGTCCGGAACGATGGTCGGACGAACAAATTGAGGAAGAACACCAATTTGCTCAAGAACTCACTGAGTCAGACGTTCCGATTTCCGCACCGATCTGCCTGATGGACAAGACACTTCATCATTATCAAGGATATCGATTCGCACTGTTTCGCAGTGAAGGGGGACGCCAGTTCGAAATTGACAATGTTGAACAACTTGAGTGGGTCGGACGATTTATGGGACGTATTCATCAAGTCGGCGCGAAACACCCCTTTATGTATCGTCCGACCGTCACACTAGACGAGTACCTCTATCGTCCCCAACAACTACTGGAACAATCCACGTTTATTCCATCCCATATCGAAAAAGCGTTTTTTTCCGATCTTTCCTTGCTGATTCATGCGATAGCGCAGCTCTGGCCGCAACAAACCAACAATATCCGTCTCCACGGAGACTGCCATCCGGGCAATATTCTCTGGCGTGATGGCCCGATATTTGTCGATTTGGACGATGCGCGTAATGGCCCGGCAATTCAGGATTTATGGATGCTGCTGCACGGTGATCGTGCTGACCGACTTGCACAACTCGATACAATCCTTGAAGGTTACCAAGAATTTTGCGATTTTAACCCTTCTGAATTGAAACTAATTGAACCGTTGCGTGGTCTACGCATGGTACATTACATGGCATGGTTGGCAAAAAGATGGCAAGATCCTGCGTTTCCGGTCGCTTTTCCTTGGTTTAATGATCCCAAATACTGGGAAGGACAAGTACTTGCACTGAAAGAACAAATTTCAGCACTGGAAGAGATACCACTTTCTTTTATGCCCCAATGGTAGCCCCAATACCCAACCTTGAAGGATCGCTTCAATAAAATTCATTGCTGTGGCTTTGCATAAACATGTTTCACCAGCGTTGAATATAGGCAGTAGGAAGGATTTGAAGTTAGGTGGGTATAATACAATAATCGAATCATATGGAGTTCATCATGAAAAAGCTTTTTGCTTTATTAACAACTTTACTCGTCAGTCTGTCTATTCACGCCGCTCAGTTTGAAGAAGGCAAATACTACAAAGTGCTTGATCGGCCGCATTCCGAGAATCCGAAAGTGATGGAATTTTTCTCGTTCTACTGCCCACACTGTAATGAATTTGAGCCAATTGTTGAAAAACTGGCAGCACAACTTCCGGCAGGGACTGAATTCCAGCGAGTTCATGTTTCATTCATGGGTGGCAACATGGCGCATTCGATGAGTAAAGCTTATGCAACGATGGTCTCTCTGAATGTAGAAGACAAAATGGTGCCGGTGATGTTTGATCGCATTCATAACAAACGACGCCCGCCTCAAAACGATAAAGCTTTAAAACAAATCTTTACGGATGAAGGGATTGATGGCAAATCATTCGATAATGCATTTAACAGCTTTGCCGTAGATTCTATGGTTCGCCGTTTCGATGATACCTTTAACAACAGTGGCCTGACCGGTGTTCCTGCGGTTGTCGTCAACAATAAGTACCTTGTTCAGCCACCACACGATATTAAAATCGACCAATATTTCGAGCTGGTTGACTATTTGCTGAAAAAATAATCAACCCAAAAACAACCTCAACGGAATCATTCAAAACAATCAGGGAGCCTTTGGGCTCCCTGATTTGTCTATATGAGGTCATTTGGGTATATATTGCATCACTTGGCATCATTGATATATATCATCCAATAACGCATCTTTGTGCTCCCAGACATCTCCCAACCATCTCTGAAACTGCCGCTTATAAGGTTTGTCATTGAAATAATCACCGGATACGCGCTCATCAACCGGTAAAACCCGAACCCGAACCACAATGCGCTGCATTTTACCCATCAACATATCTTTAAATGGCACGGCCTGATTATCCGGATAAGCCAGCGTCACATCGATAATGTTCTCGAACTGCTCACCCATTGCCGCCAGCGTATAAGCGATACCTCCCGATTTCGGTGGCAACAGATGTCGATAGCTCGATTTGGTTGCACGTTGTTTCTCCGGTGTAAAACGCGTGCCCTCAACATAATTGACCACAGTGGTCGGTGTATTCTTGAATTTGGCGCAGGAGCGACGTGTTGTCGCCAGATCCTGACCGCGTTTTTCCGGATGGCGCAGCAGATATTCTCTTGAATAACGACGCATAAACGGCATATCCAGTGCCCAGCAACTCATGCCGATAAACGGTACATAAAGTAACTGCTGTTTTAAGAAAAACTTCGGCATTGGGATCCGATCTTTAAACACACTGCATAGCACGACGATATCCGTCCAGCTCATATGATTACTGATCATGAGATACCATCCCTGCCGATTTAAGTCCTCAACCCCCTGAATGTCCCATTCGACAGGGTTGGATAAATGCAAAATACGCATATTTACCGTGGCCCACAACCACATGAACCAGTTGGCAAGCCGTGTCGCATAAGCTTTTAAAGCAGAAGTTGGCAACAACAGTTTGATCAAGGCAGCGACACAGATCGCAACAGAACAAAAACCAGTATTCACCAACACCAAACAGGCGTTTACAACCAATAAAACGTAAGCCAGCATAAGATAGACGTCATTTCCGCTCAAAAATAAAATAGCGTGTGATTATACAAATTTAGTCATTGAATAACATGCTTCTCTTCGTCATGCAGATACCGTCTCACACAGCTTGCATCGTCAACTGCTTCAATAATCGATCCATGGCCCTGTATCCCAGCGCTTCTGCCAGATGTGCCCGCTGGATATGTTCCTCTCCCGCTAAATCAGCAATAGTCCGGGCAACTTTAATAATGCGATGATAAGCACGAATCGACAGCCCGAGACTGTGCAATGCATTTTCCAGAAAATCGGCATCAGATTTAGCCAATGGGCAGAACGTCTCAATTTCCCGGCTGGTCAGAAGAGAATTCGCTTTTCCCCGTAAACGGAGCATTAATTCACGCGCCCGCAGCACTCGCTCACGCACCACCTGCGTTGTTTCTCCCCGCCCCCCGCCTTCGGCAAGCATGCCTTTCGGTAAAGCAGGGATCTCGATCGACAAGTCAAAGCGATCCAATAACGGCCCTGATAATCGGCTCAGATAACGAAGAATATGTTGCGGATTGATCCGGCTTTCCTGACCATCATAATACCCTGTCGGGCTTGGATTTAACGCCCCGACTAACTGAAATCGCGCCGGGAAGCGCGTCTTCCCTTGCGCCCGGGAAATGACAATCTCCCCCGACTCCAAGGGTTCACGTAATGAGTCGAGCACTCGACGTTCGAACTCCGGCATCTCATCGAGAAAGAGTAATCCATTATGAGCCAGTGAAATTTCACCGGGACGCGGAATCGAACCGCCACCGACCAAAGCAGCCATAGAACTGGAATGATGCGGTGCTCGAAATGGCCGCTGTTTCCAGTTGTACTGATGAATATCCTGCTGCGTCAGTGAAGCAACCGCTGCGGTTTCCATCGCTTCTTCATTACTCATCTCAGGCAGTAAGTCACATAACCGCGAGGCCAGCATCGTTTTACCTGTTCCCGGAGGCCCGAGAAACAGCAAGTTATGATGCCCGGCAGCGGCAATTTCTAAAGCACGCTTCCCCTGTTGCTGGCCGATGATATCCTGCAAATCCCGCCCAGAAGCTGGTTGTTCAATCTGTGGCGGAGACTGATGTAATCCCAGCGATAAATCGCCGCATAAAGCCTGACAGACTTCTTGCAAACTCCCGGCAGAATAATGTTGTTCTTGCCCGACTAAAGCCGCCTGATCACCATTTTCATGCGGTACCACCAAAGCACGGCCAGCCAACCCGGCAGCCAGAGCTGCGGGTAAAACGCCTTTCACGGTTCGTAACTGGCCGGATAACGCTAACTCCCCTAAAAACTCATAGTTTGCCAGATGATCCGCCATAATTTGATCCGACGCTGCCAGAATCCCCAAAGCAATAGGCAGATCGAATCGGCCACCCTCTTTCGGTAAATCGGCCGGTGCCAGATTGACAGTGATGCGTTTGGGTGGAAATTCAAACCGAGAATGAATAATCGCACTACGGACCCGATCCCGTGATTCTTTGACCGTGGTTTCCGGCAAGCCCACCAGAGTAAATCCGGGCATCCCATTACTAATATGCACTTCAACTGTCACCAACGGTGCTTCTACACCAACACTCGCCCGACTATGAATGATTGCTAACCCCATATAATTCCCTTGTGATTGATTTATAAATATTCACGGTATCAATCAGTGATACGCAGAATGTACGGGGGTAGGTATAACGCAGGCGGAAAATAAAAGAATATGAAAAAAGAATGATATTTTCCTTGTCATGTAACAGAATTGTATGTTACACACTAGGTATGTCGAGATTTTCATCAATCTTGGAACATTCACTAAAATAAGATTTCTATTCATGATGCATCTGTTCGTTCGTTTACATTCTCTCATTAGCCTGATTCTAGTCGTGGTCATTATTGATTCCGCGCGGGGGCTACTGGACGAAAGATAGCAGCAAGATGAAACAAACCCCCGCACTGAAAAGTCCGGGGGTTTTTTTTAGTCTGGACAATAATAAAACGTGCGCTGACCCAGTCGGCAAAGCGGTATAACGGGAGTCGCACATGAAGTGCTCACACAACACAACACGAAGCAATAAGAACGATGAATGTACGGGAGGGACACGATGAACGGAGCGCAACTCGTCGTAGCAGCCCTGAAACAACAAGGTATCAAGACCGTATTTGGTTATCCGGGTGGTGCAATCATGCCCATCTACGATGCCCTGTATGACGGTGGTGTCGAACATATTTTGTGTCGTCACGAACAAGGGGCGGCCATGGCAGCCATCGGGATGGCAAGATCAACCCAAGAAGTTGCCGTATGCATGGCGACATCAGGGCCGGGAGCAACGAACCTCGTAACAGGGCTGGCAGATGCTTTCCTTGATTCCGTCCCGCTGGTTGCCATTACCGGACAGGTCGCCAGCTCTCATATCGGAACGGATGCATTTCAGGAGATGGATGTCATCGGCATGTCACTGTCTTGTACCAAACACAGCTATCTGGTGACCGATATCAATGATCTGGCCCCCACATTGGCGGAGGCCTTTGAAGTTGCCAAAACGGGACGCCCCGGGCCAGTCATCGTCGATATCGCAAAAGACGTTCAACTGGCCCAATCCCCTGTCACGACGCTCACCCCATGTACTCCCCCTGCCATGCCTCAAACCAATCCGGATGAACTCACGAAAGCACAAACGATGTTGAATGAAAGCCAACGTCCGGTTTTTTATGTCGGTGGCGGTGTTCAACTCGCCCATGCAACCGACACGGTACGAGAATTTTTACGACTCAACCCAATGCCGTCTGTCAGTACCCTCAAAGGATTGGGCTCGGTTGAACGCCACGACCCTCACTATCTGGGTATGTTAGGCATGCATGGGACGAAAGCAGCCAATTTAATCGTTCAGGAATGTGACCTCCTCATCACGGTCGGCGCCCGTTTTGATGATCGGGTGACCGGCAAACTCGATACTTTCGCCCCACATGCAAAAGTGATTCATATTGATATCGATGCCGCAGAGTTCAATAAACTCCGACGTGCCAATGCGGCACTGCGGGGCGACATCAATACGATTCTGCCGCAACTGGAACTCTCACATGATATTAGTGGCTGGGTTCACCACAGTGAGAGCTTGCGGAGTGGATTCAAATGGCGTTATGACCATCCCGGTGAACTGATTTATGCACCGCTGCTACTGAAACAGTTATCCGATATGATGCCTGACGACTCCGTTGTCTCGACAGACGTTGGTCAGCATCAAATGTGGGCAGCGCAGCACATTCAGCCAAGAGCACCGCAAAACTTTATTTCATCGGCGGGTCTTGGCACCATGGGATTTGGTTTGCCAGCCGCGATGGGTGCAGCCGTGGCTCGTCCTAACGACCAATCCATTCTGATTACGGGTGACGGTTCGTTTATGATGAATATTCAGGAGTTGGGCACATTAAAACGCCGCCAGATTCCGGTCAAAATCGTATTGTTGAACAACCAGCGTTTGGGAATGGTTCGTCAATGGCAATCTCTGTTTTTCGACGGTCGCCACAGTGAAACCATTCTGGACGACAACCCGGATTTCATCATGCTGGCACGCGCTTTCGATATTCCGGGCAAAACCATTACCAAGAAAGAAGAAGTTGAGCCGGCTTTACAAGAAATGCTGGCAAGCAAAACCGCTTATCTACTGCATGTAGCAATTGATGAAGAAGAAAATGTCTGGCCGCTGGTACCACCCGGTGCATCAAACAATGACATGCTGGAAAATACATAGGAGACACCAGAAATGGAAAGATATCTACTCGACATCAAAGCTGATGATAAGCCGGTTCTGCTAGAGCGGGTACTGCGTGTCATTCGTCACCGCGGATTCATCATCAAACAGGTTGCGGCAACCCAAAATCATGAAAGCAAAGTTGCCAGCGTCGAAATTATCGTCGACAGCGATCGGCCAATCACAACATTGACCAACCAAATCGAAAAATTATGGGATGTGCGTACTGTTGAAGTCATTCAAATCAGCAATAACGAACTACCCAATAACAATTTACAACAAAAAATTTGTGCATAAGGAAGAAATAATAATGGCTACTAATACTGCGGATTTTATATGGTTTAACGGGGAAATGATGCCGTGGGCAAATGCTCAAGTACATGTCCTGACGCACGCGATGCATTATGGAACATCAGTCTTCGAAGGCGTTCGCTGCTATGACACCCCCAAAGGCCCGATCGTGTTCCGTCATCGGGAACACGCACAACGTTTAGTCAACTCTGCCAAAATTTATCGCTTCCCGATTCCATATTCTGTTGAAGAAATTATGGAAGCAACCCGAGAAACCTTACGCGCAAATCAACTCAACTCCGCTTATATCCGCCCATTAGCTTTTGTCGGTAATGTCGGTCTGGGCGTTTGCCCGCCAAACGATACTGAACTGGATATGATTATCGCCGCTTTCCCATGGGGTGCCTATCTTGGCGAAGAAGCATTAGAAAATGGCGTTGATGCGATGATCTCCAGTTGGAACCGTGCTGCACCGAATACCATCCCAACGGCAGCAAAAGCCGGAGGGAACTACCTTTCTTCACTCCTGGTTGGTGGAGAAGCCCGTCGTCACGGTTATGACGAAGGGATCGCCCTGAGTGTTGACGGGTATCTGTCCGAAGGGGCCGGTGAGAATATTTTTGTGGTAAAAGACGGAGAAATCCTCACACCACCGACAACCAGCTCGATTCTTCCGGGGATTACGCGCGATACCATTATGATTTTGGCGAAAGATCTCGGCTATACCGTCCGCGAAGCCAATATCGCCCGTGAAGGGCTCTATCTGGCAGACGAAATTTTCATGACCGGAACC
The DNA here is from genome assembly GCF_002196515.1 of Vibrio gazogenes. Lineage (NCBI taxonomy): Bacteria > Pseudomonadati > Pseudomonadota > Gammaproteobacteria > Vibrionales > Vibrionaceae > Vibrio > Vibrio gazogenes. The sequence continues at coordinate 1,997,150 of NZ_CP018835.1, read as the reverse complement.
GCTGCTGAAATCGTACCGGTACGCAGTGTTGATCGCATCTGCGTTGGTTCAGGAAAACGCGGCCCGATCACCAAAGTGATTCAGGATGCCTTTTTCGGACTATTCAATGGAACCACTGAAGATAAATGGGGTTGGTTAGATTACGTCAATCCTCAAGAGAATGCCTAACCCCAAAAGAATCAAGTAAAGGACAACACAATGCCGAAGTATCGTTCCGCAACAACAACACATGGTCGTAATATGGCAGGGGCACGCGCTTTATGGCGTGCTACCGGCGTCAAAGAAGATGATTTTGGGAAGCCAATCATTGCCGTGGTCAACTCATTCACCCAGTTTGTACCGGGCCATGTTCATCTGAAAGACTTAGGCCAGATGGTCGCTCGTGAAATTGAAGCCGCCGGTGGTATTGCCAAAGAATTTAACACCATTGCCGTCGATGATGGCATTGCGATGGGTCACGGCGGAATGCTCTATTCACTGCCATCTCGTGAGCTGATTGCCGACTCTGTCGAATATATGGTCAATGCACACTGTGCCGACGCGATGGTCTGTATCTCCAACTGTGACAAAATAACTCCCGGAATGCTCATGGCCTCGCTGCGCCTGAATATCCCGGTGATCTTCGTTTCCGGCGGCCCGATGGAAGCCGGAAAAACCAAACTGTCCGATCAACTGATCAAACTCGATCTCGTAGATGCGATGATTCAGGGTGCCGATCCAAATGTATCTGACGAACAGAGCGAACAGGTTGAGCGTTCTGCTTGCCCGACCTGCGGTTCTTGTTCCGGTATGTTTACGGCCAACTCGATGAACTGTCTGACTGAAGCTTTGGGGCTGTCGCAACCGGGCAACGGTTCTCTGCTCGCAACGCATGCGGATCGCAAAAAACTCTTCCTCACCGCAGGTCAACGCATTGTCGGGCTGGCAAAACGCTATTACGAACAAGATGATGCATCCGTTCTGCCGCGTAACATTGCCAATAAATCTGCATTTGAAAATGCCATGGCGCTGGATATTGCCATGGGCGGTTCAACCAATACGGTACTGCACCTGCTTGCTGCAGCACAGGAAGGTGAAGTGGACTTCACCATGGACGATATTGACCGCATGTCACGTCGCGTACCGCACTTGTGTAAAGTGGCCCCGTCGACTCAGAAGTACCATATGGAAGACGTCCACCGTGCCGGCGGTGTCATGGGGATTCTCGGTGAACTCAACCGCGCCAACCTCCTGAATACTGAGACCAGAACGGTACTTGGTATCAGCCTGCAAGAACAGCTGGCGCAATATGACATCATGCAAACTGATTCTGCTGACGTGAAAGCATTCTACCGTGCCGGTCCTGCGGGCATCCGCACCACACAAGCTTTCTCACAAGATTGCTACTGGGAAACGCTGGACGATGATCGTCAGGACGGATGTATCCGTACCAGAGAACACGCGTTCAGCCAAGATGGTGGCCTTGCGGTATTGCAAGGCAATATCGCACTGGACGGCTGTATCGTTAAAACCGCAGGGGTTGATGAAAGCAACCTGAAATTCCGTGGTCCGGCGATTGTGTTTGAAAGTCAGGAAGATGCGGTTGAAGGTATTCTTGGCGGTCAAGTCAAAGCCGGTGAAGTGGTCGTCATCCGCTACGAAGGACCAAAAGGCGGTCCCGGCATGCAAGAAATGCTGTATCCGACGACATATCTGAAATCGATGGGATTGGGTAAATCGTGCGCCCTGCTAACCGACGGTCGCTTCTCTGGCGGCACATCCGGTCTGTCCATCGGTCACGCCTCTCCGGAAGCTGCCAATGGCGGTGCTATCGGGCTGATTAAAAACGGTGACATCATTGATATTGATATTCCCGGACGATCCATTGAACTGGTCGTGTCAGCAGATGAACTGGAAAGCCGTCGTGCGAAACAAGATCAGATCGGCTGGAAACCGGCCAATCGCCAGCGTGAAGTCTCTTTTGCGCTGAAAGCCTATGCCAGCATGGCAACCAGTGCTGACAAAGGTGCGGTGAGAGACAAATCAAAGCTAGGAGACTAGTCGATGACATCCACCAGCCAAACCGGCGCAGATTATCTGCGCCAAATCTTGCGCGCCCCGGTCTACGAAGTTGCGATGGTGACACCATTGCAAGACATGCCCCGGCTCGCAGCGAGAGTCAATAACCGCGTCCAGCTCAAACGCGAAGATCGCCAACCAGTTCATTCGTTTAAACTGCGCGGTGCCTACAACATGATTGCAAATCTGAGCGAGGCTCAAAAACAAGCGGGCATTATTACAGCATCTGCGGGTAACCATGCTCAAGGATTGGCCTTATCCGGTACGAAGTTAGGTGTGAAATCAACGATCGTCATGCCGAAAACCACTCCAGATATCAAAGTCGATGCCGTCCGAGGATTTGGCGGTGCCGTGGTGTTATTCGGTAATAACTTCGATGAAGCGAAAGCAGAAGCCGAACGACTTGCCGCTGAGCATCATTACACGTTTGTGCCCCCTTTCGATCATCCATTGGTTATCGCCGGACAAGGCACGATTGGCATGGAAATGCTGCAACAGAACGGTCATCTGGATTATATCTTCGTGCCCGTCGGTGGCGGTGGTCTGGCGGCCGGTGTTGCCGTGCTGATCAAACAACTGATGCCTGAAATCAAAGTCATTGCCGTTGAACCGGAAGAATCCGGTTGTTTAAAAGCGGCGCTTGATGCCGGTGAACCGGTGGTTCTGGAACAAGTCAGCATGTTTGCAGACGGGGTGGCGGTAAAACGTATTGGCGATGAAACGTTCCGTTTATGTCAGCAATATCTGGACGGTCATGTCTCTGTGTCCAGTGATGAAATCTGCGCCGCAGTGAAAGATATCTTTGAAGATACCCGTGCGATTGCAGAACCTTCCGGTGCTCTGGCTCTGGCGGGGTTGAAAAAGTACGCAGAACAGCACCAGTTGACAGGCAAACAGTTAGGAACCGTTCTCTCCGGTGCCAACACCAATTTCCACGGCTTACGCTATGTTTCAGAACGATGTGAACTCGGCGAAAAACGTGAAGGTTTGCTCGCTGTAACCATCCCTGAACGCAAAGGTGCATTTTTCGAATTCTGCCAGATCATTGGTGGCCGGGCGGTCACAGAGTTTAACTATCGTTACAATGATGACTCACTGGCCAATGTCTTCGTCGGGATTCGTCTCGCCGGTGGCCCGGAAGAACTCAACAGCATCATTCAGGATCTGCGTAAAGCTGGCTATCCGGTTATCGATTTATCCGATGACGAAATCGCCAAACTGCACATTCGTTACATGATTGGCGGAAAACCGTCGAAGCCACTCAAAGAACGGTTATACGCGTTCGAGTTTCCGGAATATCCCGGAGCATTGCTGAAATTCCTCAGTACGCTCGGGACACACTGGAATATCAGTCTCTTCAACTATCGTAATCATGGCGCCGACTACGGCCGGGTGCTTTGTGCATTTGAGCTCAGTGACGACGATTTAGTCCGTTTCTCTGCACATCTCGTTGAATTGGGTTATCAGTACAAAGACGAGACCAACAATCCGACCTATCGGTTCTTTTTGTCTTAATCTGGGAATCGCCTGCTTCTCGGCTATTATGCCGGTCAATTCAATTGACTGGCATGATGGTCGTTGTTACAGGCAAAAAAAATCCCGCATTACTGCGGGGAAGCCCAAGAAAAATGGGATAGTGTCGGAAAGGTTGCATTGTGTTTAGAGTTACTTTTCAATCAATGCTTGGATGTATCGTATTGATGGACTTCCAGCCAAAGCCCGATCATTGCAGCAATCACTCCCCATACCGGCATGAGTGAAGCTTGTTCCGACGCCGATGTGCTTATCACCAACGCTCCAAACGAGATAAATCCCACCAGAGCATAGATAGTTAGTCTGTCGATTTCGTTCAGCATTCCTTGCTCCTCGACGTCATGTTGCAAACATGTTAAATAAATTAAAACAAAAAGTTTCATTTGCCAAGAGGTTATTGAATATTTTTTCTTCGGCAGTATGATTTGACATTCAAATGACTAACAAAGCCCCCTGCCATGACCATTGATAAATCATTAGCCGACTACACATTAGAGGCCGAAGGATTACGGTGTCCCGAACCTGTTATGATGGTCAGAAAGACCATCCGTTCGATGAAAGACGGTGAGAAGTTACTGGTCATTGCCGATGACCCCTCGACAACCCGAGATATCCCCAGCTTCTGTCGGTTTATGGATCATCAGTTGTTGGAAGCTCAAATCGAGCAAGAACCGTATCTGTTTTTGATTCAGAAAGGGCTTTGAGTCGTGTTGATGTTACGAGTCGCTAATCGCTATTGATCACCAATAACCATTGATCACCAATAATTATTGATGAGCCAAGGCGTTTACTTCAGCAAATGCCCTTTCCAGATTTTCATGCGCGGCTTGATAGAAGGATGACTTTTCATCAATGGCTTGCTGCAAATAAGGAATGGCCTGGTCGGGGTGGCCCTGAATCATCAGAAAGTAGCCGACACGGTTTAACGCCTGATAACTCTCCATCTGCCGCATAAACACATTCAGCGCTCGCTGTATTTTTCCCTGACTCAGATAAATGAGACCCAGATTGTTCTGCGCTCTGCTGTTACCGGGATCAAGCGCCAATGCAGCAAGCGTGGCACGCTTGGCCTCAAGAATGTCACCGCTCATATAATAGGAATAACCAATGTTAAGCAGTAATTTGCTCGATTGAGGGTGAATATTCAGCACCTTTTTATAAAGCGCCTGAGCAATGTCATGCTGGGAATCCACATCATAAATAATCCCCAGCCCCATATAAGCATTGACGGGAGAATGTTGATCCATTTCTAAAGCATCGACAGTATCAATCTGGTTGAGCGATGGCGATAGCATCACGTGGTGATGCAAACGCATCTGATCTGCATTAATGGCGCGAATAAAGAAACGTTTTCCGACCTCAAACACCCCTTTCTTACTGTAATTCACCCCCAACTGCTGCAATACGTCGATATTATGCGGATTGTCTTGCAACGCCATCTGATACGCTTTCTCGGATAACCTATCGCGCTGATGCAACTGATGAATGCGCCCAATTTTATAAAGGGTTTCATCTCGCTGCTGTCCCGCTGGCAATGACAACGCACGAATATACTCAAACAGCGCTAAATCATCCTGCTGCGCATGCATCGCAGCATCGCCACGTGCAATCGCTTCTTGCTCAGTTTTCGGGGTACCATTCACGTCCAGACGGCTCACAGGACGACCTTCATACAACTGCGCCATCATTGAACCCCGCTTCTGCTGAGTGGCACAACCTGCAAGCAAACCAATCATCAAGGTCACTGCAATGCAAACCGATTGTATCTTCATGATCAATTCCTCATCCTTAACGCAACATCATGGTCATGACACTCATCAGCACCACTAAATCGATAACAACTAGGTGATTTGATGGGCAAGATCTTTCCCTTCTCCTCGATGGTTATCCAAGTCGGGAACAGCTGAAGACGATACATTCAGCATATCGCTATAGGCTTGTTTGGTCATAAAATTAAATTTATCCTGCTCACTGGCTAATAAATCCCAGTGTTCGTTAATGATCCGGGACAAATGAATCAACCGGGCATACTGTGGGCTCTTGGCGGCAGCATCCGGATGCTCGTAGTGCTCAATCGCATCAACCACGGAATCAGGAAACTTCCAAGTGGTGGCGAGTTTTCCTCCCAACGCAGGAGCAGTGGTCTCAAGGACCTGCTTTTGTGCCTCCAATGGTGCCATTCCCTGTTTGATTTTAGTTTGAATCTCTAATGCCAGTTCCGGCACCAATGAATGAATCATTAACTCACCGACATTATGCAAGACACCAATGGTAAACGCTTCATTTTTATCCAGACCAGCCGAAGGAGCCAGTTGACTCGCAATGACAGAGATTTCGAATGTATCAGACCAATATTGCTCCATATCTAATGTTTTGACTTGGTTGAAAGCACTGGATAGTACAGAAGCAACAACCAATGTTTTGACGGCACCAATCCCGACACGAATCAAAGCATCATTGACCGATGAAATCGTTTTACTCCCGCCAAAATAGACCGAGTTTGCCATTCTTAACAAACGCGCACTCAGCACTTGGTCCATGGCTATTTTTTTAGACAATTCATTAAAATCAACATCTTCCTGATTGACCATTTCGAGTAACTCTTGCAGTAATGACTCGATTCTTGGCAGTTCATTTAAGCGATTAATCATTGCAGCTTGGCCCATTGATTCCTCTCCATATTCAAGTGAGACAATAAGAAGCTTAGGTGAGAAGTTGCAAAATATCTTGTGACCCCAAATACAAATATGAAAGCCGAATGATAAAGATGAAACGCTCAAAGGATGATATCGAAGATGAGGGGATTATCTGGCGGGGCTCAGACTTCATCGCAGCACACAGCACAACCTGATTGCTGATGACAAAACAAGCTTATTACCAATAAATGCGGATGAAAGGTAAAAAAGGTCGCGATATAAACAAATGTTGCCCACCAAGGGTGAGCAACATGACCATCAAAGCATTGTCGGACTGGCACATCAGGTGCCTGTCCATCAGACAATTAAGCTTCGATTGGCTTACGCCAGTCGTCAGCACCTGAAGTACCCGCGTTAACGTGGTCCCAAGTGATCTTACGGTAAGACATTGATACCGTCAGGTTTTGAGTGAAATCAGCGTCTGCTGGGTTTTGGCAATGTGGCATTGCACACTCGATGTTAACGATCGTTGCGTTTTCAAGTGTTGTGGTGAAGAAGTTTTCTTGTTTACCTTCGATTGAAGTGCGGTACCACTTCAAAGTAACAGAAGACATTTTTTCACCTGAAGCCAATGCGTTATACAGCAGAGGAACGGCTTTGTTCAGGTTCACAGTGAATTTGAAAGGCTTGTGAACACGTTGACCAGCAGGCTGACCAGACTGAGGATCAGTCGGAACAGTGACAACGTGGTCAAACTGTTGAACCATCATTTCATCTTCGTGACCTTCAACAAAAGAGTCACCGATAGAATCAGCAGTACAAGCGCCTGACGTGATTAGCCCCTGAGTTTCACCTTCGATAGAGATATAACATGGAGTTGGCATTCTGAAATTCCTTCAATTATCTATAATAAGTTCATGTTTTTAATATACATAGAACCTTTAGGCTCTTGCACTGTAAGAGCAAGGCCTGTGCCAACTCACACATATCAATAAAATCAATTGGTTATAAAGATACAAATATAGATACAAGCAAGATCTTGCCCAGAGGCGAGCAAGAAGTTGCCCGGTGAGCAAAAACTTGCCCGAAAGAAGTGGAACAAGCATCACAGAAGTGTTTTATGTTGAATATAACGAAGCGTTACAGCTCCTTCTCATCCTGATAATGATGTTGCAGTTTTTCCATCTGCTTTTTCAGAGAACGGACTTCCTGATGTAACGGCACAATATGAAAAATATGGATCCAAGACTCGACGATCAGACCCATCAAGATGAGTGCCCCGATAACCATCGGTAACCACATATCGGTTAATACCATACCCAATACAGTCAGAATAAAGCCAAATCCATACAAGTAGAATTGGCTTTTCAAGCTCATGCCAGTGTAACGAACTAACATACGCCACTCCCTTTATTGACGATCCTAGCATCACAGTAGCATGAGAATCATGAAGCATGTATGTCAGATATCACGCTTGTCACCGATAGTGTTCACCGAGGACCCGACTCAATATAAAACCGCCACGCCAGCCAAACCGACAAACAGAACCGCGGTGATTTTCCGAATCAGGGCCAGCGGTAATCGATCAGCGGAGAGCTTGCCGATCAACACAACCGGTACATTGGCAATCATCATCCCAATAGTCGTTCCCAAAACCACCCAGAGCAAACCATCGGCAAATTGAGCCCCTAACACAGAAGTTGCGATCTGCGTTTTATCCCCGATTTCCGCAACGAAAAATGCAATAAAACTGGCAACAAACGGTCCCCGGCTCGAACAGGCACCATCATCATCCATTTTATCGGGGATCAAGACCCAACCCGCCATCGCTAAAAAGCTGGCAAAAATCACCCATTTCAAAATATCCGGAGAAAGGTATTCGGCAACGACAACGCCCAACCAGGCCGCGAGGGCGTGATTCACCAGAGTTGCAAGGAAGATGGCACTGATAATCGGCAACGGCTTGCGATAGCAGCTTGCCAACATTAATGAAAGAAGTTGTGTCTTATCGCCGATCTCTGCCAGCGTTACAGTTGTAATTGATATAGCTAAAATATTCACGACATGCTCTCGGGGCAGGACGATGAACCATAGACAAACATCGCATCCTACCCCTAGTACTGCGATATTTGTCTAAGGTCTTGCTAAACTCGTATGAGTCTCGAACGCCACGGTGATGGGCACCAATGATGTTGACGAACGAACCGGTGACATTGCCGCAGAACAATCCAATTCCGGGCCAATGGCGTGGTAAGCTACTCCCCAAAGACGCAGCGATTCTAACGGCCTTATGTACGGAAAACAAGCATCGTATCGGTTTTATGTCGTGAAAAGAACAATGCACAACAATTAAACAAGATTGCCCCTACTCGATACGTCAATATATCGGTATAATTCAACGTTATTTTTCATGATTCAAACAACTCGCGCGAACCCGACTATGCAAACAAACTATGATATCAAAACCTTTCAGGGGATGATCCTCGCGCTGCAGGATTATTGGGCCCGTCAAGGATGTACGATTGTTCAACCTTTAGATATGGAAGTGGGTGCAGGGACATCTCACCCGATGACCTGCCTGCGTGCCATTGGCCCAGAGCCAATTGCGACAGCCTATGTGCAGCCTTCCCGCCGTCCGACTGACGGTCGCTACGGTGAAAACCCGAACCGTCTGCAACACTATTACCAGTTTCAGGTAATGATCAAACCGTCACCGGATAATATTCAAGAGCTGTACCTCGGATCGCTGAAAGCGCTGGGGATTGATCCACAAGTTCACGACATTCGTTTCGTCGAAGATAACTGGGAAAACCCGACTTTGGGAGCCTGGGGACTGGGCTGGGAAGTCTGGCTGAACGGTATGGAAGTGACCCAGTTTACTTATTTCCAACAGGTAGGTGGTCTGGAGTGTAAACCTGTCACCGGTGAAATCACTTACGGTATAGAACGTCTGGCAATGTACATTCAGGGTGTCGATTCCGTTTATGATCTCATCTGGACAGACGGCCCGCTGGGTAAAGTCACCTACGGTGACATTTATCACCAAAATGAAGTCGAGCAGTCTACCTATAACTTTGAACATGCGGATGTGGACTTCCTGTTCACCTTCTTCGATCAATGTGAAAAAGAGTGTCAGCACCTGCTGGAACTAGAAACACCACTCCCGTTGCCTGCTTATGAACGCATTTTAAAAGCAGGACATGCATTTAACCTGCTCGATGCACGCAAAGCGATTTCTGTGACAGAACGTCAGCGCTACATTTTACGCATCCGTAATTTGACCAAAGCCGTCGCAGAAGCTTATTACGCATCTCGTGAAGCGTTGGGCTTCCCAATGTGCAAAAAGCAAGACCAACAGGCATAAGGGGAGAGAAAGCATGGCTAAAGAACTTTTAATTGAACTGGGAACGGAAGAGCTCCCACCGACACAGCTTCGCACACTGGCCGAAGCGTTTTATCACAACTTTCAAACCGAATTGAAAGCCGCTGACTTACCTTTCGAAACGATGCAGTGGTACGCCACACCACGTCGTCTGGCACTGAAAGTGGCCGGCTTGGCAGAACAACAACCGGATAAAGTCGTCGAAAAACGCGGCCCGGCAGTAGCGGTCGCATTTGATGCGGATGGTCATCCAACCAAAGCGGCTGAAGGCTGGGCGCGGGGTAACGGGATTACCGTTGCACAAGCAGAGCGACTCACAACCGATAAAGGCGAATGGCTGCTGTTCAAGCAAGCCGTCAAAGGCCAGTCAGCAAAAACACTCATTGCTGAACTCGCCGCCAAAGCATTATCCAACTTACCGATTGCCAAACCAATGCGTTGGGGCGACCAAGACACCCAGTTTATCCGTCCGGTCAAAACCCTGACGATTTTGCTGGATGAAGCATTGATCGAAGGTGAAATCCTCGGTGTTCAGTCTGGCCGAGTCATTCGCGGCCACCGTTTTATGGGTGAACCCGAACTAACCCTCGAATCAGCCAGCCAGTATCCAGACATTCTGCAACAACGCGGCAAAGTGATTGCAGACTACGAGGCTCGTAAAGCAATGATTATTGCTGGTGCGCAAAAAGCAGCAGCAGACGTGGGTGGGATTGCCGATTTAGAAGAAGACTTGGTTGAAGAAGTTGCATCACTGGTCGAATGGCCAGTCGTCCTGACCGCTTCTTTTGAAGAAGAATTCCTCAAAGTTCCTTCTGAAGCACTGGTTTACACCATGAAAGGTGATCAGAAGTACTTCCCGGTTTACGACGTCAATAAAAACCTGCTACCGAAGTTTATTTTCGTCTCCAATATTGAGTCAAAAGAACCCCGTCACGTCATCGAAGGCAATGAGAAAGTTGTCCGGCCTCGTCTGGCTGACGCAGAGTTCTTCTTTAACAATGACCGCAAACGCCCACTCATTGACCGTCTGCCAGAGCTGGAAACGGCAATCTTCCAGAAACAACTGGGTAGCATCAAAGATAAAACTGACCGGATTGCCGTATTAGCGTCTTACGTTGCCAAAAACATCGGTGCCGATGTCGAGAAAGCAACTCGTGCCGCACTACTGGCAAAATGTGATTTGATGACATCAATGGTATTCGAGTTCACCGAAACGCAAGGCATCATGGGGATGCACTATGCGCGTCATGATGGTGAAGCCGAAGAGGTGGCACTGGCGCTGAATGAACAGTACATGCCGCGCTTTGCCGGTGATCGTCTGCCAAGTAATGCGATCTCTTCTGCGGTCGCGATTGCCGATAAACTGGATACCATTGTCGGTATTTTTGGAATTGGTCAGGCACCGAAAGGTTCCGACCCATACGCATTGCGTCGGGCATCATTAGGGATTCTGCGGATTATCGTCGAAAACGGCTATCAGTTAGATTTGGCTGATTTAGTTGCCGAAGCCGCAGCACAGTTCGGCGATAAACTCACCAATGCCAACGTCGAGCAAGATGTCATCGAATTTATGCTTGGCCGTTTCCGCGCTTGGTATCAAGACGAAGGCTTCAGCGTCGATGTCATTCAGGCGGTATTGGCTCGTCATCCAACCAAACCGACTGATTTCGATCAGCGCGTCAAAGCCGTCTCTCATTTCCGTACGCTCGATGCGGCTGATTCATTGGCTGCGGCGAATAAACGTGTCGGTAATATTTTGGCTAAGTTTGATGGTCAGTTGGCAGAAGAAGTTGACCTCACCTTACTTCAGGAAGGTGCAGAAGTCGCTCTGGCAGAAAATGTCGCGGTTCTGAGTGAAGCACTCGAACCCGCATTTGCTAACGGTGATTATCAGTCAGCACTAAACCAGTTAGCCGCACTGAAAGAACCGGTTGACGCATTCTTTGAAGACGTCATGGTCATGGCGGATGATGAAGCACTGAAAATCAACCGTCTGACACTGCTCAACGACTTACGCAATCTATTCTTAGAAATTGCGGATATTTCAGTCTTGCAGAAGTAGTCGGTTCACATCAAGATAATGCCCTCAAAGCCCTGTTCATTCAGGGCTTTTTTGTTGAGCACATACCAAAGTCGTTCTTACGACAAATCATTCTCATAACTCATCATTTTTATAACCAATCATCTTTAATTAAAAATGGCTCACACACAGAAGGATATCGGACAAAAATATCAGACAAAAAGAGTGCAAAAGCGCACCAACATGGTGACACGCCCACCAACACAAATGATTACATCAATTATAAGCCATTGTTATTTATACAAATAAAACCTTTGGCATAGCCTTTGCTATTTGTTTCACTAGTTGCGAAGAGCATAATGCAGTAGTATTTCGAACGTACAATGAATGAAATAGATGTCTAGGGTTCCGGCTGCTACCGCAGCGACTGGTCCGAGAGATATCAACCTCACCTGAGGTCACACGGCGGGACAAAAGCCCGGGAGGCCAACCAATAAATATTATTGGTTATGTCTCTGATGCGCTTGTTCACCCGATGACCCACAGTGGAGGTGGTCTATGAAATTTTTCCTGAAACCGTATCTCACGGCACTCGTTTTATCTGTCACACTCATTTCTTCTCTCACCCTTTCTCGTTCGGTATCCGCCGAAGAAAAAACACAATTTACATTAGCATGGTCGATTTATGTTGGCTGGATGCCATGGGATTACGCAGATTCATCCGGCATTCTGAAAAAATGGGCCGATAAATATGGCATTCAAATCAATGTCGTTCAGGTCAATGACTATGTTGAATCGATCAATCAGTACACCGCAGGGCAGTTCGATGCAACGGTCATGACCAACATGGATGCTCTGACCATTCCGGCAGCCAGTGGTGTTGATTCGACCGCGTTAATCGTTGGTGACTTTTCCGCGGGCAATGATGGCATTGTCTTAAAAGGTGATCATAAAACACTGGCCGACATTCAAGGTCAAAATATCAATTTGGTCGAACTCAGCGTGTCACACTATCTGATGGCTCGGGCGCTCGAAGCCATAGGTTTATCAGAACAAGACGTCCATGTTGTGAATACCTCGGATGCCGATATTGTCGCAGCCTATCAGACACCGGATGTTACGTCGGTCGTAACTTGGAACCCACTACTGAGCGAGATTACGGCACAGCCCCACACATCACTGGTCTTCGACTCAACAAAAATCCCCGGTGAAATTATCGATCTGCTGGTTGCCAATACCCAAACCTTGCAAGACAACCCTAAGTTTGCCAAAGCCCTGACTGGTGCATGGTATGAAGTGATGTCTGTGATGAAATCACCACAAGCCGATGCCGCCAAAACCATGATGGCAAAAGCATCCGGTACTAATCTGGCCGGTTATAACGCTCAGTTGCAAGCCACCCAGATGTTCTTCTCTCCTGCTGATGCGGTGCAATTTACGAACAGTGCTTCACTGATGAAAACCATGCAGAAAGTCGCGCAGTTCTCTTTTGATCATGGTCTGCTGGGTGACGGAGCACCGGATGACTCTTTTATCGGCATCGAAACCCCTGCCGGAGTGTTCGGTAATGCAGGCAATATCAAACTCCGCTTCAATTCGACTTACATGCAAATGGCTGCAGAACACAAGCTGTGAGCATGACAGACCGATTGTCGCACCGTACAACAGTGGATCTGGAGTAGCTATGACTCGACTCATTAACCGGAAACCATCACCATTACTGCGTCTGATGCTAGGGGCTTTGCCTTTTGTGATCGTCCTGATCATCTACTTGGTCGCCTCAGATGCCCGTCTGAGCGTCAATCCGGCAGATAAACTATTGCCCTCTTTCAGTAGTTTCGCCAATGCGGTTGAACGGATGGCATTCACACCGAGCAAACGGACCGGAGAGTATCTGATGCTCAACGATACGCTAGCCAGCCTGCAACGGCTTGGTATCGGGGTTGGGTTGAGTGCGTTCATCGGTCTCTGTTTTGGGGTCGCCAATGGTATTCTCCCCTTATTCAGGTCTTCGTTATCACCTTTCGTGACGACAATTTCCCTGATTCCACCAATGGCGATTCTCCCCATTCTATTCATCATGCTCGGGCTAGGAGAACTTTCCAAAGTGACCCTCATTGTGATTGGTATCTGTCCCATCATCATTCGGGATATCCAGTTAAAAACCCAGTCTCTCCCGGAAGAACAACTGATCAAGGCGCAGACGCTGGGGGGAAATAGCTGGCAAATTATTGTCCGCGTGATTGTCCCGCAAATCCTGCCGCATCTGATCGATGCTGTCCGGCTGACACTCGGCAGTGCCTGGCTATTTCTGATTGCTGCCGAAGCCATTGTGGCTACCGAAGGACTAGGATATCGGATTTTTCTGGTCCGGCGTTATCTGTCGATGGACATCATTCTGCCTTATGTCTTGTGGATTACCCTGCTGGCTTTTGTCATGGACTGGCTGCTCAGGCAGCTCTCACGACGGCTTAGCCCTTGGCATCACCAGACTCAGGGAGGATAAGTGAATGAAAGAACCGATGCTGCAAATCCGCAATCTGTGGAAAGAATATGACGATAATATCGTCCTTGAACGGCTCAACCTCAACGTCACCGAAGGAGAGTTTATCAGTATTGTCGGCGCCTCCGGCTGCGGTAAAACGACCTTTCTCAATCTGTTACTGGGAACCGAATCGGTCAGCCGCGGCGACATTCTGCTCGATGGTCAACCGCTCCGGCAAGAACCCAGCGTCGAGCGGGGCATTGTCTTTCAGAAATATTCGGTCTTTCCTCATCTGACCGTTCTGGAAAATGTCCTGATCGGGCTGGAATTCGGCAGCGCTCAATTCAGCGGTCATTGGTTGGGACGCATATTTGGTCACCAGCGGCAACAAGCTCAGCAACAGGCCCGCGATATGCTGGCACAAGTCGGGCTAAGCCATGCCGAACATCAATATCCCCACCAGCTTTCAGGGGGAATGCGCCAACGACTGTCAATTGCGCAGTCACTGGTCAAACAGCCACGCATTCTATTACTGGATGAACCCTTCGGAGCACTGGATCCCGGCATTCGTAAAGACATGCATGAACTGGTACGGAAACTATGGCAGGAGCAACACTTGACGGTATTCATGATTACCCACGATTTGAGCGAAGGTTTTCATCTCGGCAGCCGGATCTGGGTCTTTGACCACCCACGTCTCGATCCGCAGTCACCGGAACGCTACGGCGCCCAAGTCACCTTCGATATTCCTTTACATAAAACCGCGGTTCAATCCGCCCAGACACATCATCTGCTGGCTGAACATGTCAGTGCGATGGTCCAACCGATTCCTGATGCAATCTGAGGAACGCTACGATGCTTAACGAAAAGATACCGAATCAACCGATGATGTCTGTCGCAGAATCAGACGTTATCTTTACCGACACCATTCCCGGTGCATCGCACTGGTCGATGAAAATACCACGCGGCTATACACTGACCGCGACCGATATTGCAGGGGGCGCCAACCTGAGTGTGCTGTTTTACAACCCGGAGAACCTGCTCGAACGCTATAATGCCCCGGACACACTCAAATGCCAGCACACCTTTAAACTCACAGCAGGTCACTGCCTCTATTCAGATATGGGCCGGATTTTTTGTCGCATCGTGCGCGATGATACCGGTTGGATCGATACCGTCTGTGGGGTCGCCAATAAAGCCAAAGTGACTGAGAAATGGGGAGCGCGAACCTATCAACATGACCGCAACCAATGGAAACAGAACGGCTATGACGCTCTGTTGGTTGAGGTTGCTAAATATGGTCTCGGCAAACGGGATCTGGCTGCCAATCTGAATCTGTTCAGTCAAGTGCGTACCGATACAGACGGTCGCCTCATCTACGAGGAAAATCATAGCCAGCCCGGAGATTCGATAGCCCTGTCTTTCGAGATGGAAACGCTAGTCATCCTGACGACTTGCCCGCATCCGCTCAACCCGGCCTCAGAATACCCGTTTAAGCCGGTACAACTGACACTGACCCAATCCAGTGCAACCGCGACGCTGGCTGACCCCGAACACGGAAAAGATGAGAATCAACGCGGTCTTGAAAATAACCGCCGCTACCACTGCATCCCCCCTCAGGAGGTACTCTGATGATAATTGAAAGTCCACGACGCGCTGAAGATGCATGCCGCCGCGATACCGTTCCGGCTGGTGATTACTACATGAAAGTCGTCCATCAGGGACAGACTGTCCGCATCCTCGATCTGGAAGGAAATCAGGCGGCGGATACACTGTTTTACAATGCCAACAACCCAGCGGAACGCTATAGCGCAATCGATACGATTCGCGAACAAGGCAATGTCTACCTAACGGCCGGAAGCCGGATTCTCTCCGATCAGGGCAATCTGATGCTGGAAATTGTCGCCGATACATGTGGCCGTCACGATACACTGGGGGGTGCCTGTGCGACCGAGAGCAATACGGTTCGCTATGCGACAGACAAGAAATGTATGCACGCTTGCCGTGACAGTTGGTTGCTGGCGGTCAGCGAACATGAAGAATTCGCGATGACCAAACGCGATATTACCCACAATATTAATTTCTTTATGAATGTGCCGATCACCGAATCCGGCGGCCTGACTTTTGAAGACGGCATCAGTGCACCGGGCAAATATGTCGAACTCACAGCCGCGATGGATGTCATTGTGCTGATTTCGAACTGTCCGCAACTGAACAATCCTTGTAATGCCTATAACCCAACCCCGATAGACGTATTGGTCTGGGACGCCTAATCCCTGCCAGTCTGAAGATCTGAGCCGGGGACGACCCCGATTCTGCTCACAATACCAACGGGACGACCCGACAATAACGGAATCACTTATGTTGAATAAGGTATTGATTGCTAACCGCGGTGCGATTGCCTGCCGGATAATCAGAACACTCAAGCAGATGAATATCACCAGTGTCGCGGTATACAGTGAAGCGGATGCGGAGAGTCTGCATGTCCTTCAGGCTGATGAAGCTTACTCTCTCGGAGACGGCGCTGCGGCCGCGACTTATCTCGATCAACAAAAAATCATCGCACTGGCTAAATCCTGCAAAGCGGATGCGATTCATCCCGGTTACGGTTTTCTGAGTGAAAACCCGGCATTTGTCACTTTATGTGAACAATCCGGTATCACTTTTCTCGGCCCGACACCGGAGCAGATGACAACCTTTGGCCTGAAACATTCCGCCCGGGCAATTGCTTCACAGGCCGAGGTGCCTCTGCTGCCGGGCAGTGATCTCATCAGCCATCTCGAAGACGCACAAACACAGGCAGAGCAAATCGGCTATCCGGTGATGCTCAAAAGTACCGCCGGAGGCGGCGGTATCGGGATGCAGCGCTGTAATCATGCCGCAGAGCTGGCCCAATCGCTGGACTCGGTACGACGACTCAGCGAAAACAATTTCAGTCACAGCGGTATTTTTTTAGAAAAATTTATCGAACAGGCTCGCCATATTGAAGTTCAGATTTTCGGCGACGGACAAGGACAGGTGATCGCCCTCGGTGAACGGGACTGCTCGGCACAACGCCGCAACCAGAAAGTCATCGAAGAAACCCCGGCCCCCAATCTGAGTGAGAGCACACGTCAGGCGCTCCGCCAGACAGCAATTCGGCTGGCAGCCGCCGTCAACTACCGCAGTGCCGGAACCGTTGAGTTCGTCCTTGATCAGCAAAGTGAACAGTTCTATTTTCTGGAAGTAAATACGCGTTTACAGGTCGAGCATGGCGTCACAGAAGAAGTCTTCGGCATCGATCTGGTTGAATGGATGGTGCAGCAAGGGGCAGGCACCCTCGACTTATCAGCATGGCAGCACGACCGACAGCCCGACGGCCATGCCATTCAGGTGCGCCTTTATGCTGAAGACCCGAATAAAAACTTCCAACCCAGTGCCGGATTAATCAGCCATGTCGAGTGGCCGCAACTGCCGGGCGTCCGTATCGAACACTGGATCGAAGCCGGTGTTGAGGTCTCCCCATACTTTGATCCGATGCTGGCAAAAATCATCGTCCACGGAGCAAACCGCGCTCAGGCGCTGGCCCGAATGACACAAGCCCTCGGTCAGCTCAGTCTGTACGGTCCAACCCATAATCAGGCGTATCTGCAACAACTGATTCAGACCCCGCTGTTCCAAGACGGTCAGATTCTGACCCGCAGTCTGGATGACTTCGTTTATCAACCGCATACTGTCGATATTCTCAATGGCGGTACCCAAACCACGATTCAGGACTATCCGGGTCGTCAGGGGTACTGGCATGTCGGCGTACCGCCATCAGGGCCGATGGATTCCCTCAGCTTCCGGCTGGCAAATCAGTTGCTGCACAATGATGACCATTGTGCCGGGTTGGAGATCATCGTGACCGGTCCGACCCTGCGGTTCAATATGAACAAGCAGATTGTCCTGACCGGTGCAACGATTCAGGCCACGCTGGATGATGAACCGCTGCAAATGGGGGTTGTCACTCAAGTGAATGCCGGACAAACCTTACGACTCGGTAAGATTACCGGCCCCGGAGCCCGGAGCTATCTGGCCGTTGCCGGCGGTTTTCAGTGTCCGGATTATCTTGGCAGCAAATCAACGTTTACCTTAGGTCAGTTCGGTGGGCATACCGGACGCGCGCTACGCAGCGGTGATGTGCTGCAACTCGATCCATCGCCGTCTGGTCGAACAGCGGAAAAAGTCACGGCACATCCGGCTGCACTGCCGGAACTGTCCGATAGCTGGCAGATTCATGTCATGTATGGTCCGCATGGTGCGCCAGACTTTTTCACGAATGATGATATTCAGGCATTCTTTGCCGCCAGTTGGACGGTGCATTTCAACTCTAGCCGGACCGGCGTCCGTTTAGTCGGCCCCAAACCGGACTGGGCGCGCCCGGACGGCGGAGAAGCAGGGTTGCACCCGTCGAACATTCACGACAATGCTTATGCGATCGGCACCATCGATTTTACCGGTGATATGCCGGTCATTCTGGGACCGGACGGCCCCAGCCTAGGCGGATTCGTCTGCCCAGCCACCGTAATCAAAGCCGATTTGTGGAAAATCGGTCAGCTCAAAGCGGGAGATAAAGTTCACTTTGTGCCGGTTTCACTGACCGAAGCGGAAGATGCCGAGCAGCAGCAACACGCTCAGATCAGCCAATGTCAGGTCGAACCTTATTCATTCACACCGGTACAACCAGACACCCCGATCGTGGCCGAAATTCCGGCATCGGCCAATCAGCAGCAGGTTGTCTATCGCCAGTGTGGTGAAGATTTTCTGCTGGTGGAATATGGCCCTCAGGTATTGGATATCCGTCTGCGTTTTCGCGTCCATGCGCTCATGCTCAGACTGGAACAATGTCAACTCTCCGGCGTTCATGAGCTGACACCGGGTATTCGTTCCCTTCAGATTCACTATGACAACCTGCACCTGCCACGCCAACAACTGCTCGACACGCTGATCGAATTAGAGCAGCAACTTGGTGATATTGAACAGTTAACGGTACCGGCGCGCATTGTTCACCTGCCTCTGTCTTGGGACGATGAAGCCACTCGACTGGCAATTCGTAAGTACGAAGAAGTCGTCAGAAAGGATGCACCATGGTGTCCGGATAATATTGAATTTATTCGCCGGATTAATGGCCTTGAGTCCGTTGATGACGTCAAACAGATTGTCTTTGATGCCAGCTATCTGGTTATGGGACTGGGCGATGTTTATCTCGGTGCTCCGGTTGCAACACCGCTGGATCCGCGCCATCGATTGGTCACCACCAAATACAATCCGGCCCGTACCTGGACCCCAGAAAATGCGGTCGGTATCGGTGGTTCGTATTTGTGTGTGTATGGAATGGAAGGTCCGGGAGGTTATCAGTTTGTCGGACGAACCCTACAAATGTGGAACCGCTATCGAACCACCCCTTATTTCCAACAACCTTGGCTGTTGCAATTTTTTGATCAGATTCGTTTCTATCCGGTCAGTGCCGATGAGTTACAAACCATTCGTCGCCAACATCCGCTCGGGCAGTATCCATTAAAAATAGAAACAACCACCTTTTCATTGGCAACGTATCAAACGCTGATCGACAACCATGCCGATGCGATTACGCAGTGCAAATCCCGTCAGCAGGCGGCTTTCGAAGCCGAAAGACAGCGCTGGGCGGACAGCGGTCAGGCGAATTTTATTGCTGAAGATGTCACGTTGGAAGCCACACCAGAGCGCGGGGAACTCGATGAAGGCTGTGAAGCAGTAGAAAGTCATGTCACCGGTAATATCTGGCAAATACAGGTTCAACCCGGCCAAACCGTGACAGCAGGCGAAACCATTGCAGTCCTCGAAGCGATGAAAATGGAGCTGGAAGTGACCTCACCGATCAGCGGCACGGTTGAAACCATTTGCCATACGACAGGTTCACCGATTCAGGCCGGCCAGCCTATTTTAACCATTCGTACGGCTGATTCAGCCAGTTTAACGACTCATTCTGTTTCAAGCAGTAAGGAAGCGAACTGATGACCATCCTCACTATCACACAATTACAGGAAGCGTACCGCTGCAAAGAACTATCGGTACGTCCCTTTTTACACCAACAACTGAAGCTGGCTCAGGATGACTCACACCATGCCTGGATCAGTACAATCACTGCGGCACAACTCGATCAATATCTTGATGCGTTGTCTGCCTATGATATCGATGAACTCCCGCTGTACGGTGTTCCTTTCGCGATCAAGGACAATATCGATCTGGCCGGGCTGGCAACCACCGCCGGGTGTGAAGCGTATCGCTACCATCCGGAAAATTCCGCTTTTGTGGTCGAGCGGCTGATCGCTGCCGGCGCGATTCCGCTCGGGAAAACCAATCTCGATCAGTTTGCAACCGGACTGGTCGGAACCCGCAGTCCGTGGGGAGCAACCACCAACAGCTTCAATCCCGAATATATTTCCGGTGGCTCAAGTGCGGGCAGTGCTGTGGCGGTGGCGACCGGTCAGGTTCTGTTTGCACTGGGAACCGATACCGCAGGCTCCGGCCGGGTGCCGGCTGCTTTCAATCATATTTACGGGCTCAAACCCACCAAAGGGCTGCTCAGTTGTCGTGGTGTGGTGCCAGCCTGTCGCAGCCTCGACTGCGTCACTTTCTTTACCAGCCACGGTGAAGATCTGGCTTTGCTGTATCAGGTCGCAGCGAGCTATGATCGTCAGGACAGCTACGCCCGCCCGGATGTTCATCCTCTCCATACGGCTCCGAAAACGACGTTTCAGGGGTTACGCATCGGCGTACCGCAAGCGGAACAACTGAATTTTTTCGGCAATCAGGCGTATCAGATCGGCTTCGAACAAGTCATCGAAAAACTGACAGCCCTTGGTGCAGAACTGGTCCCGTTTGATTTGTCTCCGTTTCTCGCTGCGGCCAGACTACTGTATCAGGGGCCATGGGTTGCTGAGCGTTATGCTGCCATTCAGCCATTTTTCGAACAGGATGCCTCACGCTGTCTGCCGGTGATTCAGACCATCATCGGTCAGGCAGAACAGTTGTCAGCCGTTGAAACCTTCCAAGGCTTCTATCAATTGCAGGATTACCAAGTGACGTGTAATGCCCTGCTGGATGATGTGGATGTTGTGCTCACACCGACCACAGGGACGACCTATACGATTGAAGCCGTCAATCAGGATCCGGTGACACTCAACAGTAATCTCGGTTACTACACCAACTTCATGAATCTGCTCGATTACTGCGCCATCGCAATCCCGGGCGGATTTACCGACGCAGCCATGCCGTTCGGCTTTACGCTATTCGGCCCCGCATTCTCTGACAGAATCCTGATGGATCTGGCTTGCGAATGGCAACAACGCATTCGTTTACCCGTCGGCGCCAGTGGCCTGTATCCGCCTCAGCGTTCACACCTTGATCTGCTGGTCTGTGGTGCACATATGCAAGGGTTGCCGCTCAACCACCAGCTCACCCGCGTCGGTGCCACCCTCAAACAACGCACCCAAACAGCAGCAAACTATCGCTTGTATGCTCTGGCTGGCTCTCCGCCGCAACGTCCCGGTCTCATCCGCAATGAAACCAAAGGTACCATGATTGATGTTGAAGTCTGGTCTGTCCCAGTTGAAGCGATCGGTACCCTGCTCGACCAGATTCCCCATCCGCTCGGTTTAGGAACCGTCGAGCTGGCTGACGGCCTCTGGGTCAAAGGATTCATCTGCGAACCAATCGGCCTCAGTCATGCAACAGATATTAGTCACTTTGGCGGCTGGCGGCATTATCTTGATTCACGCTCACATGAAGCGTAATCCTCACCCCGGTTGCTCAATCGACCCTGAAACCCTGAATCAGTGAAGGAGAGAAATAAACAGGTAAGAGTTGCTTTTCAATTAAAAATCATTACGGTTAAACCTAGTATGATGTGCTGGCGGAATCGAAGGTAATCACGAGAGAGCCGCAATGTAATCACCATCGCAATGCAAGCACCATACTGATGCACCGGCATCATTTCCGGCAACGAAAAGCGATTCTTTCCTATAAAAATATCAGGTAACTCAGTCATGCAGTTCTCTTCGTTTGGTGAAAAATTTAACCGATACTCAGGTATCACTCGGCTCATGGATGATTTGAATACTGGCCTTCGCACTCCGGGCGCCATTATGCTCGGCGGCGGAAACCCAGCCGCCATTCCGACCATGCTCGATTATTTTCATCAGGCGAGTCAGTCGCTACTCGATAGCGGTGAACTGGTTGCCGCCATGGCAAACTACGATGGCCCGCAGGGGAAAAATACCTTTCTGCGATCACTGGCAGCGCTGCTCAGAGAAAACCTCGGTTGGGCAATTACGGAAAAAAATATTAGTCTGACCAATGGCAGTCAAAGCAGCTTTTTTCATCTGTTCAATCTACTGGCCGGCAAACAAACGGACGGTTCACATAAGAAAATTCTGCTGCCGTTGGCTCCGGAATATATTGGTTACGGGGATGCGGGTATCCATGAAGATATGTTTATCTCGTACCGGCCAGAAATCGAAATGCTTGAGCATGGCCTATTTAAATATCATGTCGATTTCGAACATCTGCAAGTGGACGATTCAATTGCCGCAATCTGTGCGTCCCGTCCAACCAACCCAACCGGCAATGTGCTGACAGATGAAGAGATCCTCAGGCTGGACCAATTAGCACGTCAGCATCATATTCCACTGATTATCGACAATGCTTATGGGCTGCCATTTCCAAATATTATTTTTGAAGATGTCACCCCGTTCTGGAATGAAAACACCATTCTGTGCATGAGTTTGTCGAAACTCGGTTTACCGGGCGTCCGCTGCGGCATTGTGATTGCCAGTGAAGAAATCACCCAAGCAATGAGCAATCTCAGCGGCATTATTAATCTTTCCCCCAGCAGTATTGGTCCGGCGATCGCCAACCATATGATTGAACAAGGCGATCTACTACGTCTCAGCGCAGATGTGATCCAGCCGTTCTATCGGCAAAAATCCCAATACGCGATCGAATTGCTCCAACAGGCGATTCCTGATCCACGCTTTCGGATCCACAAACCGGAAGGGGCGATTTTCCTCTGGTTATGGTTCGATGAACTCCCGATCACCACAATGGAACTCTATCAACGCCTGAAAGATCGTGGTGTGTTGATTATCCCCGGTGAATATTTCTTTATCGGCCAACAAGAAGAATGGCAACATGGTCACCAGTGCTTACGAATGAATTATGTGCAAGATGACCAGCAGATGCAGAAAGGGATTGCCATCATCGCAGAAGAAGTCGCCAAGGCATATGAGGTCGGCGTTTAACTAATCAGGATTGAACCGAGAGATATCGTCATATTGATAGGAACCATCATGATAAGACCGTTTGGTCCGGGTTGAAAATCATGGCGATATCTGAGGTTGAAGTGGCTAAGCGTTTGAGTCAGTTTCTGTTTTATAAACTGACATCCCCCGCGCCTGATAGTTTGCCAGCGCATGTTCGTGGTCAAGCGTGCAGGTGTGAACCCAGACCCGTTGCGGGTTATCCCAGTGCCACGCAGACTGAAGGGCATGAGTCAGTAAGTAACCGCCAAATCCATGCCCCATAAAATCAGGTGCGAGTCCAAAGTAAGCAATTTCAATATTCCCGTCAGCTTGCTGTTCGAGTTCGTAATAACCGGCAATACTGCCCTGACTTAAAGCAAACCAAGTTCTCAGGTGTGGCGATTCCGCATAGGTTTGCCATTCCTGATCAGAAAGCGCGAGCTTATCCCACCACTGCCAAGGTTCACCGACTAACTGATAAAGATAACGGTTAAAACGATAGTTCTTCACTTGCACTTCAATCACCTCAAACCCTTCCGGTTTGGGCTTTTCATTCAATGCCGTCAGTGAATGCATTTCCAGATAGTATGTGGTGACGTCCTGTTGTTTCATTTCAACTCCGTTGATCAAACTGCTTTGTGACCGGCTGATTGTATCAAAACAATCAGAACGTGTTTGTCCTTATCAAAAAAGAGAGCGGTATCTGCCGGGAATGAATCGACATTGATTCAGAAAAAAACGTTTAATGTGGTTTGACGGGCGCACCGCCCCGACGACGTAAACGAGACTGACAAAAACGCCATAGCAGAGGCAAACGGAAACTCAGCAACACCAAACCAATCACACCATAAAACGCGGCTTCGTAATAACTGGAGCGGACTTGCCAGAACAGGTGAATCCAGCCCAGAATTAACGCCACATAAACCAGACGGTGCAGGGTTTGCCAACGTCTCCCGAGCCGTTTCATCCAGCCTTTGGTTGACGTGATGCCCAAGGCTATCAAAATCAGTAATGCCGGCGCACCAACCAGAATATAAGGCCGCTTCACCAGTTCCGAGCCAAAGAAAGCCAGATTTCCGCCCAAAATAAACTGGTAATAAGCCAACAGATGCAGCAATCCATAAAACAGTGCAAACAGCCCCAACATCCGTCGATGGGGCATTAACCAACGCCATTTCAGATACCGGGCAAATGGAGAGACCGTTAACGTGATCAGCAGAAAACGTAAGGTCCAAAGCCCGGTTTCCAGCACGATAGTTTTCGCCGGATCGCCCCCTAAATTCTGAGTAAACACACCCCACACCAAAAGTGATAACGGTGTACAGCCGAGTATGAAAATCACGATACGACGTAAAGTAACCGGCATTTAATTTCTCCTCACTGCGTCTCCGACGATCAAAACCGATCTCGGCGTTCACGAACTTAATCAGTAGTTACGGGTTAAATCCATCCCCTGATACAAAGACGCTACTTCGTCATAGCCGTTAAATAGCCGTGTCGGAATAATATTTGGGCTCAATAATCCCGAGGGTAAACGTCGCTCTTCTTTCTGACTCCAGCGCGGGTGATCGACCTGAGGATTCACATTGGCATAAAACCCGTATTCATGGGGGGCTAACTGGCTCCATGTCGTCGGCGGCTGTTTTTCTGTCAGTTCAATTTTGACAATCGATTTGATACTTTTGAAACCATACTTCCATGGCACAACCAAGCGAAATGGCGCACCACTCTGATTCGGCAGGGTTTTACCATACAACCCAACTGCAATCATCGTCAGGGGGTGCATCGCTTCATCGATCCGCAACCCTTCGACATATGGCCAGTCAATAGAGCTAAATAAACTGTTCTGTCCCGGCATTTGTTCCGGACGCTCGACTGTCGTAAAAGCAACATATTTCGCTTTACTGGTCGGTTCAAATCGTTTGAGTAACATTGATAAAGGGAACCCGATCCAAGGAATCACCATCGACCAGGCTTCAACACAGCGCAGCCGATAAATCCGTTCTTCTAGTGTGATACCTTTGAGTAAATCTTCTAAATGATAGGTGCCTGCTTTAGTAACTTCACCGCCAATTTGGACTTGCCACGGGAACGGCTGAAAATCCCCGCTCTCATCCGCAGGATCATTCTTGCCGTAACCAAACTCATAAAAGTTATTGTACTGTGTGACATTCTTATAGGGCGTTAACGGTTCATTGATGATTTGCTGATTGGTGCGCGCATCGCGCAACTGCTGCTTGAGCCATTGCGGCGTGTTCGGTTGAAACTCTCCGGCTTCCTGACTGGGTTTGGCCAGTACATTCAGTGATGGGAGTAAGACGCTGGCTCCGAGCGCAAGCGAGCCTTGCATAAATTTCCGGCGAGAACGATAAATGGCTTCCGGTGTCACATCAGCTTCTGTCAGCTGTGGTTTTTTCCTGATCAACATAATCTGTCCTTCCATGCTTTGATGAGCGTTGGTGATGATTTCGCCTTTATCAACTTTCTCTTTACCAAACTTCCCCAACCAAACACCTCTGAACCAAACGTTCCTTAACAAAAAGAGTATCGTGCAATGGTTCTTTTAGCCAAGATGAAAGTGATAAATTCACGCGTGCTCAACGGTCTTGTGTAGATTAGACGGATAAAACGGCAATTTATTACATCAGGTTGAATCTTTTTTTCGCAATGTGTCAATCCCCATCTCTTATTCGAATGCATAATCCGGTAGCAGTCTCACATCAAGGGCGATCAAAAAGAGCGCCATAAGGCGCTCTTTCACAACTTTTCCTAACCGATTTGTCAGCCAATCATGACTCTTTACTTTCGATTAGGTTTTTACCGTTAATCGCAATTTTGCGTGGTTGCATTGCTTCTGGAATTTCACGTTCCAGATCAACATGCAACAAGCCATTTTCCATGGTTGCACCCACCACTTTGACATAATCAGCCAACTGGAACTTACGTTCGAAGTTGCGCTCTGCAATACCTTGATAAATGTATGTTTTCTCATCTTCAGGTTTACGTTCACCTTGTACAATCAGGGTATTTTCCTGTTGGGTGATCTCAAGATCCTGCTCGGCAAATCCAGCGACAGCCATCGTAATCCGATACTGATTTTCGCCTTTTTGCTCGATATTGTATGGGGGATAACCTGAAGAGCCATTTTTTGCGTTGGCGGTTTCCATTAGGTTAAACAGACGGTCAAAGCCAATGGCATTACGGTATAAAGGTGTGAAATCGACAGTTCTCATATTTCTATCCTCTCTATGAAGCAATAGTTTCATGAATTTGAATATGTTCGACTTTCTGTTCAGACGACCCAGAGAGCGAACGGTTGTACTTTGGTTAACGCACCTTCTCGTCAGAGCAAGGCGGTTTTCCGGTTCAGAGGCCCGATATGGCATCCTCTTCATTCATAGATATATGGTCATTCAAATTCGGTTCAAGGGGATCAAATTAATTTTTTTAAAATTTTTTGCCGCTGTCTGTCATACTCGATACATACCGGACACAGACAAAAAAACAGCCACCGAATGGTAGCTGTTTTTCATAAGAACATGGTATGAGCAATAAAATCTCATCAGAAATGTGGGATCTCATAAGTCATGAACTGAATGTTCTCTTGAGCCAGCAAAGAATATGCACAGCTAAGTGACCCAGTAAATTCTGCAAGATCAAGAAAAGTTACAGCCTGTCTACGAGAGAGCCATGATCTAGACTGCTCGATAAGGTCCACACTACACGGATGTGAAAGGTAGGACCTCAGGAATGATAAATTACTCTGTCTGGCTGGCTGATTGAGCTCTTCATCTGTTATTACAATGAAGTAACAGCCATGCTGCTTCCAAT
Source organism: Vibrio gazogenes (assembly GCF_002196515.1). Taxonomy (NCBI): domain Bacteria; kingdom Pseudomonadati; phylum Pseudomonadota; class Gammaproteobacteria; order Vibrionales; family Vibrionaceae; genus Vibrio; species Vibrio gazogenes. The sequence goes on along the minus strand of NZ_CP018835.1, from coordinate 1,969,903 downwards.
AAGTATCTATATTACGAAGTTTAGTTTTTAGTTCGACATTGGCTAACTTACTGGATGGCTTTACTTCTACGTAGATACGCTGGCCAGTTTTTAAACGCAATTCAAAGTCCGGGGTATATTTCTGTATACATCCGTCATTTGATAGGCTTATTGTGACTGGTTGTTCTCTGTAACTAACTACAATTGGAGAGAACTCGAAGAGTAAGCAGGCCTTCTTCTCAAGTTGCGATTCCCAGGCAACTTGCCGGTTATTTTTTTACTGAAGGCAAAAAGCCCACAACTTTTCCTGCGGTCGGCCTAACAGGCTCCCTTGCTCGAATCACTGATGGTTGAGGTGCGGAATTTAGACGCAGCCTAGCTCCCCGCTCGGTTCCAAATGGAACCACGGTATTTTTAATAGACATGAAAAGCCCTTACCCTGAGAGGTAATAAAAATTACTGTTTATGGTTAGATCGTTTACGAGGTCTTGCACTCAGAGCTAGGAAAAGAGATACTTTTGATTCTGACGTCGTAAGTTTCAGACTTACACAGGCACTACGGGGCAGTCCTTACGGGTTGTCCCGTTTTGTTTTTAAGCCATCAAATACTCCTGATCTCGATTCTAGGTTTCGATTTTGATCTGGTATCCATATTCAGAATGTTACGAATAACATTCACTTTATCCGAACTCATTGCCCCGAGATGATCACGTAAATCACGCATCAGAACATACTCTTCAAGCGTTGCGTTATCCGGTAATCAAATCGTTCGCTGAGATTGATCTACTTTGTCCCAGAGCATTTCTTGCTCTTCTATATCCAGCTAAAGAGAATCTATCAGCTTACTTAAAACTTGCTTTGAAGGAGGGCCTTTCTTCCCGTTTTCCATTGCACTCACGTAGCAGGCATTCACACCTAAGTAGTCAGCCAGCTGAATTTGTTGCAACTGACGACTTCGCCTTAGTGATTCCAAATACAATCCAAATGGAGTCATCAATATGTTCCGGGAATAGGTTGATTTGTTACCAGAATAAGGTATCAGAAGGGAATAAATCAAAAGAAAATTTAAATAAAAAACCATGAAAATCAAAGTTATACACTTTGATATATCATTATTAGTTAGTTTAATAAACGAATATGGACACACTGTTAGACAACTTCACGCTATCAAAAAATTACAATTCACTAAGTGAAGCTGCAACAACTTGATTGTTTACAGCTTATGACTGAGTGGTGATTGCCTTGCAATATCTTCATCTTTTAGTGTTTCACCTTACAGTTCTACATGCTCTAATGCAGCTTGCATATAGATCGCCTCGTTGATGTGTGAGAGTGATAAAGTCTCATACTAAAATGGCAGCGATCCCATCGGTGCGCTGCCATTTCTAAAACGGTTATGCCCCATTCCTTGCTAAGGTTGCTTTGCTTTCATTTCTCTATTTTAAATATTTAGCTTACTTTTTCTTATACAAAAAGTGTCAACCGATTTCGCTTTTTTGAAAAGGCAAGATCCTGTTGTTTTGTATAATATAGTTTGTTATCTTACAACCATTGTTGCATATGGGCGAGAGATAGTTTGATTATTTGTATTTATTAATTTCGAACCTTAGGAAAATACATCATCATAATGAGCCAGATTACTTTTAAGAATATAGAAACGTCTCGAACTATAACATTGGACGTCAATCAGAGAATGTTGAAATCCTCTGGACGAGAAATCCATATACAAGACTCTGCTGTACTAGTTTCACTTCATCGTTTGTTTACACGAAAGGAGGGTGTTGTTAAATATAGTGATATTGCTTGTGTTGTAAGAGAGCAAAAATCTGCATTCCATATGGAAGATTGCCCAGATGGTATTATTGCTAATAAATATATTTTTAAGACTCGAAGTATCTTAAAAAATTTAATGATTGATGATTTAATTGTCACAGTTAGAGGACTTGGATATAAAGTCTCTGAAAAGTGGTTATCCATTGTTGACGAAAATAAAGACGAATATCAAAAAGATGCTTTTTTGAATACGATTACTTCAATTATCGATGATTGTATTAAGTATAGTAAAGATGCCGAAATCAGTCATGATAAAAGTGGTTTTTCTTTTATAAAACCTAGTAAAGATAAGGTATTAGAAAACTTCTCCCGAATAGATGATTGTTATAATTCATTTCTAACTTACTATTCAGAACCCGGTAATAGTATTGAGCTTCTTGAACTAAGAGAAAAAATCACTAAGGTACTACTTTACGTAATTTATTGGCGTGTAGGTGATAGTTTGTCCGACGATAAGTTCCGTTCAGACTACAAAAATGAACTAAATCTTTTATTAAGACAAATAAAGCAAGCTATCGATTTAATGAGATAAAAACTGGGGGTCGTCTGGCGCAGAGCTGCACCAACGCTCCATATCAAAGACCCGGAGAAAGAGGAGAAACTTGCCCGTATCAGGCAGGCTTTAGAACAATGTAATATTGACCATCCGGTCTTTTACGAAGATGAGGTGGATATACATCTGAACCCGAAAATAGGTTCAGACTGGATGACTCGGGGCAAAGGTCAGCAAAAGAAAGTCGTCACACCGGGACAAAACGCCAAACATTATCTGGCCGGAGCTCTGCATACGAAGACAGGGAGAGTGACGTATGTCGCCAGCTCCAGTAAGAGTTCAGAGCTATTTATTGCGATGCTAGAATGCTTGAAACACCAGTATCGGCGAGCAAAAACGATCACGCTGATTGCCGATAATTACATCATTCATAAAAGTAAAAAGACGCAAAGTTGGCTGAAGAAAAATCCCAAGTTTATTCTGCTATTTCAGCCAGTTTATTCTCCGTGGGTTAACAAAATAGAAAAGCTTTGGCACGCCTTGCATGAAACAGTGACCCGAAACCATCAGTGTAAAACGATGTGGCAATTATTACAGCGGGTACGTTACTTTATGGATAACGTTTCACCATTTCCCGGCAGTGGTCATGGTTTGATGAAAATGGAGCGTAATTAGGATCAGTTATTTAGAGATAATACGGGCTATCGTATCATCGGCAGGAATATCGTTAATAAACATTCCATTGCGCTTAAACCAATCATGATGACCAAGAATGTATTCGCGAATGTCAAACCATCCTTTTGCTCCTGCAATAACGGCACATAAAGAGCCAAACAATACCTTAAATAAACAATAGGTTACCTTTGCCAATTGGCGTTCATCTGTCACCGCGTGGAAGTATTCTTTAAACTCGTCAATATGCATTGTAGGTAGCTCTCTTTCTTCAAAGGAGCGTATATATTCACAGGTAAATATGATCGTCAACTCGATCGTTTTAATAGGTCAAGAAATGTTCACGATCTTGCCCTGATCTAATAAAAGGTATAAGAACTAATCATATAAAACCCCATAACTGACATAACACTCCCCAAAATTCGATCAATCAAATACACATTATTATTGAATTTTCCCTTGAAAAGTGGTGTGGTAATAAGATAAATAAAAGTTAAATACCATATCATTTGAACAGCCATTATTGAAACTACGATCAATACTAATTGTTCGGTATTCATTGATGGTGTAATAATGATTGAAAATATTGAAATAAAGTACATTGCTGCTTTGGGATTCATAATATTAACGATGAGGCCACTTAAAAATGCAGACGATGTTGAACTGATGGAAGTAGTATCATCCTCTATGTTTTTTTGTTTTGAAAATGACCCCTTTATTGATTTATAACCAAGATAGATAAGATAGCTTCCTCCTAAAATACCAATCACATGAGTAAATAGTTTTGAATGAGCTAATATTGTCGCTAATCCAGCTAAGGAATAGCTCATATGAAACAGCAGCCCAACACATACACCTGCACCGCATAAAATACCGGCTTTACGACCTTGGAATAATGTTTTCTGTGATACCACGACAAAGTCGGGACCGGGAGAAATTGAAGCCATTAAATGAATAGCCAAAATAGAAAGTAATGCAGTTACAAATTCCATTTATTAACTCCGTCAATTAAATAATTTACTTTAATACGGTCTTTTTTACGCTTAATTCGCGTAACCTTAAGACCTTTTAGTTCTGATGTCTTGCCGATGTGTGTTCCACCACAAGGGAGTGGTTTAAACCCATCAATCACGATCATCCTGCATTGAGTCTGTTGAGGTATCAATTGGCTTAATAGTGGTCTAATCGATTGAGCTTCATTTAGATTTAATGTTAACGATTGAATATATCTTGATGATTTATTGACTATTTCATCTATTTTATCATTAATAATTTCAACTGAAAGAACGTCATTTGTCTTTTCATTTTCTATCAATTCAATATACGAAGCATCAGGGTAATGATGACCTTTTGATGGTACTAAGTTACTGTCTAACATTTCGATAATGTTACTCAGTAAGTGACCTGCCGTATGTAATTTGGCATTGGTTAATCTACGCTCAATATCTATGCGTTGTATACATGGTTTACCAACGGACGTTAAGAGAGAAGGATCCAATTTCACTAAATGCGCAATCCCCATTTCGGTTGTTTCTGAGTGGTAAACTTGGTGTGTATTACCATCAATTACTAGTATACCTAGGTCACAGGGTTGTCCTCCTCCTTGTGGGTAAAAAATAGTATCACTACAAAAAATAGCTAATGATTCATCCATTTTTACGACTTTAGTGATTTGAGTCGGAAACTCAGGTAAGTAAGTATCTAGGAGATATTTATGTACATACATGATTAACTCCATATTTGCAGAGCTTTATCTGAACCTTCAAATCCGATAAAACATGACCACGTCAATCTGGAACCTTGTTGTATATTTTCTACTGAGTGAATTCTCATAGGGTTAAATAAAATAAGTTCACCAACTTCCGGAATGATTCGGATATAATTGTTACTCAGGAACTCTTCTTTTACCCCATAACTGCCTTCAATTCGGATTAAATCGTATTCTTCTTTTGAATTTGGCCAGTTATCCCAAAGTATGAGAGCACCACCTTTTTCACTAGTTTGCAGATAAACATTTGCTGTAAGTTGATTGATAATATTTGTACGCATTTCACCGATAAGATCCCAGCTCAATACATCGTTGTGTGGTTCAGCAAAAGAACCTTCTTTAAACTCTCGAACTAATCCTGCGAAAGTTTTGTGGTTATCTATCTCTGCGAGATGGCAATGATTTGGCCACACTTCGCTTAGTTCTAAACGCAAGCGATCGATTGGAGTCAAAAATGGACTTACTTCCTTACGCATTTCTTTTATCCATACTTGTGAGAATTCACGATAGCGCTGTAGCGAAACTTCGTCGTTTTGACATTCAAAGAATGCTTGCCCAACTCGACCAATTTTGGGGGCGTTTACATAGCTACCAAAAAATTCACTATTTCTAATTTTATCGGAAATTGCTTTTGAGTTTCGTTTGCTAAAATATTCGGGTATACGTACTACGTCGATAGTTCGATTAAGCAAGCCTTTTAAATGCCACATTTCAATCTCTTTAGCTGAGATAATATTTTTTGATGATTGTTTCTGAACAGTGTTTAGGTTGGTTGAATCCATGTTTATACCTGAAATTGATTTATTTTGAGGTTCACATGCTAAGTAATTTTTATTTATGAATAAAACACGGATAAATTCGAGATATTTGGATAAAAATTAAATATTATTTCAAATAAAAGTGATGTATTGACAGAGGTTGCCATACTAGGTGTAATCCGAGTAGTTGGGACATCCTATGGTGTGTAATTCGGAAATGTCCAGAAATGAGTTATAACCAGTATGATACTTTAATTCTCAGTTGTAGCTCGATTCAGACTTGGTAGTAGCAATTAGTATGAATTTTTATTTTTGATCACGTTTAATCTAAAACGAACTGCTATCGCGAGAAAAGATTACCAAGATCGCCGCCGCCGTCAGGCTGAAGGAATAAAGAACGTCAAAGAGGAAGGGAAATACAGAGGGCGGTAAGCCGATTCCGGTCTACACCAAAAAATCTATCCGCTACGAGTTATCAATAAGCTGAGTATCAGTGATACCGCAAACTTACCAATGTTTAAGATCGTACAGTAATTCGCGTTGCTAAGAAGTTGGCAAGAGAGCATTCAAAAGGGTAAGAAGCTTATCGTACGTTTTTAGTTCAATTGGGCTTCATACCCCTAAAATTATTAGATAATGAGACATTAGACCACGAAATTGAGATCCCAGACCAGGAAGTCTGAGATCACACAAATGCCGACTAAACGTCCAAGTTAGCCACTTTCAGCGCATTGTCTTCAATGAAGGCACGACGTGGTTCAACTTGATCACCCATCAGCGTGGTAAACAACTCGTCGGCACCGACCGCATCATCAATCGTCACCTGCATCATACGACGCGTTTCCGGATCCATGGTGGTTTCCCACAACTGATCAGGGTTCATTTCTCCCAGACCTTTGTATCGTTGTACCGCCAAGCCACGACGAGATTCTTTCATCAGCCATTGAATGGCTTCAGCAAAGCTATTCACCAACTGTGTCCGTTCGCCCCGCTTAATATAAGCGCCTTCCTCAATCAGCCCATTCAGCTCTTCAGATAAGGAAGCCAATGAGCCGTACTCTTTCGAATTCAGCAGATCGACACTCAGCATATATTCGTAAGTCACGCCATGAGTACGAACCGTAATTTTCGGAGAAACAAGTCCAGTCTCTTGATTTTGTTCAATCTTATAACTGTACTGACTTGCACCGACTTCTTTGGCATTGAGCTGTTCAACTAAGAGTTTGGTCCAGGCTTCAACTTTATCGTGATCAGTACAATCAGCTTCAGTCAGACGAGACATATAAAGAAACTCACAGACCAAAGCATATGGATAACGGCGGCTCATTCGTTCAATAAGTTTCATCGCAGAATTATAACGCTGAACCAATCCTTCCAGAGACCCGCCAGACAGGGCTGGTGCATCAGGATTCACGTGGAATGAAGCCCCATCTAACGCCAGAGAAATCTGATACTGGGTCATTGAATCTTCATCTTTAATATACTGCTCTTGTTTACCTTTTTTGACTTTATACAGCGGTGGCTGCGCAATATAAACATAGCCCCGTTCAATCAACTCAGGCATTTGACGATAGAAAAAGGTCAACAGCAACGTACGAATGTGCGAACCATCGACATCGGCATCGGTCATGATAATGATATTGTGATAACGCAGTTTGTCCGGGTTATATTCGTCACGGCCAATGCCGCACCCTAACGCGGTAATCAGTGTTGCTACTTCCTGAGACGATAGCATTTTGTCAAAGCGGGCTTTTTCAACGTTGAGGATCTTACCTTTCAACGGCAAAATAGCCTGATTTTTCCGGTTTCGGCCTTGTTTGGCAGAGCCACCAGCCGAGTCACCCTCCACAATATATAGTTCAGAAAGGGCTGGGTCTTTTTCCTGACAGTCGGCCAGTTTGCCCGGCAGACCTGCAAGGTCCAACGCGCCTTTACGACGTGTCATCTCACGAGCTTTACGAGCCGCTTCACGGGCACGCGCTGCATCGATAATTTTCGAACAAACAATTTTGGCTTCATTCGGGTTCTCAATCAGAAATTCTGATAATTTTTCACCCATTGCGGTTTCAACCGCAGATTTCACTTCTGAAGAAACCAGTTTGTCTTTAGTTTGGCTGGAGAATTTAGGATCAGGCACTTTCACTGAGATAACCGCCGTCAACCCTTCACGGGCATCATCACCGGAGGTCGATGTTTTCTCTTTTTTGCTGAAGCCTTCTTTGTCCATGAACGTGTTCAGCGTCCGAGTCAATGCCGCCCGGAAACCTGCCATGTGCGTCCCGCCATCACGTTGAGGAATGTTATTGGTAAAGCAGAAAATACTTTCCTGAAAACTGTCATTCCACTGCATTGCGACTTCAACCGTAATGCCATCTTCCCGTTCCTGATTGAAGTGGAAGACGCGGTCATGGATCGGTGTTTTATTGCGGTTCAGGTGCGATACGAATTCCTGAATACCACCTTCATACTTGAAGTGATCCTGTTTGCTATCACGTTCATCGATGAGTTTGATTGAAACACCGGAGTTGAGGAAAGACAGCTCACGCAGACGCTTGGCAAGAATTTCATAATGAAATTCAATATTGGTAAATGTTTCACTGCTCGGCCAGAACCGGACCATCGTTCCGGATTTTTCGGTATCCCCTACGGCAGCCAATGGTGACTGTGGCACACCGTGATGATAAGTCTGAGTATAAATGTGGCCACCACGATGAATGGTCAGGGCAACCTTTTCAGACAAAGCGTTCACAACCGAGATACCCACACCGTGCAAACCACCGGAAACTTTGTACGAGTTATCGTCAAACTTCCCGCCGGCGTGCAGCACTGTCATGATAACTTCTGCCGCAGACACATTCTCTTCCTCGTGAAGCTCAGTCGGAATACCACGGCCGTCATCACTGACAGAGACGGAGTTATCTTCGTGAATTGTCACGATGATGTCTTTACAGTAACCCGCTAACGCTTCATCAATTGAGTTATCTACCACCTCAAAGACCATGTGGTGCAGACCCGTACCATCATCCGTGTCGCCGATGTACATCCCCGGACGTTTTCTGACGGCGTCCAGACCTTTCAGTACTTTAATACTCGATGAATCGTAATTATTCGACATGAGTTACTCTCTTTATTTTTTATCCTTGCTCTATCCGGCCTTGTTCCACATGGAACAATTTGCTGTCTGACATACACATGTCATCCACCTGTTCTCGGGTAATAGAGCTTACAAAAACTTGCGCTCCGGTCGCTTTTAAACAGTCTGCTAACCTTTTACGGCGCTCGCTGTCCAGCTCGGAAGCAAAATCATCAATGAGATAAATACATTGCTTACCCGTTAAGGATGTTAAGTGTTGTCCTTGTGCGACCCGTAGGGCACAAACCATCAACTTAAGCTGACCGCGCGACAAAACATCCTCAACCGGTGTACCGTTCACTTTTATTCTTAAATCCGCTTTATTCGGCCCACTGAATGTGTAACCCAACATTTTATCGCGTTCAAAATTTCTTTCGAGAAGCGTTTGATATAACGTCTCTTTTTCCCAGCCACGATAGTATTGTAACTGGATTTCAAATTCCGGTAAAAATGACTGACACAATGCTTCTGCCACTGGCTTGATTTGCGCCACATAATCGGCACGCCATGCATCAATCTGTTCAGCCAGATGCGCCAATTCCGCATCCCAATATTTGAGTTCTCGATAATCCGTCGCGGTTTTCAGTAACGCATTACGTTGCTTATTCAGACGACGAAAACGTCCCCAAGCCTCAAAAAAAGCCACGACGGAATGAAAGATTCCCCAGTCGAGAAATGCCCGTCGCTGTTTCGGACCATCCGTCAGCAATTCAAAGCCTTCAGGATGAATCAATTGCAGGGGTAATACCTGCGCCAGCTGAGCCAATTTTTGTCCGGCCTGCCCCCCTATTTTAACCTCAACCGTGCCATCGCGCTGCTTATTAATGCCAATCGGTATCTCAATTTGGTCGGGGTTCAAAAAACGGCCATGAACAAACAGCTCCTGACACTCATTTTGGATCACTCTGCCTGTTAAACTACTTTTAAACGAACGTCCGTGACCCAGCATATAAATCGCTTCAAGTACGCTGGTTTTACCGCTGCCATTCGCCCCGATAAGAAAGTTAAAGCCTGATGATAATGAGATATCACAGGCTTTGATATTCCTAAATTGCTGAATCATTAAGCGCGAAAGTGGCATACTTCAATCTATCGTTCGAATGCATTCATTGACTGCTCAGACTTATAACCGGATCGGCATAACGACATACATCGCACTATCGTCTTCGACATTTTCGATCAAAGCACTGGCATTCGAGTCTGACATCGACATTCGGACATTATCGCACTTCAATGTATTGAGGACATCCAGTACGTAACTCACGTTAAAGCCGATTTCTATCGGCTCACCTTCAAAATGAACATCTAACAATTCTTCTGCTTCTTCCTGCTCCGGATTATTCGCTGTAATCCGCATATCACTGCCATCAATATTCAGGCGCACACCGCGAAATTTTTCATTCGACAGAATCGCAGCGCGAGAAAACGCATGACGCAAGATATCACAAGATGCCACCAGCGCTTTATTGGTACTCTGCGGCAACACGCGGCGGTAATCAGGAAAACGACCATCGATCAATTTTGAGGTAAAAATAAACTGATTCACCTCAATACGGATGTTTGCACTACCAATTTGCACGATAACCGGCTGTTCCGGCATATCGAGCAATTTCACCAGTTCCAGAACGCCTTTACGCGGCACGATAATTTGTTGTGCAGCCAATGGTTCCGGTAATGACACTTGAGCAACAGCCATCCGGTGACCATCGGTTGCCACAGAGCGCAATGTTGTCTCTTCGATATCAAACAACATCCCGTTGAGATAGTAGCGAACATCCTGATTGGCCATCGAAAATTGCGTTTTTTCGATCAGTCCACGTAGGTCTGCCTGTGACAAAGTGAGTGATAATTCACTCTGCCAGTCTTCAATATTCGGGAAATCTTTTGCTGGCAACGTTGCCAAAGAAAAACGACTGCGACCGGAACGAATCTGTAATCGATCACCGTCTAATAAAACAGAAATCATCGCATCATCGGGCAGTCCGCGACAAATATCGAGTAATTTGCGGGCTGGCACGGTTACGCGGCCAGGCTCCACATCACCTTCCAGAGCAATTTTACCAACCAATTCAACTTCCAGATCGGTGGCCGTCAGCATGAGGGTATCACCTTCAACCGCCAACAACAGATTACCGAGAATCGGCAATGTTGTCCGTCCACCAACCGTTCCCGATACTTGCTGAAGCGGTTTAATCAAATGGCTACGTTCAATGGTAAATTTCATAGTTCGCTCTTTATTATATGTCACGCCACCGAATCAGGTCGGAGATTGACGACACCGTGCTATTTGTTCTGTATGACGATTAATTTTTTGTCCAGATATCAGGAAGAGAGCGTCCGAATTAGATTGGAATAATCTTCCTTAATATCATGGCTTTCTTCTCTTAACTGCTCGATCTTACGACAAGCATGAAGAACCGTCGTATGATCGCGTCCGCCAAATGCATCACCAATTTCTGGCAAGCTATGGTTAGTTAGCTCCTTTGCCAATGCCATCGCTAATTGACGAGGCCGGGCAACCGAACGTGAACGACGCTTCGACAGTAAATCTGCAACTTTGATTTTATAATACTCAGCCACAGTTTTCTGGATATTATCAATCGTGACCAATTTTTCCTGTAAAGCCAATAAATCACGCAACGCTTCACGGACAAAGTCAATTGTAATCGGCCGACCGGTAAAGTTAGCATTAGCAATGACACGATTAAGTGCGCCTTCAAGCTCACGGACATTCGAGCGCAGTCGTTTGGCAATAAAGAAAGCCACTTCATCAGCCAGATGAATCTGGTGGTCTTCCGCTTTCTTCATCAAAATGGCGACTCGCGTTTCCAATTCAGGGGGTTCAATCGCGACCGTCAAGCCCCAGCCAAACCGGGATTTAAGACGATCTTCTACACCGTGAATTTCTTTCGGATAACGATCGGATGTCAGAATGATTTGTTGATTCCCTTCCAGCAATGCATTGAAGGTGTGGAAAAATTCCTCTTGAGAACGCTCTTTGTTGGCAAAAAACTGAATATCATCGATCAAAAGCGCATCGACGCTACGGTAGTAGCGTTTGAATTCTTCTATCGCATTATTTTGCAGTGCTTTTACCATATCCTGCACAAACCGCTCAGAATGCATATAAACCACTTTTGCTTGTGGGTTATGATCAACGATCGCATTGCCAACTGCATGTAACAGGTGCGTTTTACCTAAACCGGTACCACCGTATAAGAAGAGAGGATTGTAGGCTGCTCCCGGATTATCGGATACTTGTTTTGCTGCTGCGAGACCAAGCTGGTTCGATTTACCTTCGACAAAGTTATTGAACTTATGCTTCGGGTTCATATTCGACCGATAGTTAATCTCGATCGGTGCCGACTCATCATCCCAAGTTTTATGGATGGGTTTTCTGGCTTGCAGTCGGGCAGGCGCTGACGACTCGGCAGCAACATCAGCCGGCGTACGTACCGGCGTGCGTTTCTGCTCAGCAACCGGACGATTGCCAATTTCGAAGCGTAAACTTGGAATATCACTCCCACAATACTCGTTGAGAAGGCGATTGATGCTATTGAGATACTTATCTCGAACCCAATCAAGCACAAAACGGTTGGGGGCGAATAAAGTGAGAGTATTGTCATTGAGCTCGGCTTGCAGCGGTCGAACCCACATACTGAATTCTGTCGCAGGAAGCTCTTCCTGAAGCTGTTGCAAACATTGCAACCAAAGAGAAGATGACACTGTTCCCTCACTCCGATTAGATGATCGATAAAGATTGGCAATTCTACCTGTTGATCTTCAAGATCGCCAGTGATTGATCGTCAATCCTGTAAACTAGATCCAAGTTATTCACACTTTTTGGCCAATTTATTCTTGGATCCACCCCAAATGTCCCTACTTTACCCACATGTTCATGCACAAAAACGTCGATCTTACAAAGTTATCCCCAAATGCGTATAATCACATTTTGTAAAATATAGCGGTTCTCGGTCCTGATAGAGATCATTACAAGAGATAAACAATATGAATGGATATTCATATTTTTATTATAGGTTATGAACCATAACTTATGGTTATTTCTTTTGTTGTGCTATATGTCATTAAAATAAGCGCCCGAAAGATTTTGGAGCTCAACATGAAAAAATGGTTTATTGCTGCAATTGCGGCTCTCACATTGACAACTATCAATGTCCATGCAGCAACAGAGGTAAAAGTCGGCATGTCTGGCCGCTACTTCCCGTTCACGTTTGTTAAAAAAGATGAACTACAAGGATTTGAAGTTGATCTATGGAAAGAAATAGGCAAACGCAATGACTATCAAGTGAAATTTGTAACCGCAAGCTTCTCGGGTCTGTTTGGTCTGTTAGAAACAGGGCGAGTCGATACGATCTCAAACCAGATCACCATCACTGATGCCCGCAAACAAAAATATCTTTTCTCAGACCCATACGTGATTGATGGTGCTCAAATCGCTGTACGTAAAGGTAATAATACCATTCACAGCCTGGATGACCTGAAAGGTAAAACCGTTGCCGTTAACTTAGGTTCTAACTTTGAACAACTGTTACGTGAGCACGATGCAGATCATCAAATCAACATCAAAACTTATGACTCAAGCTTTGAACAAGATGTTGCTCTGGGTCGAATCGATGCTTTTGTTATGGATCGTCTTTCTATTCTGGAAGTGATTCAAAAATCAGGCTTACCACTTCAATTGGCAGGAAAACCATTCGAAACTATTGAGAATGCCTGGCCTTTCCTCAATAATAAAAGAGGTAAGAAGCTTCAGGGTGAAGTCAACAAAGCTCTCGCAGATATGCGTGCTGACGGAACACTGAGCCAGATTTCAGAAAAATGGTTCAATACAGACATTACAAAAAGATAATGAACCATCGGCATGATTCCTGATGAATCATGACACTATATAAACCCACTGTCTGAACCAGCACAGTGGGTTTCTTTTTAAACACACAAATGCATTAACACCAACATTCAGGAATCACTGACCGCTGTCAGTTGCTGATTCCCTGATAAAAAAAGAAGACACACATTATGGGTTTTGATTTTCAATATATGCTGGAGCTGATGCCAATCCTGCTTAAGTATCTCGGCATTACAATAGAGTTAGCCTGTTGGGGCATGATACTTTCCATCATTTTATCGGTCATCATTGCGAATATCCGGGTCTTCCGTATCCCAGTACTCGATCAGATTTGCCAACTTTATATTAGCTATTTTCGGGGCACACCGCTGCTCGTCCAGTTGTTCCTCTTTTATTATGGATTACCACAAGTTTTCCCGATCATGACCGGAATGGATGCTTATAGTGCCGCGATTCTCGGTTTAGCGCTCCATTTTGCGGCTTATATGGCGGAAACCATTCGTGCTGCAATTATTGGCGTGGACAGAAGCCAGATGGAAGCGAGCTTATCTATCGGTATGACAACCACTCAATCGATGCGTCGTATTATCCTGCCACAAGCCACACGGATCGCTTTACCTTCACTGATGAACTATTTCATCGATATGATCAAATCAACCTCACTGGCATTCACGCTCGGGGTTGCTGAAATTATGGCGAAAGCACAAATGGAAGCCTCTTCCAGCTTTCATTATTTTGAAGCTTTCCTCGCCGTCTCTTTCATTTACTGGGGAATCACCATTATCCTGACCCGAGTACAAAGCTGGGCAGAACACAAACTCAATAAGGCGTATATGAGATGATCAAGTTAACCAATATTCATAAACGTTTCGGAGAGAGTGAAGTTCTCAAAGGGATTGATCTTGAAATCAATCAAGGCGAAATCATTGTCATTATCGGATCGAGCGGCACCGGAAAATCAACGCTACTGCGCTGCGTGAATTTTCTGGAGAGTGCCGACCAAGGCTCAATTACCATCGGTGATGTGAGCGTCGATAGTACCAATCCGAATAAAAATGATGTACTGGCACTCAGACGTAAAACCGGATTTGTATTTCAAAACTATGCACTCTTTGCGCACCTGACAGCAAAACAGAACATCGCAGAAGGATTGATCACCGTCCGGGGCTGGAAAAAAGATCAAGCGTATGAGCGTGCTCAGCAAATTCTCAATGACATCGGACTTGGGGATAAAAGCGAACAGTATCCGGCATCACTTTCCGGTGGTCAGCAACAGCGCGTAGGCATTGGCCGGGCAATGGCTCAGGAGCCGGAACTCCTGCTATTCGATGAACCGACATCGGCGCTCGATCCAGAGTGGGTGGGCGAAGTACTGAGCTTAATGAAAAAACTGGCCCGAGTTCATCAAACCATGCTGGTGGTCACCCATGAGATGCAATTTGCCAAAGAAGTCGCGGATCGCGTGATCTTTATGGCTGAAGGCAACATTGTTGAACAAGGATCTCCACAGGATATATTCGATAATCCACAGGATATCCGCTTGAAAAAATTCTTAAATCAAGTCGGGATCGAATAAGGATCCTTGAGATTTTATCCGTACAACGTATAATCGCCCGACTAAATTGAAATGAAGCGCAGTATCGTGCCGATTTGCTTTGATTAGCGGTTAGCAAAACCGAGATAAAAGCAGTTTATAAGCCAGAGATTCAGACGCTTCGTTTCCCCAATTATTGACACCATCGGTGGCAGTGATTACAATTCCGCCTCTTTGTTGCAAGGCGTCGGATTTTACTCTCTTGAAAAAGAGGCAAATAGAGCCCAACGCCGGGTTTAACAAGAACCTAGAAACTACTGATCAGTAAGGTAAAAACAATGAAACGCACTTTTCAACCTACAGTTCTGAAGCGCAAACGTACTCACGGTTTCCGTGCTCGTATGGCAACTAAGAACGGTCGTAAAGTAATTAACGCACGTCGTGCGAAAGGCCGTGCACGCCTGTCAAAATAATATCTGAATTATTTTGAACAAGTACGCTTTTCGTCGGGAGTTACGTTTGTTAACTCCCGAACACTACCGATATGTATTCCAGCAAGCTCGTAGTGCTGGCTCTCCTCATTTTACCATCATTGCCCGTAAAAACGCTTTATCCCATCCAAGACTGGGATTAGCCGTTCCGAAAAAACAGATTAAAACTGCCGTTGGGCGCAATCGTTTTAAACGGCTTGCCCGAGAAAGTTTTCGCCTGAAGCAGCACGAATTACCGCACAAAGACTTTGTCGTGATTGCGAAAAAAAGCGCTCAGGAACTCAGCAATGACGAAATAACAAGGCTGTTTGATAAACTATGGCAACGCCTGTCTCGCCCTTATCGTGGTTAGTCATCGGACTGATTTATCTATACAGATGGTTCATTAGCCCTCTGTTAGGACCACGTTGCCGATTTACACCGACCTGCTCTCGATATGCGATAGAAGCATTGAAAGCTCACGGTTTTGTAAAAGGATGTTGGTTATCAGGCAAACGTCTATTAAAATGCCACCCTCTGAATGAAGGGGGCTATGACCCCGTTCCACCTAACCCAAGACAAGACAGAGATAAATAACGATGGATTCTCAACGTAATATCCTGTTAATCGCTTTGGCGCTGGTTTCTTTCTTACTGTTCCAGAAATGGCAAGTAGCACAGAATCCTGCACCAACTGCGGTTGAGCAGACACAATCAAGTAGTTCAGTTCCTGCTGCTCCTCAAAGCTCAGATTCTGATGAGTTTGAACCCGTATCAACTCAGGATGTTGCAGGAAAGATAGTGACCGTGAAAACGGACGTTCTCACGCTTTCCATCAATACAGTGGGCGGTGACGTCATTTCTGCTGAACTGAATCAATACTCCAAAGAATTGAATTCTGATCAGCCTTTCGCGCTGCTGAAAAAGAACAGTAATTTTCAGTTTATCGCTCAGAGTGGTCTGATTGGCCCGCAAGGCATCGATAAAAGAGACGGTCGCCCGACTTATCAAGTTACCCAAAGTCATTATCAACTGGCAGATGGTCAAGATGAAATTCGCGTCCCATTGTCTTATCAGGCGAACGGCATCACCTACACGAAAACATTTATCCTAAGACGTAACAGCTATGCGATTGATGTTGATTTCAACGTCAATAACCAATCGGGTCAAAATGCGACTGTCGGCATGTATGCGCATCTTCGTCAGACTCTGGAAGCATCCGGTAGTAGCTTTGCCATGTCAACGTACCATGGTGGTGCTTATTCGACAGAAGATACCCGCTACAAAAAATTCAGCTTCAGTGACATGAAAGATCATGCCCTCAATGAAACATTGAATAATGGTCAAGGCTGGGCAGCGATGATCCAGCACTATTTTGCAGCGGCATGGATTCCACGTCAGGCTCCGGATACCAAACTCTTTTCGCGGGTGATGACCAATCGTAATCTTGGTGATATCGGAATTAGAGAGCCAAACCGGACAATCGCAACAGGCGAAAGTACAGACTTCGATGCAACCTTATGGGTTGGCCCGAAATTACAAGACCAAATGGCAGCAACAGCACCAAATTTAGATCTCGTGGTCGATTATGGCTGGTTATGGTTTATCGCCAAACCACTGCATAGCCTGCTTTCCTTTATTCAGGGTATCGTCTCAAACTGGGGTATCGCAATTATCTGTCTGACCTTTATCGTCCGTGGTGTCATGTACCCACTGACCAAAGCTCAGTACACTTCCATGGCAAAAATGCGCATGCTGCAACCGAAGTTGCAAGCCATGCGTGAACGCATTGGCGATGATCGCCAACGCATGAGCCAGGAAATGATGGCGCTATATAAAGAAGAAAAAGTGAACCCACTGGGTGGCTGTTTCCCAATTATTCTGCAAATGCCAATTTTCATCTCGCTCTACTGGGCACTGATGGAATCTGTTGAGCTCCGCCACCAGCCGTTCTTTGGTTGGATCCACGATTTGTCTGCACAAGACCCGTACTACATCCTGCCACTGTTGATGGGTGCAAGTATGTTCATGTTGCAGAAGATGAGCCCGACAACCGTTACCGATCCGATGCAACAGAAGATTATGACATTTATGCCAGTCGCATTTACGGTCTTCTTCCTGTTCTTCCCATCAGGTCTGGTGTTGTACTGGTTGGTATCAAACATCGTAACCCTGATCCAGCAAATGGTGATCTACAAAGCGCTGGAGAAGAAAGGTTTACACTCGAAGAAGTAGAAACCTGAGCAATGTGAAAAGAGGCGGCCAAAGGGTCGCCTTTTTATTAGCGGCTGATTACAATGCCCATCATACTATCCATCATGACAATCCATGATGGATACTGCCTTTTTTGACTGAACAGACAAAATCACTATGACTACAGATACAATCGTTGCACAAGCAACACCGACAGGCCGTGGTGGTGTCGGCATCATTCGTGTATCCGGCCCGAAAGCAACTGAGGTTGCCAAAGCCGTAACGGGGAAAAAACTCCGCGCCCGATATGCAGAATATCTGCCTTTTCAGGATGAAGACGGCACCCAATTGGATCAAGGCATCGCCCTGTTTTTCCCCAACCCGCATTCGTTTACCGGTGAAGACGTTCTTGAGTTACAAGGACACGGTGGCCCCGTCGTGATGGATATGCTGATCCGACGGATTCTGACTCTTCCCGGAGTTCGGGCCGCACGTCCCGGTGAGTTTTCAGAGCGGGCATTTCTCAATGACAAACTGGATTTAGCACAGGCCGAAGCGATTGCTGATTTGATCGATGCCAGTTCCGAACAGGCAGCCAAATCAGCACTGCAATCCCTGCAAGGGCAATTCTCAACCCGCATTCATACCTTGGTTGAGTCACTGATTCATCTGCGGATCTATGTCGAAGCGGCAATCGACTTCCCCGAAGAAGAGATCGACTTTCTGGCTGACGGTAAAGTTGCCGGTGATCTGCAAACAATTATTGATAATCTGGACAAAGTTCGGCGCGAAGCCAGCCAAGGCGCAATCATGCGTGAAGGGATGAAAGTCGTCATCGCCGGTCGGCCGAATGCGGGCAAATCGAGCCTGCTCAATGCACTCTCCGGCAAAGAGTCCGCGATTGTCACCGACATCGCCGGAACCACCCGCGACGTTCTGAGAGAGCACATCCACATTGATGGTATGCCGCTGCACATTATCGATACCGCAGGGCTGCGGGAAGCTTCTGACGAAGTCGAACGCATCGGGATTGAGCGTGCCTGGGATGAAATCAAACAAGCCGATCGCGTTCTGTTTATGGTCGATGGCACCACAACCGATGCCACCGATCCGAAAGAAATCTGGCCGGATTTCGTTGATCGTCTCCCGGACAATATCGGCATGACCGTGATCCGCAATAAAGCCGATCAAACCAATGAAGAAATGGGGATCTGTCACGTCAATGTCCCCACGCTGATCCGGCTCTCGGCCAAAACCGGTGACGGGGTCGAGGCACTGAGAAGCCACCTCAAAGACTGCATGGGATTCACCGGTAGTCAGGAAGGCAGCTTTATGGCCCGCCGCCGCCACTTAGATGCTTTGGACAAAGCCGCCGAACACCTAGCCATTGGCCAACAGCAACTTGAAGGCTACATGGCCGGAGAGATTCTCGCTGAAGAACTGCGCATCACCCAACAGTACCTCAACGAGATCACCGGTGAATTCAGTTCCGATGATTTACTCGGACGAATCTTTTCAAGTTTCTGTATCGGGAAGTAAAGTCGCTTTTTAATCAGAGAAACGAGTGAAACCCTTCAAAACAAATCAAGCCAATTATGGTCATTTTGGAATTTTGTTTATGAATCGGTTTTACTCCCTTTTACATACCTTTGCTTCATACCCAGTCAAAAAGTCCCATTACAAACTATTAAAAACTATCTATTCAATAAAATCAGATCATTCTCCGGCACAATATCTCATCATAAAAAGAAAATGAAACTGAATGTATAATTAACTAAGTGATAAATTTAAAATAATCCCTTTCCAAGTCAGTGGGGCATCTATGGTGTCATCCCTTCAAGCCTGACCTTATAGGTTTTCTCCAAATAAACAACACCACGAAAATCGTATAAAGCAAAAAATCAACAACCACATCATTTTGAGGACAACAACCAAATGAAAAGCGGTCGGTATTGGGTAACATGGGCAAATTCACATGCAAAGAATAGCCAGAGTGTTGAGGATCTTGAAGCTGGATTCAAAGCCAACGCCAAAGCTTTTATCAAAGCATTAACCGATGCTGGTGCAACCGTGAAAGTATCAACGACCAAAAGAAGCGCCAAACGAGCCTATCTGTTTCACTGGTCGTGGAAAATATCACAGGGGAAATGCAAGCCATCAGAAGCTAAAAAAATGTCTGGGGTTGATATTCAATGGGATCATAACGATCTGGCAAAAAGTAAGGCCGGCGCTCTGGAAATGGTCAAAGGGTTTGGGTTAGCCGTTCCTCCCAGAAGTATTTATCCACCTTCACTGACAAGTAATCATATTGCTGGAAAAGCTATCGATATGACCATTACATGGAGTGGTACAATCACGATCAAGAAAAACGATGGTACTGGTGTTAAAGTGACTTATATGAAAAATGTCAATGATAATACGGTATTGCACACTGTTGGAGCATCTTATGGTGTTAAAAAGTTGAAAAGTGACGCACCACACTGGTCATATAATGGAAGATAAAATGAAACAATTATTACGCTTCAGCACTGTTTTGTTACTCACATCCTGCCATGCAATACCAGAAAGCAATCATCACTCTGGTTTTCGTGATATTGGCTGGATGCATGGTAAATGTCTGGCGATCAAAAATTCAAAACTGAAATTACCTGTTGAAGTCACTGTCGTTCATCTGGAAAACAGCAATCAAATAACCCAAGGCCATGTCACCAATAAGGCCACATCGGCTGACAACTGTTATGCGCTCACAGAAGACAGAAAACAAATAAATATCGACAACGGCTATAGTTTTTATCAGGTCAGTTCAGAGAGTGATATTGGCCTGGCAATCGGACTGATTCATATTCCTGAGCCCCAAAAGTATAGCTACCATTACTGTACAACCAGCGAAGGAATTCAATACTCGATGAAACTTCAGGGAAACAGTGTCTGGCAAGGGTATTACTATCTTGGCTATGATTCAGAAGAAACCTGCTCAGCCGAAGCCAATCACTGATCATACCTTCACAAGCCATATATTTTGCATCTGCTCCATAAAAAGAACAGGTGCAAAACGGTTTATTCCAGCCAACCGCCTTGATCCCAGTTATCATACCCCATGGTTCCGCTTACATTATGCCGCCAGATAATTTCTTTATAGCTTAATTCAAGGACTTCATTCATCTCTTCTTTATGATCAATAACAGTATGAGGAAGTTTAAAACTGATCCCTGTAATCACTGCTTTTTTCAATTCAATAGAATAAAATTTTTCGTTATATCCCTGCTCATTGGTTCTGAAGAAGTCAATCACACAATCCAAATATTCTTGTTTAGCAAATGCCGTCGATAGTAGGGGGCTGGATTTATCAATATTTTTGATAATTTGAATCGGATGATGTGTCTTCCCGTGTTGGCCCTGATCTTTAAACATATTTTGTTCACAAGCCAAGATGGTAATTTCATCAGTATGAGTTTCCTGATATTTATTTCCCATTGAATCTTTGGTGTTACAACCACTGGAAATCATCCCTTGCTTCTCACCATTAACCGTCATATATGCTATATGTGCCATCTGCTCATACCCACCATTATGTAAATAATGAAATATGATGACTAACAGGAATGCTGTCTATAACTTCTTTATGAGATTAATTGCAAAATGATTTTGTACCAGAATTTTACACATACAAATCAGTTGATTGTCAATAATCTTTTCTGATGCTGTTTACTTTTGATTTAGCAGCCACAGTAAAATCAGATCTTCATCCTTACATCTAATAAAGGAGAGCTTCGCTCTCCTTTGACTTGCCCACCGATATTAGTCCTCTTGCTGCAACTGCATTTCATCATAGGTAATCAGATTATTGAGATACAACAGCACTTCGCGCAGCTCATGTTGATTGGTCTGAGCATCGGTACACAAGCCAAGCAGATCGATCAGATAACCACGGGCAACCAGCGGCAGATAGAGTGTAAATTGATTCAAATCGGACATATGCTTTTCCTCGAGTTCATGAATAACTTCACCACTGATAGAGGTTCGAATCTCGGGAGGTGGTGAACTGAACGGGTTCGAACTGCCGCACTCAAGGAAACGGCCTGACCGAAGCCAGCCTCATCCAGTCCACCATAATTCAGATATGGTAAGACTGTGTATAGTAAAGTCCGTAAAGACGGACGTCTATACTCCTTAAGCTTGAATGCGGGGTTCGAATCCCGACGCCGGAAATCACCGGCACCCGTGCAGACTAAATGACACCTGCCTTGACCACGAGTCACAGCAACAAAAAATCCGAATTGAATCGAAGCAAACCATTCTTTCATAACTGGTTTGTTACCGAATCTTACGAGTGACTTCACGGTTTTGGCGCCCATGAGGGGCAAGTCAAAGCGACGATATTCGCTCCGATAAGCACATATACAGACAAACGGATCATGATATTGATCGAACAAACCTGGGCAAAGTGATCATTGATTGTTACCCACACCAAACCCACATTAGTATACAAGTGATGATCATGCTCGATGATCACCTTCATACACGGGTTAGTCTCATCCTATCCACACTATATACAGTTTGCTTCTTCCTTTCCCGCTTCGGTTTGATTACTCTTATGCTGACAATTTGTATCTCGACACATGTTTCTGATGAGATTTTGGTGTCAATACGTTTTATCTAAATTAATCAAAGCATTCCATTGGTGAATGCCATTGTGAAGAGGATGAATATGATCCATATCATTACGGGAAGTACGCTGGGCGGCGCTGAATATGTCGGTGATCATCTTGATGAATTACTCCAACAGCAAGGACATGAAACCGAGATTCATAACCAGCCGGATTTAGCGGATATCCCGGCAGAAGGCATCTGGCTGATCATTACATCAACACACGGTGCCGGGGAATATCCTGATAATATTCAGCCGTTTATTCGGGCACTTCAGGATACACCGCCCAGAACAGACCAATTATCATTTGCTGTCATCGCGATTGGCGATTCCAGCTATGACACATTCTGCGCCGCAGGAAAACATGCTTACGAACTGATGCTTGATATCGGGGCGACGCCTCTGACTGACTGTTGTACGATTGATATTATTGAGCATCCAGTTCCGGAAGATGCCGCCGGGGAGTGGCTCACCCAGCATATTGAACAGTTCAATGCATAATTCAGTAGCACATAAAATAAACCATACATAAAGCCAACGGTGTATAAGTAGTTACCCACAGGGTAGTAAAGCTGCCCTGTAAAATGACTCCCAAGCTTGTCCACACAATAAATCACAACCAATTGCGTTAAAATTACTGACAATCCTCTTTATGCTATCGTAATGAACACCATGTCTTAAATTTAAATAACCAATTGATTTTATTCATTTAAATAATCATTTATTCATCGATGGATATGAAACAAGAATATTTCGCCTGGCGTGAAATCCCATTGAGATCTTCCCCCAAAAGGGAGCAGGAGAACCCATATATTCAGATCAACGGCATAAGCAGCACTTTCGGATTGAAACGTTGATCACTCACTCCTTGCCATTTTTAGGTTCAAATCATCTGTGGATAAATACAGAAAGATCCAGTGAAGAAGCTATAGTTATCCCAATAATAACTTAGCACTCCCCGAGGGGTTGTGTATAAGTGCCATTTTTGATCCCAGCTAATCCTCGATCTGATCAATGCTTGATCACAGTAAGTGATCGTCCTAAAGCTGATGATCATGTTGATCATTTTGGCGTTATCCACAAAGATCCGCTTCCTTAATAGTAGATCTAATAAAAAGATCTATATAAAGATCTTATATATTTATAGGGTTCAAGGATCATGTGTAAAAGCACAAAATCAATTTTCTAACGCCGATAAAAAAGGTAGAATGCGGCTCTTTTATTTCTTACACAGATCTGAATATCTGAGGTCGGTTCATGCTTTATCACGAAAATTTTGACGTCATTGTGGTTGGTGGCGGTCACGCTGGAACGGAAGCCGCTCTCTCATCTGCACGCACAGGACAAAAAACATTACTCCTAACACATAATATTGACACGTTAGGACAGATGTCATGCAATCCAGCCATTGGTGGGATCGGGAAGGGTCATCTGGTTAAAGAGGTTGATGCTTTAGGTGGGCTTATGGCTCAAGCGATCGATCATGCAGGTATTCAGTTCAGAACACTGAACGCTTCAAAAGGCCCAGCTGTTCGAGCAACAAGAGCTCAGGCAGATCGAGCGTTATACAAAGCGTATGTACGCCACGCATTAGAAAATACCCCGAATCTGATGTTGTTCCAGCAAGCAGCCGATGATCTGATCGTCGAGCAGGATCGCGTGATCGGCGTTGTAACCCAAATGGGGCTCAAATTCCACGCGAAAGCGGTAGTACTCACTGTCGGAACATTCCTAGGTGGAAAGATCCATATCGGGATGGAAAACTATTCTGGTGGCCGCGCAGGTGATCCACCATCGATCGCACTGGCTCAGCGTTTACGTGAATTACCATTTCGGGTTGATCGTTTAAAAACAGGAACACCACCCCGGATCGATGCCCGTACTGTCGATTTTTCGCAGTTAGCGGTACAGCATGGTGATGATCCAACCCCGATCTTTTCGTTTTTAGGTCGTCGTGATCAGCATCCGCATCAAATTCCTTGCTACATTTCTTATACCAATGAAAAAACTCACGATGTGATCCGCAATAACCTTGACCGTAGCCCGATGTATGCGGGAGTTATTGAAGGTATTGGTCCACGTTACTGCCCGTCAATCGAAGATAAAGTGATGCGGTTTGCTGACAAAAATAGTCATCAGATCTTTATTGAACCGGAAGGCTTAACAACAACCGAATTATATCCAAACGGGATCTCCACCAGCTTGCCGTTTGATGTTCAGGTGCAGATCGTGCGTTCGATGCAAGGTTTTGAAAATGCACATATTGTTCGTCCGGGATATGCCATTGAGTATGATTTCTTTGACCCGCGTGATTTAAAACAGACTTATGAAACTAAATTTATTCAAGGGCTATTTTTTGCCGGGCAGATCAACGGGACAACGGGTTACGAAGAAGCGGCTGCACAAGGTTTGATGGCAGGTTTGAATGCGAGTTTGTATGTTCAAGAGAAAGAAGGCTGGAGTCCGCGTCGTGATCAAGCCTACATGGGCGTACTGATCGATGATCTATCAACACTCGGTACCAGTGAACCTTACCGAATGTTTACCTCACGCGCTGAATATCGTTTGTTACTCCGAGAAGATAATGCTGACTTGCGTTTGACTGAAAAAGGTCGCGAACTTGGTCTGGTTGATGATGAACGTTGGGCTCGTTTCAACCAAAAAATCGAAAATATGGCTCTTGAGCGTCAGCGCTTGAAGGATATCTGGGTCAACCCTGAATCTACGGGGGTTGAATCTCTGAATGAGATGCTCAAAACACCGATTTCCAGAGAAGCCAGCGGCGAAGATTTATTACGTCGCCCAGAAATGACCTATGATTTACTGACAAGCTTACCGCAGTATTCCCCGGCATTAGATGATCATCAGGCCGCTGAGCAGGTTGAAATTCAGGTCAAGTATGAGGGGTATATTCAGCGGCAGAAAGATGAAATCGAAAAATCACTGCGTCATGAAAATACCAAACTACCGATTGATCTCGACTATAGCCTTGTCAAAGGGTTATCGAATGAAGTGGTGCTAAAACTGAATGCGGCAAAACCGGAGACGGTTGGTATCGCATCACGTATTTCGGGGGTTACGCCGGCAGCGATTTCTATTTTGCTGGTGTATCTCAAGAAAAATGGCATGCTTAAGAAGGGAGAGGCGGCATAACATGGGGACGCTGGCAGCACGTCTGACGCAGTTGATTGCACAGACAGATCTCACGGTAAGTGAACATCAGATGACGCTTTTGCTCGGATATGTCGAGCGCTTGGATAAGTGGAATAAAGCTTATAATTTGACGTCGGTTCGTGATCCGGAAGACATGTTGGTGAAACATATCATGGATAGTATCGTTGTAAGTCCTTACTTACCCGGTAATCACTTTATCGATGTCGGAACTGGGCCTGGTTTGCCCGGTATTCCACTTGCGATTATGAACCCTGATAAGTGTTTTACTCTGCTGGATAGTTTAGGAAAACGGATTCGGTTTATTAAACAGGTGATTTATGAATTGAATATTCATAACGTGACACCGGTTCAAAGCCGAGTTGAAGATTTCCAACCAGAAGATAAATTTGATGGTGTGCTCAGCAGAGCATTTGCTTCCATGGTAGATATGGTAAATTGGTGTCATCATCTCCCCAAAGCGGATGGAGGTGTTTTTTTGGCATTGAAAGGACAATTACCGCATGATGAGATAGATTCGCTTCCTGAATGGTGTTTTGTGACGGATATCCAATCTTTAGCCGTTCCTGAACTCGAAGGTGAGCGTCATCTTGTAATCTTATCGCGCAAGGAATAGACAACGAGGCATGCCGTGGGAAAAATAGTAGCAATCGCCAACCAAAAAGGTGGTGTTGGTAAAACAACGACTTGTGTCAATCTTGCCGCCTCGATGGCGGCAACGAAACGTAAGGTATTAGTGATTGATCTTGACCCGCAAGGCAACGCAACAATGGCAAGCGGTATTGATAAGTATCAGATCGATTATACCGCTTACGATTTATTAGTTGAGGAAGTGCCGTTTCAGGAAGTGGTCTGTCAAAAGACAACTGGCCGTTATCATTTGATTGCTGCAAATGGTGATGTGACTGCTGCGGAAATAAAACTGATGGAAGTTTTTGCCCGTGAAGTCCGGCTGAAAAACGTACTCTCTTCGGTTCGTGATAACTATGATTTCATCTTTATTGATTGTCCTCCCTCTCTTAACCTCCTTACAATCAATGCGATGGCTGCTGCGGATTCTGTTTTAGTACCAATGCAATGTGAGTATTTCGCGCTTGAGGGATTAACGGCCCTGATGGATACCATTAGTAAGTTGGCAGCTGTCGTGAATAGTAATCTGAAAATCGAAGGGTTACTGAGAACGATGTACGATCCTCGTAATCGACTCTCCAATGAGGTATCCGATCAATTAAAACAGCACTTTGGTGATAAAGTGTATCGTACCGTTATCCCACGTAATGTTCGTCTTGCCGAAGCGCCAAGTCATGGTAAACCAGCAATGTATTACGATAAATATTCTGTTGGTGCCAAGGCTTACCTTGCATTAGCCGGAGAGATGTTGCGCCGAGATGAAGTCATTGCATAACCAAAAAGGAATCCGCTTACATGTCTAAACGTGGTTTAGGAAAGGGCTTGGATGCGTTGCTTTCGACAAGTTCTATGGCAAGAGAAAAGCAACAAGTGGCGACCCAGAGCCAAACGATGTCATCTGACGGCGAATTGGCAGAAATTTCTATTACCCACCTGAGACCCGGTGTATATCAACCCCGGAAAGATGTCTCTCCTGAAACCTTGGAAGAGCTATCGGCTTCGATTCAGGCGCAGGGAATTATCCAACCAATCGTAGTGCGGCCGATTGATAACGGAAATTATGAAATTATTGCCGGAGAACGGCGGTGGCGAGCTGCCAGACACGCAGGTCTCAAGCAAGTCCCTTGCTTAGTCAAACATGTGGAAGATCGTGCAGCAATTGCCATGGCGCTGATTGAGAATATTCAGCGGGAAGATCTGAACGCAATTGAAGAAGCTCAAGCACTGGAACGGTTACAAGACGAGTTCAAACTGACCCATCAGCAAGTTGCGGATGCGATTGGTAAATCCCGAACGACAGTGACAAATTTATTGCGTCTGAATCAGCTCGATGAGGTTGTTAAATCATTGGTTGCTGAGAAAAAAATAGAAATGGGTCATGCGCGAGCGCTGTTGATGCTAGAGGGTGAGGCTCAGGCTGAGATTGCCAGCCAAGTCGCGAAAAAGCAGTTAACCGTTCGTCAGACTGAGCAACTGGTCAAAAAAACACTGTCACCGAAACCTGAAATACAGAAACCTATTGTAACGAATCAGGCATTGAATTTATCTGATAGATTGAGTGAAATGCTGCAGGCTAAAGTTTCTGTGAACCTTTCTGATAAAGGGCAGGGGAAAATCACCATCAGTGTTGCTGACAGCCAAGCTTTGGAAGAAATATTGCAATCATTGACTGCAAAACTAGAGTCATAATCCATAGAACAGAGATGATTATTTTTGCAATCATTGATTTACATTTTATGGGTTTTTGTGATGTATCTAGAGGAATTGTAGGTCCGACTTTATTGTAAAAGGTAAAGGCGGATGTATAATCGGCCTATAGTTAACGGGTGGTAACTTATGTTAAATAAATGGTTTATTCTGTCATTTTTGTGGCAGTTAGCCTTTTTCATAGTATTAGCTACCATTGTCGGCTATGTGCTGGATGAGAAAAGTGGTCTTTCCGCTTTTCTTGGGGGACTTACGTACATCGTACCTTCACTATTGGCAAATTTATATATGCATAGAAAGTTGAGCCGCGAAGACAATGCGGGTCTGGATGTTGGTCGTGCATATATGGGCAATCTATACAAATTAATGATGACCGCTGGCGTTTTAGTGTTTATTTTTAGGGAAATTGACATAAATGCCGGGGCTCTTATTGTGTTTTATTGTCTGGCTAGTGTGGTGCAGTTCGTAACGTCATTTTTTTCAATCAACCGTGAATAGATAGGATATTCAATGTCTGGTTCAGGTGAAACCACTCTAACCTCTCAAGAATATATCTCTCACCACCTGACCTTTTTAAGTTCAGGCGATGGCTTTTGGAGTCTGAATATAGACTCAATGGTTATCTCTGTCCTTTTGGGGGCTGGCATGCTTTGGCTGTTTTTTCGAGTCGGAAAAAATGCGACAAGTGGTGTACCCGGAAAACTACAATGTTTCATCGAGATGCTCGTTGAATTCGTAGACGGGACTGTCAGAGATGTATTCAGCGGAAAAAGTGCGTTAATTGCTCCATTGGCGATAACCATTTTCGGATGGGTGTTCCTGATGAACTTAATGGACTTGATCCCGGTAGATTTTCTTCCTCATGCAGCAAGCTTAGTTGGAATCCACTATCTTCGTGTCGTTCCTTCTGCCGATGTCAATATTACGCTATCGATGGCGTTAGGTGTCTTTATTTTGATTCTGTACTACAGCTTCAAAATTAAAGGGCCAATCGGGTTTGCAAAAGAGCTAACACTGCAGCCATTCAATCATTGGGCATTCATTCCAATCAATTTGATTTTGGAAGGGGTGACTTTGATTTCGAAGCCGGTATCACTGGGTCTTCGTTTGTTCGGTAACATGTATGCGGGTGAATTGATCTTTATATTGATTGCCGGATTGTTACCATGGTGGTCACAGTGGGTGTTATCAGTGCCTTGGGCTATTTTCCATATACTGATCATCACATTACAAGCATTTATCTTCATGGTATTGACGATAGTTTATCTATCTCAAGCTTCTGAAGATCACTAATTCAACTTAATCAATCAGAAACTCAATTAGTATAAAACTTGGAGTCAATAATGGAAAACTTGAACATGGATCTGCTGTATCTTGCAGCGGCAATCATGATGGGCTTGGCAGCGATTGGTGCAGCAATTGGCATCGGTATGTTGGGTGGTAAGTATCTTGAAGGTGCTGCTCGCCAGCCAGATCTTATTCCACTAATCCGTACTCAGTTCTTTATCGTGATGGGTCTTGTGGACGCGATTCCTATGATCTCTGTCGGTCTAGGTTTGTACGTCATGTTTGCGGTTGCCGGCTAAGTTAGCACAGTAGGTTTGTGTCTATAGAATTGGCTGGTGTTTTTAATTATTTGCAAACATAGAAGGAGTCTGCGGTGAATATAAACGCAACTCTGCTAGGTCAGGCTATTGCCTTCGCTATCTTTGTTTGGTTTTGCATGAAATATGTATGGCCACCATTGATGGCAGCAATTGAAGAACGTCAGAAAAAGATTGCTGACGGTCTATCGGCTGCTGAACGCGCTGAAAAAGACCTCGATCTAGCTAAAGCGAATGCTTCTGAACGTATCAAAGAAGCCAAGCAAGCAGCGGCTGAAGTCATTGAACAGGCGAATAAACGGAAATCACAAATTCTTGATGAAGCGAGAGATGAAGCCCTTGTTGAGCGTAATCATTTGATTGCTCAGGCTGAAGCTGAAATTGAGTCTTTGCGTATTCGTGCCAGAGATGACTTACGTAAACAGGTTGCTACGCTTGCTGTGGCTGGAGCTGAGAAGATTCTTGAGCGTTCTATTGATAAAGATGCGCATAAAGATATTCTCGATAGCATTACTGCGAAACTTTAATTAGGGGGGCGCAAATGTCTGATTTGACAACAATAGCACGCCCCTATGCTAAAGCAGCATTTGACTTTGCGGTAGAAAAGGGGCAACTCAACGAATGGGGTGAGATGCTTACTTTTGCTGCTGAAATCACGAAGAACGAACAGATCCATGAACTACTGAGTAGTTCTATGGCTGCCGGTAAGTTGGCAGACATTTTTGTTGCGATTTGTGGTGAACAGTTTGATGAATACGGTCAGAACCTGATTCGGGTGATGGCTGAAAATGGGCGCTTAAGAGCGCTCCCTGATGTTTGTGAACTGTTTTTTGTGTTGAAAAAAGAGCATGAAAAACAGGTGGAAGTTGAAGTTGTTTCGGCAACGGAGCTTTCCGCAGAACAAAAAGCAGAGATCAGCAGCAAACTGGAGCAGCGCCTCGAGCGCAAAGTTCAGCTGAATTGCAGTATAGATGAGGCCCTACTCGGTGGGGTAATTATTCGAGCCGGAGACTTAATCATCGATAACTCAGTACATGGCCGTTTGAGCCGTCTGAGCGATGTATTACAGTCTTGATGGGGATTGGAGAATGCAACTTAATTCCACGGAAATTAGCGATCTAATTAAACAGCGTATTGAACAATTCAATGTTGTTAGTGAAGCTCGCAATGAAGGTACTATCGTCTCGGTAAGCGATGGTATTATCCGCATCCACGGCCTGAAGGACGTGATGCAAGGTGAAATGATCGAATTACCGGGTGGCCGTTATGCCTTAGCACTCAACCTTGAGCGTGACTCGGTTGGTGCGGTTGTAATGGGCCCGTATGCTGACCTTAAGGAAGGCACTAAAGTTACAGGTACAGGTCGGATTCTTGAAGTACCAGTTGGCCCTGAAATGCTTGGTCGTGTGGTCAACACGCTGGGTGAGCCGATTGATGGTAAAGGTCCAATTGAAGCAAAATTAACTTCTCCTGTAGAAGTGATTGCACCTGGGGTTATCGAGCGTAAGTCGGTTGATCAGCCTGTTCAAACGGGTTACAAATCTGTTGACTCAATGATTCCGATCGGTCGTGGTCAGCGTGAGTTGATTATCGGTGACCGTCAGACTGGTAAAACAGCGATGGCGATTGACTCGATTATCAACCAGAAAGATTCTGGTATTTATTCTATTTATGTTGCGATTGGACAGAAAGCTTCCACGATTGCAAACGTTGTGCGCAAGCTTGAAGAGCATGGCGCATTATCGAATACAGTCGTTGTTGTCGCTTCTGCTTCTGAATCTGCAGCACTGCAATATCTGGCGCCTTATGCTGGATGTGCAATGGGTGAATACTTCCGTGATCGTGGTGAAGATGCACTGATTGTTTATGATGATCTGTCAAAGCAAGCCGTTGCTTATCGTCAGATTTCTCTACTACTGAAGCGCCCACCAGGCCGTGAAGCATTCCCTGGGGATGTATTCTATTTACACTCTCGTTTACTTGAGCGTGCATCACGTGTCAGTGAAGGATATGTAGAAAAATTCACCAATGGTGAAGTGAAAGGTAAAACGGGTTCTTTAACTGCATTGCCTATCATCGAAACTCAAGCTGGTGACGTTTCTGCATTCGTACCGACAAACGTAATCTCGATTACAGATGGTCAGATCTTCCTGCAGACAGAATTGTTTAACGCAGGGGTTCGTCCTGCTGTTGACCCAGGTATCTCGGTATCTCGTGTGGGTGGTTCTGCTCAGACGAAAATTATCAAGAAACTCTCTGGTGGTATTCGTACCGCGCTTGCACAGTATCGTGAGTTGGCTGCGTTTGCTCAGTTCTCTTCTGATCTGGATGATACGACGAAGAAACAGCTGGATCATGGTCAGAAAGTTACTGAACTGA
The DNA here is from genome assembly GCF_002196515.1 of Vibrio gazogenes. NCBI lineage: Bacteria > Pseudomonadati > Pseudomonadota > Gammaproteobacteria > Vibrionales > Vibrionaceae > Vibrio > Vibrio gazogenes. The sequence goes on along the minus strand of NZ_CP018835.1, from coordinate 1,938,065 downwards.
TGAAACAGAAGCAATACTCACCAATGTCCGTTTTTGAACAGGCACTGGTTATCTTTGCTGCGGAACGTGGTTATCTTGGAGATATCGAGTTAAATCGACTCCTTGATTTTGAAGCCTCATTACTGTCGTTCGCTCGTAATCAATATGCTGATTTAGCAGCTGAGATCAACAAGACAGGTGCTTATAACGATGACATCGAAGCACAGCTGAAGAAGCTGGTCGATGAGTTTAAAGCAACTCAAACTTGGTAATCAAAGTCGGTGGCTTGATTGCCACCAACTAATGGAGAGTGACGATGGCCGGCGCAAAAGAGATACGTAGTAAAATCGGGAGTGTGAAAAGCACCCAGAAGATTACGAAAGCGATGGAAATGGTAGCGGCTTCTAAAATGCGTCGTAGTCAAGATGCAATGGAGTCTTCCCGTCCATACGCGGAAACAATGCGTAAAGTGATCGGTCATGTGGCAAACGCAAATCTGGAATATCGTCATCCGTATCTGGAAGAGCGTGAAGCCAAACGTGTTGGTTATATCATCATTTCTACTGATCGTGGATTATGTGGTGGTTTGAACATTAACTTGTTCAAAAAAGCCCTACTGGATATGACATCCTGGTCAGAGAAGAATGTTGACGTTGAGTTGGCCGTGATCGGTTCAAAAGCGACAGCATTTTTCAATAACAGCGGCGCAAAAGTTGCTGCTCAGACTTCTGGATTAGGAGATGCTCCATCTCTGGAAGATTTGATCGGCTCTGTTAATGTGATGCTGAAAAAATATGATGAAGGTGAGTTGGATCGCCTCTATGTCGTGTTTAACCGTTTTGTGAACACCATGGTGCAAGAACCAACGATCGATCAATTGCTACCTTTGCCTAAATCAGACAGTAAAGAAGTAAAGCGTGAGCATTCATGGGATTACCTCTATGAACCTGAACCAAAACCTCTACTTGATATGTTGTTGCAACGTTATATAGAGTCTCAGGTTTATCAAGGGGTAGTGGAGAATCTTGCTTGTGAGCAAGCGGCTCGAATGGTTGCTATGAAAGCTGCAACTGATAATGCGGGTAACCTGATTGAAGATCTGGAACTTGTGTATAACAAAGCGCGTCAAGCTGCGATTACACAAGAACTGTCGGAAATCGTGGGCGGCGCAGCTGCGGTTTAAGTGAAGGTCAAATAAATAGTTTAGAGGATTAACGATGGCTACAGGTAAGATCGTACAGATCATTGGTGCAGTAGTCGACGTAGAGTTCCCACAGAGTGATGTACCTAGTGTTTACGATGCTCTGAATGTTGTCGATGCTAAAGAGCGTTTGGTTCTTGAAGTACAACAACAACTAGGCGGTGGCGTGATTCGTGCCATCGTTATGGGTAGCTCGGATGGTTTACGTCGTGGAATGACAGTAGAAAATACTGGCGCTCCAATCTCAGTACCTGTCGGTACTAAAACGTTAGGTCGTATCATGAACGTTTTAGGTGATGCGATTGACGAACGTGGTGATATCGGTGCAGAAGTAACGTACTCAATTCACCGTGAAGCGCCAAGCTACGAAGAACAGTCAAATTCGACTGAGCTTTTAGAAACAGGTGTTAAGGTTATTGACTTGATTTGCCCGTTTGCAAAAGGGGGTAAAATCGGTCTGTTTGGTGGTGCTGGTGTTGGTAAGACCGTCAACATGATGGAGCTGATCAATAACATCGCACTGCAACACTCAGGTTTGTCAGTATTCGCAGGGGTTGGTGAGCGTACTCGTGAAGGGAACGATTTCTACTTCGAGATGCAGGAAGCTGGTGTTGTAAACATCGAAAACCCTGAAGAATCTAAGGTAGCGATGGTTTATGGTCAGATGAATGAACCACCAGGTAACCGTCTGCGTGTTGCCCTGACTGGTTTGACAATGGCCGAGAAGTTCCGTGACGAAGGTCGTGATGTACTTCTGTTTATCGATAACATTTACCGTTATACATTGGCGGGAACAGAAGTTTCAGCCCTATTGGGTCGGATGCCTTCCGCGGTAGGTTATCAGCCGACACTGGCAGAAGAAATGGGTGTGCTACAAGAACGTATCACGTCAACCAAAACAGGTTCTATCACGTCTGTACAGGCGGTATATGTACCTGCGGATGACTTGACTGACCCATCTCCGGCGACAACATTTGCTCACTTGGATGCGACGGTTGTATTGAACCGTAACATCGCGGCAATGGGTTTGTATCCAGCGATTGACCCGCTAGATTCAACGTCTCGTCAGCTTGATCCACTCGTTGTTGGTCAAGAACATTACGACATTGCTCGTGGTGTTCAGTCAACACTTCAACGCTATAAAGAGTTGAAAGATATCATTGCGATTCTGGGTATGGATGAGCTTTCTGAAGATGATAAGCTGGTTGTTGCTCGTGCGCGTAAGATCGAGCGTTTCCTGACTCAGCCTTACCACGTTGCTGAAGTATTTACTGGTGACCCAGGGATTTACGTCCCTCTGAAAGAAACCCTACGTGGTTTCAAAGGTCTCCTTTCCGGTGAATATGATGACGTTCCTGAACAAGCGTTTATGTACTGCGGTGCAATTGATGACGCTGTTGAGAATGCGAAGAAGCTATAAGGCTGACTAGGAGGCGATATGGCATCAATACCCTTTCATCTGGATGTTGTCAGTGCTGAGAAGAAAATTTTCTCTGGCATGGTTGAAACATTTCAGGTGACCGGTAGCGAAGGTGAACTTGGTATTTACCATGGTCACGCACCGCTTCTGACCGCTATAAAGCCTGGTATGGTGCGTATTGTGAAGCAGCACGGCCACGAAGAAATCATTTATGTTTCTGGTGGTATAGTGGAAGTTCAGGCAAGTACCTCTACGGTACTGGCTGATACAGCCATTCGTGGTGAAGATCTAGACGCAGCAAAGGCGGAAGAAGCCAAACGTCGCGCTGAAGAGAAAATTCAGAATCAGCAAGGCGGTATGGACTTCGCGCAGGCGGCCAGTGAACTGGCTAAAGCCATTGCTAAGCTACGAGTAATCGAGCTGGTTAAAAAACGTCGTTAAACCATTTATGACGTTCAAAAAGGCGACCTGCGGTCGCCTTTTTTGTTTCCCTTCAAAAATTATTGCTGATGATTTAACTATTGGGGATTTCCCATATAAAATCAGAAGTCTCTTTCCGATTAAAAATAAAGGTAGTCCATGAAATTCAGTGCCGTGATTTTGGCCGCGGGAAAAGGAACCCGGATGTATTCTCAGTTACCCAAGGTTCTCCATACGTTGGCAGGCAAACCGATGGTAAAACATGTGATTGATACATGTCAGGGGATTGGTGCCCAGCAAATCCACCTTGTTTATGGTCACGGTGGTGAGTTGATGCAACAACAACTTTCGACTGAATCCGTCAATTGGGTACTGCAATCGCAGCAATTGGGGACAGGACATGCAGTCGATCAGGCGGCTCCTTATTTTCAGGATGATGAGCAGATCATTGTTTTGTATGGTGATGTGCCGTTGATTTCGGAAGAGACGATCGGCAATTTGCTCTCTTCACAGCCACAAGGTGGGATAGCATTATTAACCGTCGTATTAGACAATCCTACAGGATATGGACGAATTATCCGTCAAAATGATGCTGTGACTGCCATTGTCGAGCAGAAAGATGCCTCAGAAGCAGAACTGGCGATCCAGGAAGTGAATACCGGTGTATTGGTCGCTTCAGGAAAAGATCTAAAACGCTGGTTGTCTGGATTAGAGAATAATAATGCGCAAGGTGAATATTATTTAACGGATGTTATTGCGGCAGCCCATGCGGAAGGAAGAGCGATTCAGGCCGTTCACCCGATGGATTCAATGGAAGTAGAAGGTGTGAATGATCGTGTTCAGCTTTCTCGGTTGGAAAGAGCTTATCAGCATTCGCTGGCGAATAAACTCTTAGCGCAAGGGGTTATGCTTCGGGATCCGGCCCGGTTTGATCTCCGGGGACAGTTACAATGCGGTTATGATGTCGAAATTGATGTCAATGTTGTTATCGAAGGCAGTGTCTCTCTGGGCAATAATGTAATTATTGGCGCGGGCTCGGTGTTGAAGGACTGTGAGATTGATGACAACACAATCATTCGTCCGTACAGTGTTATTGAAGGGGCGACGGTCGGAGAAATGTGTACTGTCGGTCCGTTTACTCGGTTGAGACCGGGCGCTGAGTTAAAAGATGATGCGCATGTCGGTAATTTTGTCGAAGTTAAAAATGCACGTTTAGGCCAGGGTTCGAAAGCCAATCATCTCACTTATCTGGGTGATGCTGAAATCGGTGATCGCGTAAACGTTGGTGCGGGTGTGATTACTTGTAATTATGATGGTGCCAATAAACATAAAACAGTGATTGGTGACGATGTGTTTGTCGGGTCTGACTGTCAGCTGGTGGCACCGGTCACAGTTGAAGATGGTGCAACGATTGGGGCAGGGACAACATTAACCCGAAATGTGGCTCAGGGAGAGTTAGTGATTACCCGAGCGAAAGAGCGCCGGGTTGAAGGTTGGCAAAGACCTGTGAAAAACAAATCCTAATTCACAAGAGATACGGGTTAGGAACTAATCATAGTTAGAAACCAACCATAGTTAGAAATCAGTGCTCACTAGGTATGAATAAAAGAAAAGGCTCCCGAAAGGAGCCTTTTTCGTTTGGGGAGCAATCTGATTAGCGGACGCGTTCAAAAATAGTCGCGATTCCCTGGCCCATCCCGATACACATAGTTGCCAGCCCAAACTGGGCATCCTGATGTTCCATTACATGTAGTAGTGTTGTCGATATTCTGGCACCTGAACATCCCAGCGGGTGACCCAATGCAATCGCACCGCCCCATAAATTCACTTTATCGTCAAAGCTATCCGTCAGTTCAAAGTGCCGGATACAAGAAAGAGCCTGAGCTGCAAAAGCTTCATTCAGTTCGATGACGTCAATATCGTGCAGAGATAATCCGGCTCTGTTCAGTGCTTTTCGGGTTGCAGGGACGGGGCCAATTCCCATCACTGAAGGTTCACATCCTGCGACAGCCATTGCCCGAATCTTTGCGCGAATTGGTAATCCGAGTTGCTGTGCTTTCTCTTCTGTCATGACAACCATGGCTGATGCTCCGTCTGATAAGGCAGAAGAACTTCCGGCGGTCACGGTTCCGTTCGCTGGGTCGAAAACAGGCTTGAGCGATGCAAGAGAATCGAGCGATGCATCACGACGAATGACTTCGTCCTCTTGCAGCGCAATCAGTGCGCCTTGTTCATCGTGGCCTTGCGTTGGCACGATTTCCCGTTGAAATAACTTTTTCTCGGTTGCTTGTGCCGCTCTTTGATGAGAGCGTAAAGCAAATTGATCTTGGGCCTCTCGACTGATGTGGTTTTGTTTGGCCAACATTTCCGCGGTCAAACCCATCATCCCGGCAGCTTTCGCCGCATGTTTACTAAGGCCGGGATGCATATCAATCCCATGTGTCATCGGGACATGGCCCATATGTTCGACCCCACCGATGAGACAAATATCTGCGTCCCCGACAGCAACAGATCTTGCGGCATCATGCAGAGCCTGCATTGATGAACCACACAGGCGATTGACCGTGACTGCGCCTATTTCAAATGGCAGTCCGGCTAAAACAGCGGCATTGCGCGCAATATTCATTCCTTGTTCTAGCGTTTGTTGAACACATCCCCAATAGATATCTTCGATTTCTGTAACCGGGATTTGTGGGTTACGTTGAATTAGTGATTGCATCAAATGTGCGGACAGTGTTTCTGCACGAGTATGGCGAAACACACCTTCTTTTGAGCGGCCCATTGGCGTGCGGATACAATCCACGATCACTGCTTGCTTACTCATACTCTTACCCTCTCTCTGATGCTGATTTTTCATGGTGGATAGGATAGAAAACCCTGGCCTCACGAACCATAACTTCGAGAGATTTCGGAACCTGATAGAGTTCTCCTAAACGCTGGTATGACTGAGCAGTTTGAATATATTGTGCAATACCAATGGTATCCAGATAGCGACAAACACCGCCTCTGAATGGCGGGAAACCGAGCCCGTATACGAGAGCAATGTCTGCTTCTGCGGGTGAGAAGACAATCTCTTCTTCCATACAGAGAATCACTTCATTCATCATCGGAATCATCATGCGATCCATAATCATTTGCTTATCCGTCACTGGTAGTGGCTCTTCCGATGCATAGACAAGCGGATAAATATCCGGTGATAAAACCTTCTGGCTTTTGCCCCGTTTATCCGTATGGTACTGATAGAAGCCTTCACCGGTTTTCTGACCGAATTTCTTCGCCTCATAAAGTCGGGTAATAATGTTATCCGAGGATGCTTTCATCCTTTCGGGATAAGCTTGGCAAATCACTTGCTGAGCGTGATACGCAATGTCGATACCGACGACATCAAGCAAGTAGGCCGGCCCCATTGGCCAACCAAAATCTTTTTCCATGATTTTATCAATCTGGACGAAGTCATATCCTTCATCAAGTAACTGACAAAAGCCCAGAAAATAAGGAAACAGAACGCGATTGACAAAAAATCCGGGGCAATCGTTGACGACAATAGGCGATTTTCCCATCTGAGCTGCAAAAGCAACCACAGCCGAAATCGTTTCTTCACTGGTTTCTTTACCGCGGATAATTTCAACCAGCGGCATTTTATGCACCGGATTGAAAAAATGCATGCCACAGAATTTTTCAGGTCTTGAGAGTTCGGCAGCTAATTGGGTAATCGGAATTGTCGAGGTGTTTGACGTCAGAATGGTATCTGGCGAGACTTTTTCTTCCAGCTCTTTCAGGACTGACGATTTGATTTTAGGGTTTTCAACCACGGCTTCAACCACGATATCGACTTCTTCTATACCGGTATAGTTGAGTGTCGGGCGAATCGATGCAAGCGTGTTGGCCATATCTCTCGGGGACAGTTTGCCTCTCTTAACGCCTTGCTCTAACAATTGGGTCGTATGATCCATTCCCAATTTTAGAGAGTCAGGAACGATATCTTTTAAAACGGCTGGGATGCCTTTTATTGCGGACTGATAAGCGATACCGCCACCCATCACGCCAGCACCAATCACTGCACTATGGTTGGTGGCATGGGTAAGTGACTGTTTGGCTTTTTTAGCGAGACCTTTAATATATTGATCATTGAGATAAATACTGACCAGAGCGGTTGCCTGATCTGATTTCGCGAGTGTGACAAAGTTCTTCCGTTCAATATTGAGCGCTTCATCTCGGTGCAGAGTGGCTGAAGATTCAATGGTCTCAATCGCCAAGAAAGGTGCCATGTAGTGAGTGCTCACTTTTTGGTGAGTCATTCCCTTGGCTGTAGAAAAGACCATCAAGCTTTCGACGGGTGATAAAGAAAGTGGTGCACATTTTTCCTGACGTATTTTTTTCCAGTCAATCCGACAGTGAATGGCATCATCCAGCGTTCTTTTTGCTGTTTCGAAAAGTGCTTCTTCGGTTGTGATCGCATCGACCAACCCGATGGATAGGGCATGTTCAGCATTAAATATCTTAGCCTGAACAATCGCTTCTAAGGCGTTATCTGCACCCACTAACCTTGGCAGACGAACACAGCCGCCAAATCCGGGCATAATTCCGAGCCTTGTTTCGGGTAAGCCTATTTTTGTTGATCGCGCTGCAACACGAAAATCGGTTGCGAGTACACACTCACATCCACCCCCAAGGGCATATCCGCGTAGTGCTGAAACTGTCGGTACCGGCAGATCTTCAAGTTTACAGAATATTTGGTTGGCATAGTGAAGCCATTGCTCCAACTCATCACTTGGATATTGGAACAAGCTTAAAAACTCATTGATATCGGCACCGACAATGAAACTGTCTTTATCGGATGTCAGTACTAAGCCTTTAAGTCCCGGAAAGTCTTGGATTGTATCCAATGCTTTATCCAGATAGCCCAACGTTGTCGTATCAAGGGTATTGACCGACTGAGGTGTGCAAAACTGCAGCTCAAGGATACCACCTTCTATTTCCTTTACCTGCAATGTCTTTGATTGAAAAATCATGAATTATCTCCTGACATGCATTTGTCCTAAGTCAACTGGTACGATGACTTTTTTAGTATTCGAAAAGTGTGGTCATAAGTCGAGATAACTGCAATAAATGGAAAGATAAATTCCGTTTTTTTAGATCCGCAGCACTTTTCTTTATGGTCGTGCTAGACTGTGGCAATTCTCTGATTTGATGTGATTCTGAATATTGAATGAATGATCAGCCTTATGCAGTTCCGGCAATTCCGGTCCGTTATGAAGAAGAGATCAAGAAAAGTCTGTTTATGACTTTTCTTCAGCATACGCCGGGGATTGAATCATCCAAGGGCTTTATTGAGCAGATTAAACATCAGTACCCTGATGCCAGACATCATTGTTGGGCTTTTGTCGCCGGACGACCGGAAGATTCAATGAAATGGGGATTTAGTGATGATGGTGAACCATCCGGAACGGCAGGAAAGCCGATTTTAGCGCAGTTGTCGGGGGCGCACATCGGAGAAATTACCGCGGTAGTTGTTCGTTACTATGGTGGTATTAAGCTGGGAACTGGTGGATTAGTTAAAGCTTATGGTGGTGGTGTTCAGCAAGCGCTTAAGCAACTTCAAACTATCGAAAAAAAAATCACCAAGAGATTAAACTTGGCGCTAGACTATGGGTTGATTCCTTTGGCTCAATCCGTTATTCAGCAATTTGGTGCTCAGGAGCTAGAAGCACAGTACCTTCAGCGGGTTGTTATCACGATTGAGATTGAAATTCGATATATGGATGAGTTTATACAAGTGATAACCAATAAAAGTAGTGCAAGAGTTCTTGTGAGTTCAGATGATGAACTAATCAACTAAGGTCAGAATCAACCATACCATCATGCAATTTCGTTCTATTATCCGTATCGTCGGATTACTCCTTGCCTTATTCAGTGTTTCTATGCTGGCGCCTGCGCTGGTGGCTTTGATCTATCGTGATGGTGCCGGCGTCTCATTTGTGACGACTTTTTTCGCCTTGCTCCTTTGCGGTGCTGTTATTTGGTTTCCGAATCGGAATCATAAACATGAATTAAAATCTCGTGATGGTTTTTTGATTGTTGTTTTATTTTGGACCGTGATTGGGAGTGCCGGGGCGATTCCATTTTTTATTTCGGAGAATCCGAATATTTCTTTGACGGATTCTTTTTTTGAATCTTTTTCTGCCCTGACAACCACCGGAGCGACCGTCATCGTCGGCTTAGATGAGCTTCCTAAAGCCATTTTGTTCTATCGACAGTTTCTACAGTGGTTCGGTGGGATGGGAATCATTGTTCTAGCTGTTGCAATTCTCCCTGTTCTTGGAATCGGTGGGATGCAGCTCTATCGGGCTGAAATACCCGGTCCCGTGAAAGACACGAAAGTGACACCACGGATTGCCGAAACCGCAAAAGCGCTTTGGTATATCTATTTAGGAATCACGGTCATCTGCGCTTTTCTGTATTGGCTCGCGGGGATGACCCTCTTTGATGCGATATGCCATAGTTTCTCTACGATAGCGATCGGTGGGTTTTCTACGCATGATGCCAGTATGGGGTATTTCAATAGTCAGGCGATTAACCTGATAACGGTTGTTTTCCTGCTGATCTCTTCTTGTAATTTTACGTTGCATTATGCGGCCTTTGCTTCCGGCGGTATCCATCCCAAGCTCTACTGGAAAGATTACGAATTCAGAACATTTTTGTTTATTCAGGCGATCCTGTTTGTCACTTGTTTTTCCGTTTTACTGATTCATCAGCAATCCGGTTCAGTCGCTGAAGTGTTTGATAAAGCACTATTCCAGAGTGTCTCCGTTTCAACCACTGCCGGATTCACGACCACGGGGTTTTCGGATTGGCCACTTTTTTTACCGGTATTGTTGCTCTTCTCTTCATTTATTGGCGGGTGTGCAGGGTCCACGGGCGGTGGGTTGAAAGTGATTCGGATTCTGCTGTTGACCTTGCAAGGTGGGCGAGAGATGAAACGTCTTGTCCATCCTCGGGCTATTTATCCGATTAAGCTCGGAGATAAAGCCTTGTCTCCACGAGTTATTGATGCCGTATGGGGGTTCTTTTCTACCTATACGCTGGTTTTCGTTTTATGTATGTTGGCTTTAATCGCGACAGGGATGGAAGAATTAAGTGCTTTTTCGGCTGTTGCAGCGACACTCAATAACCTTGGTCCGGGGCTGGGAGAAGTCGCTGTCCACTTTGGTGATATTAATGATAAAGCAAAGTGGATTCTGATTATTTCGATGCTATTTGGACGATTAGAAATCTTTACACTGCTTGTTCTATTCACACCTGCATTTTGGCGTAATTAAGAGGGATACTTGTGAAAAAAGTTCTCTGTCTGTATTCAACCCGAGAAGGGCAGACCAAAAAAATTGTTGAACATATCATTGCACAGCTTGAAGGCTATCAGTGTGAGTATGTTGATTTACATCTGAATCCAAAACTCAATTTGGCGCTTTACGATAAAGTATTAGTCGGTGCTTCGATTCGCTACGGTCGATTGAACAAAGCACTTTATCAATTTATCGATCATCATCATCAACAGTTGGATGAATCAAAAGCCGCTTTTATTTGTGTCAACTTAACCGCGCGAAAAGAAGATCAGAAAAAGGACACACCGGAAGGGAGTGCTTACATTCAGACGTTTTTACGTAAATCTCTCTGGCACCCTCAAATGATCGGTGTATTTGCAGGGGCATTACGTTATCCAAAATATCGTTTTTTTGATCGGTTCATGATTCGCTTCATCATGAAGATGACCGGTGGTGAAACCGATACATCAAAAGAAGTCGAATATACAAACTGGAATAAAGTTGAAATTTTTGCACAAGCATTTAAAAATTTGTAGATAAAACAAGCTGATTGAGTGAAATATACCCATAAACAGGTGTGTTCATCGTTGTTTTAAAAAAACTTGCAAAAAAGGCTTGCCAATCGAAAGGCGATGCCTATAATGCCCCTCGCTGACACGGGATAGCGGAGAGAAATCCCCGTCTGTATCAGTCCGGTCTTCACCGAAAAATAAATCTGAAAAAAGTGTTTGACACCAAGATTTATCTCGCTAGAATGACCGCCTCTTCGAACGGAGAACGTTTTGAAGAATCGCTCTTTAACAATATAGACCAATCAATCTGTGTGGGCACTCGTCGATAAATATCCAATAAGATTTTATCAATGAATCGAGTGACCAATATCAAGTTGGAAAGCAGTTTACTGTAATCTGACAAGAGCACAGTCAATTCAACATTACTTATGTAATGTCACTTTTTGCTTCTGCTTTTTTAAAAAGCGGAGACGAAAAGCAGTATTCATTGAGCCGACACTTCGGTGTCACAAAAACTTTAATTGAAGAGTTTGATCATGGCTCAGATTGAACGCTGGCGGCAGGCCTAACACATGCAAGTCGAGCGGTAACAGAAAGAAGCTTGCTTCTTTGCTGACGAGCGGCGGACGGGTGAGTAAAGCCTGGGAAATTGCCCTGATGTGGGGGATAACCATTGGAAACGATGGCTAATACCGCATAATGTCTACGGACCAAAGAGGGGGACCTTCGGGCCTCTCGCGTCGGGATATGCCCAGGTGGGATTAGCTAGTTGGTGAGGTAAGGGCTCACCAAGGCGACGATCTCTAGCTGGTCTGAGAGGATGATCAGCCACACTGGAACTGAGACACGGTCCAGACTCCTACGGGAGGCAGCAGTGGGGAATATTGCACAATGGGCGCAAGCCTGATGCAGCCATGCCGCGTGTATGAAGAAGGCCTTCGGGTTGTAAAGTACTTTCAGCAGTGAGGAAGGGTGTAGCTTTAATAGAGTTACATTTTGACGTTAGCTGCAGAAGAAGCACCGGCTAACTCCGTGCCAGCAGCCGCGGTAATACGGAGGGTGCGAGCGTTAATCGGAATTACTGGGCGTAAAGCGCATGCAGGTGGTTTTTTAAGTCAGATGTGAAAGCCCGGGGCTTAACCCCGGAGTTGCATTTGAAACTGGGAGGCTAGAGTACTGTAGAGGGGGGTAGAATTTCAGGTGTAGCGGTGAAATGCGTAGAGATCTGAAGGAATACCGGTGGCGAAGGCGGCCCCCTGGACAGATACTGACACTCAGATGCGAAAGCGTGGGGAGCAAACAGGATTAGATACCCTGGTAGTCCACGCCGTAAACGATGTCTACTTGGAGGTTGTGGCCTTGAGCCGTGGCTTTCGGAGCTAACGCGTTAAGTAGACCGCCTGGGGAGTACGGTCGCAAGATTAAAACTCAAATGAATTGACGGGGGCCCGCACAAGCGGTGGAGCATGTGGTTTAATTCGATGCAACGCGAAGAACCTTACCTACTCTTGACATCCAGAGAAGCCGGAAGAGATTCTGGTGTGCCTTCGGGAGCTCTGAGACAGGTGCTGCATGGCTGTCGTCAGCTCGTGTTGTGAAATGTTGGGTTAAGTCCCGCAACGAGCGCAACCCTTATCCTTGATTGCCAGCACTTCGGGTGGGAACTTCAGGGAGACTGCCGGTGATAAACCGGAGGAAGGTGGGGACGACGTCAAGTCATCATGGCCCTTACGAGTAGGGCTACACACGTGCTACAATGGCGTATACAGAGGGCGGCCAACTTGCGAAAGTGAGCGAATCCCAAAAAGTACGTCGTAGTCCGGATTGGAGTCTGCAACTCGACTCCATGAAGTCGGAATCGCTAGTAATCGTGGATCAGAATGCCACGGTGAATACGTTCCCGGGCCTTGTACACACCGCCCGTCACACCATGGGAGTGGGCTGCAAAAGAAGCAGGTAGTTTAACCTTCGGGAGGACGCTTGCCACTTTGTGGTTCATGACTGGGGTGAAGTCGTAACAAGGTAGCGCTAGGGGAACCTGGCGCTGGATCACCTCCTTACGAAAAGATATTTGAGATGAGTGTCCACACAGATTGATTTGGTTTATGTAGAGTGCATTGTCCCGTTCGTCTAGAGGCCTAGGACACCGCCCTTTCACGGCGGTAACAGGGGTTCGACTCCCCTACGGGATACCACTTCCCTAGTGAAGTCTGGGTCGTTAGCTCAGCTGGTAGAGCAGTTGGCTTTTAACCAATTGGTCACAGGTTCGAATCCTGTACGACCCACCATTTTCCTCCTGTTTGAGGAAACGCCTGAAAGTGGGCGATTAGCTCAGTTGGGAGAGCACCTGCCTTACAAGCAGGGGGTCACTGGTTCGAACCCGGTATCGCCCACCACTTTCTAACTATTTTTGGCTCGACAACTCAAACCAGCGGTTTTAACCGATGTGGTTCGATTTTGTGGCGCTGAAAGTCATTAGAAAGTGTTGCTTGAAGTAACAAGTATTGCACTTTGCTCTTTAACAATTTGGAAAGCTGACAAAATAATGTGTGTTTCTTTGGAAACAGACGATTATTTGTAAAAGTTCTCAATCCTTTCTCGAAAGAGAAAGACCAACACAATCAAGTGTTCTTGGAATGACACGATTTAGTGTCTATTCAATTGAGTCCGGCAAAACCAGTCTCTCACTCATGTAAAATAATGAGAGACACCTAGGTTGCTGATAATGCAGCTCGAAACTTCTTCGGGTTGTATGGTTAAGTGACTAAGCGTACACGGTGGATGCCTTGGCAGTCAGAGGCGATGAAGGACGTACTAACTTGCGATAAGCGTAGATGAGGCAGTAAGAGCCACTTGAGTCTACGATTTCCGAATGGGGAAACCCACATGCAGCAGCATGTATCATCAGGTGAATACATAGCCTGATGAGGCGAACCGGGAGAACTGAAACATCTAAGTACCCCGAGGAAAAGAAATCAACCGAGATTCCGAAAGTAGCGGCGAGCGAAATCGGAGTAGCCCTTAAGCTTTTACAGCGTTAGGTGAAGTGTCTGGAAAGGCACGCGATAGAGGGTGATAGCCCCGTAACCGAAGGCGTTGTTTAAGTGAAAACGAGTAAGGCGGGACACGTGATATCCTGTCTGAAGATGGGGGGACCATCCTCCAAGGCTAAATACTCCTGACTGACCGATAGTGAACCAGTACCGTGAGGGAAAGGCGAAAAGAACCCCTGTGAGGGGAGTGAAATAGAACCTGAAACCGTGTACGTACAAGCAGTAGGAGCACCTTCGTGGTGTGACTGCGTACCTTTTGTATAATGGGTCAGCGACTTATATTCAGTGGCAAGGTTAACCGATTAGGGGAGCCGTAGCGAAAGCGAGTGTTAACTGCGCGTTTAGTCTCTGGATATAGACCCGAAACCGAGTGATCTAGCCATGGGCAGGTTGAAGGTTGAGTAACATCAACTGGAGGACCGAACCGACTAATGTTGAAAAATTAGCGGATGACTTGTGGCTAGGGGTGAAAGGCCAATCAAACTCGGAGATAGCTGGTTCTCCCCGAAAGCTATTTAGGTAGCGCCTCGGACGAATACTACTGGGGGTAGAGCACTGTTAAGGCTAGGGGGTCATCCCGACTTACCAACCCTTTGCAAACTCCGAATACCAGTAAGTACTATCCGGGAGACACACGGCGGGTGCTAACGTCCGTCGTGGAGAGGGAAACAACCCAGACCGCCAGCTAAGGTCCCAAATTACAGCTAAGTGGGAAACGATGTGGGAAGGCTCAGACAGCTAGGATGTTGGCTTAGAAGCAGCCATCATTTAAAGAAAGCGTAATAGCTCACTAGTCGAGTCGGCCTGCGCGGAAGATGTAACGGGGCTAAGCTGTAAACCGAAGCTGCGGCAATGCGATTTATCGCATTGGGTAGGGGAGCGTTCTGTAAGCCGTTGAAGGTGTGTTGTAAAGCATGCTGGAGGTATCAGAAGTGCGAATGCTGACATGAGTAACGACAAGGGGGGTGAAAAACCTCCCCGCCGGAAGACCAAGGGTTCCTGTCCAACGTTAATCGGGGCAGGGTAAGTCGACCCCTAAGGCGAGGCTGAAAAGCGTAGTCGATGGGAAACGGGTTAATATTCCCGTACTTGTTGTGAATGCGATGGGGGGACGGAGAAGGCTAGGTGGGCCTGGCGACGGTCGTCCAGGTTCAAGTGCGTAGGCTGTGGGATTAGGCAAATCCGGTCCCACAATAGGCTGAGACACGATGTCGAGCATCTACGGATGTGAAGTCATTGATGCCATGCTTCCGGGAAAAGCCTCTAAGCTTCAGTTCACAAGAAATCGTACCCCAAACCGACACAGGTGGTCGGGTAGAGAATACCAAGGCGCTTGAGAGAACTCGGGTGAAGGAACTAGGCAAAATGGTACCGTAACTTCGGGAGAAGGTACGCTCTTGACGGTGAAGTCCCTCGCGGATGGAGCTATTGAGAGTCGCAGATACCAGGTGGCTGCAACTGTTTATTAAAAACACAGCACTGTGCAAAATCGTAAGATGACGTATACGGTGTGACGCCTGCCCGGTGCCGGAAGGTTAATTGATGGGGTTAGACTTAGGTCGAAGCTCTTGATCGAAGCCCCGGTAAACGGCGGCCGTAACTATAACGGTCCTAAGGTAGCGAAATTCCTTGTCGGGTAAGTTCCGACCTGCACGAATGGCGTAATGATGGCCACGCTGTCTCCACCCGAGACTCAGTGAAATTGAAATCGCTGTGAAGATGCAGTGTACCCGCGGCTAGACGGAAAGACCCCGTGAACCTTTACTACAGCTTGGCACTGAACATTGAGCCTACATGTGTAGGATAGGTGGGAGGCTTTGAAGCAGTCACGCTAGTGATTGTGGAGCCGACCTTGAAATACCACCCTTGTATGTTTGATGTTCTAACTTGGCCCCGTTATCCGGGGTGAGGACAGTGCCTGGTGGGTAGTTTGACTGGGGCGGTCTCCTCCCAAAGAGTAACGGAGGAGCACGAAGGTGGGCTAATCACGGTTGGACATCGTGAGGTTAGTGCAATGGCATAAGCCCGCTTAACTGCGAGAGTGACGGCTCGAGCAGGTGCGAAAGCAGGTCATAGTGATCCGGTGGTTCTGAATGGAAGGGCCATCGCTCAACGGATAAAAGGTACTCCGGGGATAACAGGCTGATACCGCCCAAGAGTTCATATCGACGGCGGTGTTTGGCACCTCGATGTCGGCTCATCACATCCTGGGGCTGAAGTCGGTCCCAAGGGTATGGCTGTTCGCCATTTAAAGTGGTACGCGAGCTGGGTTTAGAACGTCGTGAGACAGTTCGGTCCCTATCTGCCGTGGGCGTTGGAGAATTGAAAGGGGCTGCTCCTAGTACGAGAGGACCGGAGTGGACGAACCTCTGGTGTTCGGGTTGTGATGCCAATCGCATTGCCCGGTAGCTAAGTTCGGAATCGATAACCGCTGAAAGCATCTAAGCGGGAAGCGAGCCTTGAGATGAGTTCTCCCTGGCGCTTAAAGCGTCCTGAAGGGTTGTTCGAGACTAGAACGTTGATAGGCAGGGTGTGTAAGCGCTGTGAGGCGTTGAGCTAACCTGTACTAATTGCCCGTGAGACTTAACCATACAACACCGAAGGGGTTTTAGGGCTCATAAGAGACTTGATTGTGTAGAGAGAATCAGCTTTTCGAATTGAAAGAATTTGCTTGGCGACGATAGCGTTTTGGACCCACCTGATTCCATGCCGAACTCAGACGTGAAACGAAACAGCGCCGATGGTAGTGTGGGGTCTCCCCATGTGAGAGTAGGACATCGCCAGGCTTACTTCCTTGTTTTCAGATTTTGAAAAATCTGAAGGCAAAACTAAATAAAGCATCTAATCAATAAGACTTTATTTGGTAAAAAATTGAGTGGAGCGGTAGTTCAGTTGGTTAGAATACCGGCCTGTCACGCCGGGGGTCGCGGGTTCGAGTCCCGTCCGCTCCGCCACTTATTTGAAACCTTGGTCGTGATACCAAGGTTTTTTTGTATCTGGCGAATAGAGCCCCATTCTTACGTCTCATCAACAGTCCAAGTGGCGCGGTCGTTCAGTGGGTTAGCCTTCTTTTTAAAAACGGCGGCCTGTCACGCTGCCGTGAGGCAATCGCGGGTTCGAGTCCCGTCCGCTTGTCCGTAAAGAGATGGGCACTTATTTTGAAACCTTGGTCGTGATACCAAGGTTTTTTTGTATCTGGCGTAAAGACCGATTCCTATTGTTTCATCGACAGTCCAAGTGGCGCGGTCGTTCAGTGGGTTAGCCTTCTTTTTAAAAACGGCGGCCTGTCACGCTGGCGTGAGGCCATCGCGGGTTCGAGTCCCGTCCGCTTGTCCGTAAAGAAATTGCCACTTATTTTGAAACCTTGGTCGTGATACCAAGGTTTTTTTGTATCTGGCGTAAAGACCGATTCCTATTGTTTCATCAACAGTCCAAGTGGCACGGTCGTTCAGTTGGTTAGCCTTCTTTTTAAAAACGGCGGCCTGTCACGCTGGCGTGAGGCAATCGTGGGTTCGAGTCCCGTCTACTTATCTGTAAAGAAATAGCCACTTATTTTGAAACCCTGATAGCGATGTCAGGGTTTTTTTGTATCTGATGTAAAGACCGATTCCTATTGTTTTTCCTACGACTGAGAGATGTGTTTGGTCGGTTGGTTTTCAAGATCATATTGTGATGCCCCAATATTGAGCCTTAGTCGGAATACTGGGGTTTTTTACGTTGAGAAAGAATAGTTTAGTCGTTTTAGCTGACGACTAAAAAGGCAGCTGATTTGCTTTAAAGAGCCGTTCTTATTGAAGGTGTGAACAAGGTCTCAATAACAATAATGATATAAAAACAATCGTTTTAGTAAGAATAGCTATATCGATGGACATATTAGCTGATTTATAGAATTTGCATATTATGCAACTGATAGTATTCATTGTTCAGATAATAATTCAGGTCGAAATTAAGAAGATACCTGATTTTTATTTCTATCTGAACGAGGTCTATTACTATGTATAAGTTCAAACTCTCAGTTCTTGAGAAAGTTGGATTTGGCTCAGGAGATATGGCTGTTAATGTGGTGATATCATCAATGATGCTTATCATCACATTTTTTTATACCGATATCTTTGGCATAAAAGCCAGTGATCTGGCGATATTATTCATTGTCGTTCGTTTGATTGATGCTGTAACTGACCCAATCATGGGGATGATTACAGATAAAGTGAATACCCGTTGGGGGCGCTATCGTCCTTACATGCTGTTTTTATCGATTCCCTTTGGTATTTCGGTGTTCTTAACCTTTAGTACGCCAGATTTGGATTACAACGGGAAATTAGCATATGCCTATGCGACCTATATTTTTGTGACGGTGATGTTTACCGCTGTCACGATTCCATATATTTCTTTAATTAGTGTGCTTACCGATGATCCGAAAGAAAAGCTATCAGCCAATGGATATCGACTGTTCTTTGCCAAAATTGCTGCATTTATGGTGACGATTATCGTTCCCTTACTCTCTGAGAAGTGGGGCAGTGAAAATATTCAATTGGGCTATCAGTATGCGATGGGATTGATGGCTTTGATGGGGACACTACTGTTCTTATTTTGCTATTTTACGACCACAGAACGTATCGACTATGTCATAGAAAGCAAACCATTTACCCAACAACTGAAATCTCTTATCAGTAATGATCAGTGGGTTATCTTATGTATGGTTTGTATCACCGGTACGGTCGGCTACACCGTACGAGGCTCTGTTGCCGCGTATTATGCCAAGTATTATTTGGGGGGAGATGCCGGGACGATATCGGCATTCCTCGCGACAGGGGTTGTCGCTGCGATTCTGGCGATGGTGGCATCCACTTGGATAACCAAATACTACTGTAAGGTTAAACTATTCCGCTACAGTCAGATCGCTGTGATGATTTTGAGTGCTATTCTCTATTTTTCTGTCGGGCCGTCTGACTTTGCTCTCGCTTTTATTCTCTATTTTCTGTTGTCCTTTATTGTTGATTTGCATGCTCCGATATTCTGGTCTGCGATTGCAGAAGCCGTCGATTATGGTGAATTTAAATTAGGTCAGCGCGTCTCTGGCTTATCGTTTGGCGGTATTTCATTTTGTCAAAAATTTGGAATGGGGATTGCCGGTGCGATTGTCGGGTGGTTACTGACCTTTTTTGATTATGCACCAAATCAGGCACAGTCCAGTTTTACACTGACAGGGATTGCTTTAATGCTCACCCTGATTCCCGGTATCTTCCATTTGATTATGGGGCTTTTGATGTTCAGATATAAAGTGACAGACAGCTATTATAACGAAATGATTCATCAGGGAAGCACCAGCCAAGATATGAGTGATGGTATCGATGATGTAAATGATAAGACACCGTTATCTGTCCCAGTAAAATGAGGTTATTCCATGGTATTTAAAATAAAAAATCCAGTCATTGAGCAGCGAGCTGACCCACATGTCTATCTTCATCATGATGGGTATTATTATTTCACTGCATCGGTTCCTGAATATGATCGCATTGAAGTCAGAAGGGCAAAAACACTTGCTGGATTGGCCGAAACTGATGAAATTGTGACGGTTTGGCACAAGCCGGATCATGGTCCTTATTCTGACTTAATCTGGGCACCGGAGATCCACGCCATTGACGGGAGCTGGTATATCTACTTTGCGGCCGCGCCAAGTCGAGAAATTAAGGATGGTCTGTTTCAGCATCGGATGTATGTCATTCGTTGCGATGGAGAGAACCCGCTGGCAGAACCGTGGACGTTTTGTGGGCAGGTCGATTCTGGGATCGATGCATTCTGTTTAGATGCGACGACATTTGAGCATCGGGGAACCCGGTATTATGTCTGGGCGCAGAAAGAACAAGCGATAGCCGGGAATTCCAATTTATACATTGCAGAAATGCTGTCACCGACAACATTAAAACTACCCGGCAGTCGGTTATCAATACCTGAGTTTGACTGGGAAACTCAAGGTTTCATGGTGAATGAAGGGCCGTATATCCTGATTCGTCACGGAAAAGTCTGGCTGACATATTCTGCCAGTGCGACCGACGAACGTTACTGTATGGGGCTCTTACAGGCGGATGAGAATGCAGATTTGCTTAACCCTGAAAACTGGTACAAATCGCCACATCCGGTTTTCGTGACCAATGCCAGCGACCATGTTTTTGGCCCCGGGCATAGCTGCTTTACCCAAGATGAGCAGGGCAATGATATTTTGGTGTATCACGCCCGTGATTATACGGAAATTGAAGGGGATCCGTTATGGGACCCTAACCGCCATACCCGAATGAAACAGGTTCTCTGGGATGGTGAGCAACTGGTACTTGGACAGGCTGAATAACATGTCTCAAGTTCAGCCCTGAGAAAGACATCAACCCTAACCTACCGCTATGGGTGAGGAATCAAATGTGCTGCGTTAACTGAACTGTGCACAGCAAATTGATTTCTCACCCATGCTGCATTCTGAGATGTGAGAAAAAAATTTATATTTTTGATCTTCTTCATGTCACACAGTACCATCAATCTTATTCATCTCCTTTGAACAATCGATATTGCGGTGAATGATATATTTCACAATGGCACATCAATGCCTATATGAATTTAGTGCCGATGTTCGGTATCAATTCATAATATGATACTTAATGAATATTTAAGCGTTGGGTTAAGTGAAGGATTACGGCATAAAGTGACTCCTGTAACTTTTTTATTCTGTGAATTTTTATGACCTTAGTTACACGTATTTTTCATAACGAAAAGGTTGTACTTGGGAATTTTTTGAGGAAATGATGATGAATCAGTTCTCTGTTCTTGGCTTCATTGCCTTTGGGGGAGCATTTGGTGCTTGCTCTCGATATTTGATTTCGGAACTTTGCGTCTTCTTATTTGGTAAAGGTTTTCCTTATGGAACCTTGACCGTGAATATTTTAGGCTCATTCATGATGGGGCTGTTAATTGCTGCGCTTCAAGGGGAGCTGATTTCTGTTGAACCATGGCGTCAAGTCATCGGATTAGGATTCTTAGGCGCTTTGACAACGTTTTCTACGTTCTCTATGGATAATGTTTTACTGATGCAGCAAGGGGCATTCATCAAGTTTGGTCTGAATATTTTGTTGAATGTTATTTTGAGTATTTCTGCTGCGTGGGTTGGTTTTCAACTGATTACCAAAAGCTAAACTATTTTTTTACTTTGTTTAATCAAATCCGTTCTCTATAATGTTTCTACTTGTCGGAGTGCCAAAAGGCTGAGACCGTTCATTCGGGATCCGTTGAACCTGATCAGGTTAATACCTGCGAAGGGAACAAGAGAGAATATTCAGGCTATATTACATATCATCACAGCCTCTCTATTGTCCGAAAATCTGTCCGTATATCGTTATATTGTTTTCACAATGCGATAATTGATTTTCACCTCTTGTCTATACGTCCTTCCGTCAAGCATTTATTTCTTAACCATTTACTGGAGAAAAATGCATGTCGAGCCGTAAACAATCCAGACTGGAAGCAAAGCAGTTTATCGAGAATATCCAGTCAACACCTTACCCCAATTCAACCAAAATTTATGTGCAAGGGCCTCGGGAAGATATCCGGGTACCGATGCGATCCATCCAACTTGCCGATAGTTTAGTCGGTCATGCGAAGGATGCTCCTATCTACGAGCCGAACGAATCGATTTGTGTCTACGACACTTCAGGGGTGTATACCGATCCGCAATATACAATCGATGTTTATCGAGGCTTACCGGCTTTGAGACAAGCATGGATAGAAGGGCGTTCTGATACAGAAATACTCGACCAAATGACCTCTCACTATGCGCAAGAGCGCCTTGCTGATAGCACGCTAGATGATTTGCGATACAGTCATTTGCCGCTTATCCGCAAAGCGCTGCCCGGTCATTGTGTCACCCAGCTCCATTATGCCCGACGGGGGATTATCACCCCAGAAATGGAGTTTATTGCGATTCGCGAGACCATGCAGCGTCAGCAGTATCGTGATGAGCAATTGAACTTACAGCATCGGGGAGAAAGTTTTGGTGCGCATATACCGGAAGCGATCACCGCTGAATTTGTCCGCCGTGAAGTGGCGGAAGGGCGAGCGATCATTCCGGCAAATATCAACCATCCTGAATCTGAACCCATGATTATCGGGCGTAACTTTCTGGTCAAAGTGAATGCCAATATTGGCAATTCATCAGTCACATCCTCGATCGAAGAGGAAGTTGAGAAGCTCGTCTGGTCAACGCGCTGGGGCGCTGATACGGTGATGGATCTCTCCACTGGGCGCAATATACATGAGACGAGAGAGTGGATTTTACGCAATAGTCCTGTGCCTATCGGGACGGTTCCGATGTATCAAGCTTTGGAAAAAGTAAATGGTGTTGCCGAAAACCTGACTTGGGAAGTGATGCGCGACACATTGATTGAGCAAGCGGAGCAAGGCGTCGATTACTTCACGATTCATGCTGGCGTATTGTTGCGATATGTTCCGATGACTGCAAAGCGAGTCACGGGGATTGTTTCCCGAGGCGGTTCTATTATCGCGAAGTGGTGTCTGGCCCATCATGAGGAAAACTTTCTTTATACCCGCTTCCGAGATATCTGTGAAATCTGTGCACAATATGATGTTTCACTCTCTCTGGGTGATGGACTCCGGCCCGGTTCTGTCGCTGATGCAAATGATGAAGCCCAGTTTTCTGAACTCAGAACACTTGGAGAACTGACCAAAATTGCATGGGAATATGATGTTCAGGTCATGATTGAAGGGCCCGGACATGTGCCAATGCATCTCGTCAAAGCGAATATGGAAGAACAGCTGCGCCATTGTTCGGAAGCACCGTTCTATACATTAGGCCCACTGACGACTGATATTGCCCCCGGATATGATCACATTACGTCTGGAATTGGTGCGGCCATGATTGGTTGGTATGGCTGTGCGATGCTCTGTTATGTCACACCCAAAGAGCATCTTGGGCTGCCAAATAAAGACGATGTGAAAACAGGATTAATCACCTACAAGCTTGCAGCCCATGCTGCGGATTTAGCTAAAGGGCACCCCGGTGCGCAAGTTAGAGATAATGCTTTATCAAAAGCGCGGTTTGAATTCCGCTGGGAAGACCAATTTAATCTGTCTTTAGATCCGGTTACCGCTCGCGCTTACCATGATCAAACCCTGCCTCAAGCGTCGGGAAAAGTCGCTCACTTTTGTTCTATGTGTGGCCCTAAATTCTGTTCAATGAAGATCTCTCAGGAAGTTCGTGAGTACGCGAAAGCACAGCAGGATAGTCATTCAGAACATGATCATGCTGTGAAAATCCAAATGCTAGACACCTCTTCATCTTCAGATGATGAACGTTCAGATCATGAGCGGCTGGCAGGCATGAAGCAAAAATCTCAAGAGTTTAAAGCGCAAGGTTCGGCATTATATCGTTTAGCTCAGGATACTGATCAGGAGGCGTAGAATGATTGGGCTACGCATTTCTAAAGCGCTTCTGACAGCGGAAATGAGTATCTTGCTGAAGGAAGAGCTTCACCATTTCTTGAAGGTTGCACAAACAGAAGGGTTAGCGGCAGCGGATACGAGTCTCTTTTTTGATGAGAATAACGTTGATGAGCATAGCGACGATGGTTGGTTGATCTGTCTCGGGTCAATCGATCTGAGAAAGCCGGACAAATATCATGGTGTCGGGGTGGGTAAACAAAGCGTCATGCTGACCGCAGATGAGTGGCCGCAACAACATCTTCAGCAGCGCTATCATGTGACCTACTGTGAGCAAATCAATGATCAACGGCTGACGGATGGACAGAATGATCAGCCAAGGGTGTGGAAAACCAAACCGCTTTCCAAGAGAAAGCCGAAGGATGGCGATACTGTCAATCTTGCTGCTCATGTGATGATCGCGAGTTCACCACTGCCGGATGCACCGCTCTCTGAACGATGGTTGGTGGAGGATAAAGTGCGCTCACTTTCTTCAGGCACTCAGGCTGATGCATCAAACCCTGTCTCTATATTGCAATACACACCATCGCAATACACATTCTCACAACATTCATTTGTCTCAAAGCATTTAGCTTGGTTTATCGGCGGATTGATTTTAGATTTTCCACTTGAGGATGCTTTAATCATTGCTCGGGCATCACTGAATGTTTCACGTGAAACATGGCCGCGAAGTGTGCATGATTTCCCTGTGATTGCCGCAGATGCAAATGAAAATTTAGATGGCGATATAGAAAAGATATCCGCCGAGTTACCCATTTCAGAGACAGCGATTTCCGATACAAATGACAATCAGCACTGCTTTAAGGCGGTCAATGCTGCCGACTTGTCATTGTATCCTGTCGTTGATGACGTGATGTGGGTGGAGAAATTACTCCGCTTAGGCGTGAAGACTATCCAACTACGGATTAAAAATCCGCATCAAACCGACCTTGAACAGCAGATTAAGCAGGCTGTTTTGCTGGGAAAGACATATCAAGCACAAATTTTTATTAATGATTACTGGCAATTGGCGATTCAATATCAGGCATTTGGTGTACATCTGGGACAAGACGATTTACCCACCGCAGATATTCAGGCGCTGCGTCATGCAGGGATTCGATTAGGAATTTCAACGCATGGCTACTGGGAAATTCTCAAGGCACAACAACAGCAGCCAAGTTATATCGCCCTCGGGCATATTTTCCCGACCACGACGAAACAGATGCCTTCTCTGCCTCAAGGCCTTGCCCGGTTACGGCTTTATCAACAGCTGGTCGATTCGATTGCCGAGGCTCATCATCGGGCAATGCCAACCGTTGCAATTGGCGGGATCGATTTAGAGAACGCCGCGACGGTTTTAGCACAGGGCGTTTCCAGCTTAGCTGTCGTTCGTGCCGTTACACAGGCGGCAAATGCCGCGAGTGTTGTAGATGCCTTTCAGCGGTTATTTTTGTCGCGGGAAGGGGGGCTGTTGAGGAGAGCACCATCTCAGTCAGGGAGGATAGACAATGGCATTACTCGATGATCATGCATTTCTTCGCTATCAGAGACAGATTGCTTTGCCAGAAATTGGCGAAACCGGGCAATGTGAGCTGAACAAAAAGCATGTTTTGCTGATTGGATGCGGTGGACTCGGAACCCATGTTTCATTGTATCTTGTCGGTGCTGGCATCGGTTCGATGGTTTTAGTGGATCATGATGCGGTTGAGCTCAGTAATTTGCATCGACAAATTGCTTACCGGGAAAGTGATATCGGCGCCAGAAAAGTAAGTGCGCTTGCCGGTCAATTGCGAAATCTCAATCATGGATGCCGGATTCGGACTATCGATAAAAAACTGGATGATGAACAGCTTCAGCTTGAGGTGATGTTGGCCGATGTGGTGATCGACTGTAGTGACAACTTTCCGACACGTCATCAAATCAATCGTATCTGTTATCAACAAAAGACAACCCTTGTCTCTGCATCTGCGATTGGCTGGGACGGGCAGTTATCCGTTCACCGTTTCTTAAGTGATACCCCCTGTTATCGCTGCTTAGTTGGTGACACCGCGAATTATTCTCCGAAACGATGTCATGAGTCTGGTGTGCTAGGCCCGGTTGTCGGGGCGATTGCTGCGCTTCAGGCGATTCAGGTGATTCAACAACTATTGCGGGATACTCATCAGAGCCCGCCGTTCACACCAGATAAAGCAAGTGATGAACTGTCAGAATTCATTCATTTTGATGGACGACGAATGCAACTGAAATCATTGCGCTATGGAAAAGATATCGCTTGTCCCGTCTGTGGTCATGCAGATGGTATAGATGATGATCACGATGACAAGGGAAGATGAGATGAACATACAGATAATGCTTAATGAGGCAGTTTATACATTTCCTGCTGGTATCACGTTAGCACAAGTGATCAGCCAGCTTCATTTACCTGAACAGGGATGCGTTTTTGCACTGAATGAGCAAGTGATGACCAAAAGTCGATGGTCACAGGTGATGCTCAATGATGGTGATCAGATTTCGCTCTTTCAGGTCATCGCCGGGGGTTAAGTCAATGACAAGTAAAACACAGTTCAATCACGGAGCATCGCTCGACATGAATACACCGCTCAATATTGCAGACCGGACATTTGGTTCGCGTCTATTTACCGGAACCGGCAAATTTGCCAGTGCTGAAATAATGGTTGAAGCAATTCAAGCATCAGGGTCAGAAATGACAACTATGGCTTTGAAACGGCTCGATCTACAACATTCAAATGATAATATTCTGGCACCCTTGAATACGTTGGACCTGCATTTTCTCCCCAATACATCAGGTGCGAAAACAGCCCAAGAGGCAATCTTTGCTGCACACTTAACACGGGAAGCACTGCAAACAAACTGGATAAAACTCGAAATTCATCCGGATCCAAAGTATTTGCTGCCAGACCCCATTGAGACGCTTCGTGCTGCGGAACAGTTGGTCAATGATGGTTTTGTCGTTCTGCCTTACTGCCATGCAGATCCGGTATTATGCAAACGACTTGAAGATGTGGGGTGTGCTGCTGTGATGCCGCTTGGGGCGCCGATTGGTTCCAATCAGGGATTAGCGACCAAAGCTTTTCTGGAAATCATCATCGAGCAGGCCAATGTACCGGTTGTGGTTGATGCCGGTATTGGTCTGCCATCTCATGCGGCTCAGGCGATGGAAATGGGGGCGGATGCGGTGTTGATTAATACTGCGATTGCCAGTGCAGCCGATCCATTGATGATGGCGAGAGCCTTCAGACTGGCGGTTGAATCTGGGCGAATGGCTTATGAGTCTGGTATCGGTGCTGCATCTTCTTATGCTGTGGCGACGAGTCCGCTGACTCAGTTTTTAGGGGAGGAGTGAGATGAGTTTTCTCGACGTTTTCCATCAATTTAACTGGGATGATGTACGACTTTCACTCTATAGCAAAACATCTGCGGATGTGGCGCGTGCTTTGAGTAAAACCAAACGGTCGTTAGAAGATTTTAAAGCGCTCATTTCACCGGCTGCTGAGCCTTTTCTTGAGCAAATGGCCCAACAATCAATGGCTCTGACCAGGAAACGATTTGGTAACACGGTGGGATTTTATATCCCGCTATACCTCTCTAACCTGTGTTCCAACTCATGTACCTATTGCGGTTTTTCAATGGAGAATCGGCTAAAACGCAAAATATTGAGTCATCAGGATATCGACGCTGAAATCGCAGCGATTAAACAGATGAAATATGACAGCGTTTTACTGGTGACGGGGGAGCATGAAACGAAAGTTGGTCTATCGTATTTCGAGCAAGTTGTTCCTCAGGTTAAACAGCATTTTAACTATCTGGCAATGGAAGTTCAGCCGCTTGATACCGAGGCATATGTTCAGTTGAAAACATTAGGTTTGGATGGGGTGATGGTTTATCAGGAAACATATCATCCTGCGACTTATGCTCAGCATCACTTGCGTGGTAACAAGACCGACTTTGAATATCGTTTACTCACGCCCGATCGGCTTGGTAAAGCGGGCATTGATAAAATTGGCTTGGGCGCATTGATCGGGTTAGATGACTGGCGAACTGATATTTTCCATGTTGCTTTACATCTGGCCTATTTGGAAAAAACTTACTGGAAGTCTCGCTATTCGATCTCTTTTCCACGTTTGCGGCCGTGTGCTGGTGGTGTTGAACCTGTGTCGATCATGACGGATAGACAGCTGGTACAAACGATCTGTGCATTTCGCTTGTTTGACCCAGAAGTTGAACTGTCGATCTCAACCCGGGAATCTCCAAGTTTCAGAGACAATGTAGTTCCTCTTGGTATTACTGCTATTTCTGCCGGCTCCAAAACCCAGCCGGGAGGATATGCCGATCAATCCTCAGCATTAGAGCAGTTTAGTGTTGGTGATGACCGTTCAGTCGAAGAGGTGGAACAAGCGATTATCCATCAAGGATTGGAGCCGGTATGGCATGACTGGCACGCTGTTTTTTCAGGCTAAGATTAAGAGCGGTGAACTTGGTTCTTTCAATGTTTCACGTGAAACATGAAGCCAAGTTCTCATCTGTTTTGAATATCGGCTCGTTTGAATATTTGTGAGCAAGTTAGAAGGATCAAGAGTGAAGTCAGTATGAGGTAAGCAGAAGAGAAGGCTTGTTATCGTGTTCAGGTGGTTGTGAACATAAACAGATTGAAGCCTTCTCCCTTTATTTCTCTTATCTTTCTCTTATTTATCATGCGCTATTTTTCCAGTCAGCACACGACCTTCAATCAGCGCGTGGTCTTCAGTCAGAACTCGACATGGCTATGCCACTTTGGCAGGCTGATTATATTTACCAAGCAGTGCATGATAGAAATTGTCATCACTGAGAATGCCAACAAACTGGTCATCCTCAACTAACACCACAGGGTGTCCTGTCAGATAGCGAATTTCAATCGCATCACGCATTTCTATGTCTGGTGACGCCAGAATAATGCAATGTCTGTCCAGCGTTGTCATGTCATGATGCTGGTCCCAGTCAACGGTTTTGATTGACTCTGAGCCTTGAATGACTAACTCGCCATTTTGATTTTCTAGCCATAAATCATGATGTTGAGAGACTTGCCAGCGTCCTTCCTGATGGGGCAGTGCATCAATCGGTTTCATCAGTGAACGTCCTTTGAGTACATTTAGAGGGTTGGTATGAGCAACGAATTCACGGACATAGTCAGTTTTGGGTTGCAAAACGATCTCTTCTGGTCGGCTATGTTGGATCAGACGTCCTGACTCCATGATAGCGATACGATTCCCGATCTTTAATGCTTCGTCTAAATCATGACTGACAAACAAAATCGTCTTGTTTAATTTTTTCTGTAAGGCGAGTAGTTCATCTTGCAGTTGGGTCCGGATCAGTGGGTCAAGGGCAGAGAAGGGCTCATCCATTAACAAAATATCACTGTCCATGGCAAAAGCTCGTGCGAGACCAACTCGTTGCTGCATTCCTCCGGAAAGTTCATGCGGATATTTATTTTCCCATTCTGCCAGGCCGACCATTTCGAGCTGATTATGGGCATGTTGGCGTCGCTCTTTCTTCGCCATCCCTTGCATTTCAAGACCAAAGGCCACATTGTCGAGAACCGATAACCAAGGCATGAGCGCAAACGTTTGAAACACCATCGACACGCGTTGTGTTCTGAGCGTGCGTAATATCTCTGCGCTACAGTTTGCGACATCAACGCAATCCTGCCCATGTTTGACTTTTAGCGAGCCTCGGGTGATTGGGTTGAGCCCGTTGACGGCACGGAGCAGACTTGATTTACCCGAGCCCGATAATCCCATCAAAACACAAATTTCACCCTCTTTTACGGTCAGACTGACATTGTTTACTCCAACCACTAATCCTGTCTCATCAATAATCTCTTGGCGGGTTCTGCCCTGATCGAGCAGTTCTGTCGCTTTCTCTGCGTGTCGGCCAAACACAACATCCAAATTTTCAATCGTAATCGCATCTGCTGCGGCATGATTTACATGTTGATTCATCTGATTACTCCTTGGTCTGGTTTGGTGTTTTACACAGGCGATCAAGGATGATGGCAACCAATACAATGGCGAGCCCGGCTTCAAATCCTTGTGAAATATTAACGGTATTCAATGCCCGAACCACGGGTTTACCTAGACCGTCGGCTCCGACCAATGCTGCAATCACAACCATCGACAGAGACAACATAATGCACTGTGTTACACCTGCCATAATGCTGGGCATTGCTGCCGGAAGTTCGACTTTAAATAACAGCTTCATATGGCTGGCACCAAATGCTTTCCCTGCTTCGATTAAAG
This sequence comes from Vibrio gazogenes, assembly GCF_002196515.1. NCBI lineage: Bacteria > Pseudomonadati > Pseudomonadota > Gammaproteobacteria > Vibrionales > Vibrionaceae > Vibrio > Vibrio gazogenes. The sequence continues at coordinate 1,908,388 of NZ_CP018835.1, read as the reverse complement.
CTTCCGGCACACGAACAATCCCCAGATAGGTGAGACGAATCGGTGATGCAATGGCAAAGATAATCGTTGAAATTAATCCGGGTACCACACCAAGACCGAATAACACCAGTGTCGGAATTAAGTAAACAAAAGTTGGTACGGTTTGCATCAGATCTAAAACTGGTCGAATCGCGGTATACAACCAAGGCCGATGAGCAGCCATGATGCCAATGGGGACGCCGATTAATACTGAAATGGTTGTGGCAGAAAATACCAGCACGAAAGTTTCCAGCATTTCTTGCCAGTAGCCGAGGTTAAGAATCAGCAATAGAGAGGCGACGATAAAGATGACTAAAGATATCCGACGATGAAGCCACCAAGCTAATGCGGCAGTGATCAAAATCGGAATTGAAGGTGGCATCGATTGGAAAATACCAACCAGAAACATTATCACCGTCTCAAGGGTGTATGAAATGGTGTCAAAAAAAACAGCTGCATGGATGGTTAACCAGTCGACGAATGATGCCATCCACTGACCGAGCGGAATTTTATACTCTGTAATGAAATTATTCACAATAAGGTACCTCACCGGTGCTGACTGAACTGCACCGACTGTTAATGATAGTATTGAATCGATATATGATTAACTGGCGTGTAAATATTGGAGTAGTGCGTCTTTACCCGGTTTGCCATCCAGCGTGGTAACACCATCAAGCCATTGTTCTAAAACATTTAAATTGGCTTTTAACCAAGCCTTTGCCGCCTGTTGCGGGGGCATTTTTTTGTTGAGGATATCGTCCATAATCTGGTTCTCCATCGGGAGACTGAATTGCAGATTTTTAAGCAATTGCCCCACGTTCGGACATTGTGAGGTATAGCCTTTACGAACGTTGGTATAAACTGTTGCACCACCATAGTTCGGGCCAAAGTAGTCATCTCCGCCAGCAAGGTAAGTCATTTTAAAATTACTGTTCATGGGATGAGGTGCCCAGCCGAGGAAAACAATCCACTGATGGCGACGAATGGCGCGGGCAACTTGTGACACCATGCCGGCTTCGCTCGATTCAATCAAATCGAAATCTTTCAACTGAAATGCATTGGTATCGATCATCTTTTGAATCAGTCGATTCCCATCATTTCCGGGCTCAATGCCGTAGATTCGGCTGTGGAATTTACTGGAAAATTTCGCTAAGTCGGCAAAGTTATGCACGCCAGCATCATAGACATACTGAGGGACAGCAAGGGTATATTTCGCACCGGTTAAGTTTGCCCGAACCTGTTCGACACGGCCGCTATCAAGATATTTTTTAATATCACCTTCCATTGTTGGCATCCAGTTCCCCAGAAAGACATCGACGTCACCATTGGCCATTGAGGAATACGTCACAGGCACTGAAAGCAAATCGGTCTTGGTTTGATACCCTAGGCCGTGCAATATCTCCGTTGTGACTGCGGTTGTTGATGTGATATCTGTCCATCCCACATCGGAAAAATGGACCATTTCACAACGGTCCGCAGCATAGCTTTGCGCAGCGCAGCATAGACCGAGGCTGAAAGCTGCAATTTTGGTAATAAGAGGCCATTTTCTGAAATTCATAGTCTTTCCTTCCTATTCATCATTTCATTTCTGTACGGATACAGAAGTGAGTTGAGGCTGTGTCGTCCGTTGTTCTGTCTGCCAGTCTTTCGCTATCCATACCGGAGCGTCAGCGGCGGGGAGTGGGGTTTTACCTAAAATAAAATCAGCTGCCCGTTCTGCAACCATCATGGTGGGTGCATTTAAGTTGCCGTTGGTAATGGTGGGAAATATTGACGAGTCCACGATACGTAGCTGGTCAAGACCAATCACTTTGCACTGAGAATCGACGACCGCCATCGGGTCATCCGTGCTGCCCATTTTGCAGGTGCAAGAAGGGTGATAAGCACTTTCGACATTTTCTCTGACCCATTGATCAATCGCGTCATCACTTTCAATATCGATACCGGGCTGAATTTCATCGCCACGGTAGGCGGCGAATGCCGGTTGAGCAATAATCTCCCGGGTCAGGCGGATACAATCACGCCAGTCCTGTCGGTCTTGTGCTGTCGAGAGGTAGTTAAATTCAATCCTTGGTTTGATATGCGGATCAGCTGTAGTAATCCGTATTGTGCCCCGGCTTTGTGGCTTGTTGGGACCAACATGAACCTGAAAACCGTGTCCGGCAAACGCTGCCCGGCCATCATAACGCATCGCTGCCGGCAGAAAGTGATACTGGATATTCGGCCACTTCAGTCCCGCTCTGGAGCGAATAAAAGCACAAGATTCAAAATGGTTGGTTGCACCAAGTCCTTGATGGGTGAGAAGCCACTGCGCCCCGATGAATCCTTTGCTGATGAGCCCTAACTTACTGTTGAGAGTGATGGGTTGTTTGCATTGATACTGAAAATAGACTTCAAGATGATCCTGAAGATTTTCACCAACCCCTGCGAGTGCATGATTCACTTTGACACCGGCAGCGTCTAAGACATCTCTCGGACCTATTCCTGAACATTGCAGCAGTTGTACTGACCCGACAGAACCGGCTGATGAAATCACTTCGGCATTGGCATAAGCGCTTTGGATAGCGCCTTGGTATTCAAACTCAACTCCGATCGCTTTCTTGCCGTCGAGCAGAATTTTTCTCGCGACCACATGCTTCAACAAAGTCAGGTTGGTACGTTTTACTGCGCGCTTGAGATAGGCATTGGCTGTGGAGGCCCGAACACCGTGATCAACGGTCATATGCATCGGGCCGAAGCCTTCTTGCTGATAGCCGTTATAATCAATCGTTTCTGGGTAACCCGCTTCGATACCTGCCTGAATAAATGCAGTATAGAGCGGGTTAAGCTTCATCTCGTTGCCGTTACATGTTGCAACCGGACCTTCTTGACCACGGTACTGATCGCCGCCACCTGACCAAGATTCGGCACGTTTGAAATAGGGCAGGCAATTGGCATAATTCCAGCCTGTTGCACCTTGTGTCTCCCATTCATCAAAATCACAGGCATGACCGCGGACGTAAACCATGCCGTTGATTGACGAGCTGCCACCCAAAACCTTACCTCGGGGGCAGTGGAGTCGGCGGCCATCCAGTCCTTTCTCGGGAACCGTTTCAAACTGCCAAGCATATTTCGGGGTATTCATCGGGTAGGAGAGTGCTGTTGGCATTTGAATGAAGATACTTTTGTCACTGCCTCCGGCTTCGAGAAGCAAGACGTTGTATTCCCCGGATTCGGTTAACCGATCAGCCAGAATACAGCCCGCTGATCCGGCACCGACAATGATATAATCAAATTGCTGTTTCATCTGTAGAATCCTGATACGGGTAAGGGCTTTCAAAGTTACCTAACTCGATGAAGACACTCTTGGTTTGTGTGTAGTGAGTGAGTGTCTCAAGGCCATTCTCTCGGCCTATCCCTGAGTTTTTGTATCCCCCAACAGGCATTTCTGCTGGTGAGTTTCCCCAGGTATTTATCCAGCAGATACCGGCCTGAAGCTGATGAATGATGTTATGCGCGCGTGATATATCACGGGTAAACACGCCTGCTGCTAATCCGTAAGCACTATCATTTGCCCGTTGAATCACATCTGCTTCATCTGAGAATTTCATCACTGCCATGACCGGACCGAAGATCTCATGCTGCACCAGTGCCATGCTTTCATCGCAGTCATAGAAGACGGTCGGCGCCACAAAATTACCTTTGTCCAAGCCGTTTTCTGTGAGTTGAACACCACCGGTCAGAAGTTTAGCGCCACCGTTACGTGCCTCATGAATGGCTGCCATCACCTGACGACAATGTTTTTTGGAAATCAGTGCGCCGACCTGCGTTGCCATGTCCATTGGGTCACCGATAATCAGTTGCTCTGTACGGGCTTTTAGCTGTTGTAGGAAATCCGCGTAGATTGATTCGTGAACGAATACGCGGGTGCCATTGGTACAGACTTCACCCTGAGTGTAGAAATTGGCAACCATTGCTGCTGATACTGCTTGAGTGAGTGGGGCATCATCAAAGATCAACAGTGGCGATTTTCCGCCAAGTTCCATCGTGACAGACTTGAGAGTCCGGGCGCTGTTTGCCATGACTTTTTTGCCTGTTTCGACCTCACCGGTGAACGAGACCTTGGCTATGTCAGGGTGAGATGTCAGTTGCTCTCCGACCTGACCATCCCCCTGAACGATATTGAACACGCCATCGGGAACGCCCGCTTCGGTATAAATCTCAGCGAGCTCAAGGGCTGTCAGTGGTGTTTCTTCTGAAGGCTTAAATATCATCGCATTACCAGCTGCAAGAGCCGGTGCCGATTTCCACATAGCAATCTGGATAGGATAGTTCCAGGCTCCGATGCCCGCACAGATACCCAGCGGTTCCTGACGGGTATAGAAAAACTGATGGTGTGTCAGTGGTTGTTGCGTACCGACTAAGGTTGGCGCCAGTCCCGCATAGTATTCAATGACATCAGCACCGGTGACGATATCGACTTCAATTGCTTCTTGTAATGGTTTGCCGGTATCGAGCACTTCCAGTTTCGCCAGCGCATCATTTTTTTCTCTGAGGAGCCTGACGGCTTTAAGCAGAATTCGGCTCCGTTCTATTGCGGTCATCGCTGACCAGCGGGCAAACCCTTGCTTCGCCGATGTGACCGCTGCTTCAATATCCTGCGCGGAGGCTTGTCCAAGTTCAGCAAGCACTTCGCCGGTTGCTGGGTTATACGACGTAAATGTTTTTCCGGAAGTGGCGTTGCATCGCTTGCCATGGATATACAGTGATTTCATTGTTGGGCCCTAACCTTGCTGTTGTCGTGGTACCAAATTTGTTTGTCCAGATAATCGTTAATGACGGTTTTGGCAAACGCAGCATCAATGCCTTTTGGATTTAATGCGCCCCGTAGCCAGATACCATCAATCAGTGCTGCAATGCCATGGGCAACGGATGATGCTTGTGGCTGAGGAATTAAGGTTTTCAATTCGATTTTGAGGTGTGAAATCAAACGTTTTTCATTGACGCGCTGAAGTCTGTGGAGCTGGGGGGAATGCATCGCGTAAGACCAGAATGCCAGCCACGTTTTGACCACTTCACTCTCAGTCTGAAATTCGTTGAAGTTCCCATCAATAATGGCGTTGATACGCTCATAGTGAGCATCGGGCGGGAGCTGTTTTAACGCAGCAGTAATTACTCGGGAATGTTCACGCAAAATCGCGCGCATCGTTTCTTCAAGCAATCCTTGTTTTCCACCGAAGTAGTGATTGATGATGCCAGTGGAAACGCCCGCTTCTTTACTGATCAGCGAGATACTTGCACCGTGTAATCCGACTCGTTCGATCACATTCATCGTCGCCTGAACGAGTTGCGGTTTACGGATATCTGGCATGCCGAGCTTAGGCATAGAGTCTCCATGTTTTTTTAATTGAACGATTAATTAACAAAAAACTAACATGGAAATTATTTCGATTTCAAATCTTTTTTGATCAAAAAGTGTCTCATTTGAATCTGTATGTACTATTTTTAATTTTAAATCAGGGTTTTACGTTGTTAATGATGATTAGGGGTCTAATCTTTATGTTGTGAGGAAAGGCGAGGTGGTTATGTGCTTGTTAAAAGCCAGTCGATCAAAGCGATCGACTGGTGTTGTACGATAAGGGGGGAGAGCTAGATCAGCATGATGGTGACGAGATTGGCTGAGTTGCTTGCTTGAGCCATGTTTTTACCGTGCCGGTGACAAGCGGTGAGACCTCATCCCAGACTTTTTGGTGATACGAATTAAGCCACTGAATTTCTACATCGTTGAGTAATGACAAATCAATTGCGCGCTGATCGATTGGACAGCGTGTTAAAGATTCAAATCCCAACACATTAAAATCGCCTTCGGTTGCTACCGAAGTGACTAATTCCAGATTTTCGATACGAATACCAAACTGGTCAGCACGGTAATAACCGGGCTCATTTGACACGACCATGCCAGGCTGTAACGCGACGGTATTCGGCGCTTTACTGATGCGTTGTGGCCCTTCATGGACATTGAGGCAATGGCCGACACCATGACCTGTACCGTGGTCGAAATCGTAACCGTGGGCCCATAGATGCTGACGTGCCAGTGCATCAAGCTGATGTCCGGATGTTCCCTGTGGGAAACGCGCGCTTGCCAGTGCGATATGACCTTTCAAAACCAGTGTAAATTGCTGTTTCATCAGGGGCGATGGGGTCCCTATCGCGACGGTGCGGGTTATATCTGTTGTCCCATCTGTATATTGACCACCGGAATCGACCAGATAGAAACTATCTGGAGTTAACTGCCCGGGAGTTGGTTGATTGAGGTGATTATAATGGCACATGGCCGCGTTGCTTCCGGCTGCGGAAATGGTGCTAAAGCTGAAGTCCAGTAATGTTGGATCCTGCTGTCTGAATTCAGCCAATTGATCCGATAATGTGGCTTCATTGTGCATATGACCTTGAGCAACTTCCTGATCCAACCAGGATAAGAATTTTGCCATTGCAGCACCATCACGAATATGACAGGCTTGCATCCCTGCGATTTCACTGGCGTTTTTCGCTGCTTTCGGTAGCATACAAGGATCGGCACCGTGAATGATGGATACGCCGGCATTTTGTAAGGTCAGGCTGAACCAAGCGTTGCAGGTCTCGGGATCCAGTAAAACCTGTTTGCCTTGTAAGTTTGTCAGTGATTCTTCCAGTGTTTCCGGCGGACAGATTCTGACCCCCGGCCCGACATGGCGGTCAAATGCTTCAATCACTCGTTGTGGGTCGATGAACAGATCAACACTGGCATCGTCATAGATAATGGCATAAGTCAGCAGTACCGGGAGGCAAGCGATATCTTGCCCGCGAATATTGAGTAACCAGCAAATCGAGTCTGATTGTGTCAATAGTGCACAGTGGGCTTGTTTTTTTCTGAGGATGTCGGCAATGGCTTGTCGTTTATCTGCACTGCTCTGACCAGATTGTTCGAGATCCATGAGCCACATTTTTGAAAAAAATGGTACTGGACGGTCCTGCCATAACAGGTCAACTGGGTTATCCTGCAGCGGACACAGTGTCAATTTCCCCGAGATTTTTTGTTGAGCATGTGTTATCCATAGGCTCCGGTGAAGACGCGGATCGAATCCGACTTTACTGTTTGGGGAAAGATGGTCTATTATCCAATCGAGAAATGGTTCTTCAATCAGGTGATGATATTCAAATATTGACTCTGGTACTTGTTTGGTGACTTGAACCGTGTAGCGGCCATCAACGAAAATTGAGGCATGCTCTTGGGTAACGACGGCAACGCCCGCAGAGCCAGTAAAGCCTGTAAGCCATTGCAGGCGTTCATTGTGGACGGGTAGATACTCTCCCAGATATTCGTCCTCATGAGGAACAATCAGCGCATCAAGTTGGTTTTCTTTTAGCCAGCTTCTTATATTTGATATCCGTTCAGATATATGATTTTGCATCTGGTGTTATCCTTTTGTAGTAGATAGTAAAATGCTACTCGTGAGTGAGTGATGTGAAATAAGCTACGCTTTTTTTACCTGACTCGCAATTTTGCATGATAAGTATCATTATTCATATAGGACATTGGATGTGATGTTCTATATGAATAAATAGCAACCATCGTTTGCGAAACTGTTTATATTTATATGTTCGCACCCGATAATTATTTAGACATATCTTTAACATTATAATATTTTTTGGAAATCACATATGTCGATGACAACTTATGAAATGGCTCGAATTTTAGAGCAACTTGATGAAACACCTGAGAAGGTTATGTTTGGCAAGTTGCTCAGTGAATTGGGCAACCAGAGTAGCGAGCGCATTCGTAGTGCCGCTAAACAAGTACCTGTTCCTGTGCTGCGTGACTTGGTTTATCAATTTGAGCAAGTAATTGAATCCCGCAAATATGAGCAAGTTGAAACAATGGCAAAACATTTAGCGGCTCAAGGTATTTCTGCAGAAGAGCTACTGAATTATTTAGGTAAAAAATAGCGTTATTTAAAGTCACTATATTTGTGTGGTTTTTATGCCACTCATTATGGGATGACGTTTCGATTGATGGGGTTCTGTAATGAAATTAATGTTTCAGTAGATTGGACCTCATCAATACTTTGCAATTTATCGATGAGTACGTATTGAAGTTCTTCAATTGAGTGACACATTAATTTTGCAAATATATTGTATGCACCCGTCGTATAATATGCTTCGACAACTTCATCGAGTGCATTCAGCTTTTCTAAGGCTGAATGATAGTCTCTTGCGGCATTCAGATTGATACCAATAAAACAACAGACATCGTAGCCCAATTTTTTGGTGTTCACGACGACTTCTGTTTTTTGGATAATATCTGCGTTTTTCATTTTCTCGATGCGAACGTGGATCGTTGCCGGACTGACATTAAATTGCTTTGCCATTTCAGCGTAGGGCGTTCGGGCATCATCCATTAATCTTTTGAGGATGGCACGATCCAAATCGTCTAGTTTGGCCGTATTAGGATGCATGATTATTCCTTGTTTGAGCTTTTATGTTTTTTTATAGGAAATACTCAGAACTTCATGTCTTGTGTGACGTCCTGAGGTTGAGAGGTTATATCGATATTATGGTTCTATCATATCAGGCTATTCTATCATTCAAATAGCCAAATGATGTATACCGTCAAGTCGATTTCATGCATATCATCGCTGCGGTGGGCAGAGGAGAATGTTTTTGTTACTACAGTTGTTAACAGAGTCCCCTGATAAACAGTCAACCTTAGCTGCGATTGCCGAGCGCTGGCAGCTTGAACATACCGATGCCAGCCCGTTTGCTTTAGTGCTTACTGAAGAACGTTTGGAATTGCGTCAGTTGGATGAGCCTAAATTGGGCGCTATCTATGTCGATTTTGTCGGCGGCGCGGTCGCTCATCGGCGTAAATTCGGTGGCGGCAAAGGACAGGCCATTGCGAAAGCGGTTGGGCTGAATAAAGGTGTAACGCCTGTTGTGCTGGATGCAACGGCCGGACTGGGCCGTGATGCTTTTGTTCTGGCGTCTTTGGGTTGTCAGGTGTTGATGGTTGAACGTCATCCTGTCGTCGCGGCTTTATTGGAAGACGGACTGAGACGAGCCTGTGCAGATGCGGAGATCGGCACATGGGTCAGTGAACGGATGACACTGTTGCATGAGAGTAGTCATCGGGCGCTGGATCATCTTGAGCACCCGATCCAGCCAGACGTCGTTTATCTCGATCCAATGTATCCTCATCCGGTGAATAAGAAGAAAACGGCATTGGTGAAAAAAGAGATGCGGGTCTTCCAATCTTTGGTTGGTGCTGATGACGATGCTGATGCGTTGCTAGTTCCGGCACTGCGGCTGGCGAAAAAGCGGGTCGTGGTTAAGCGTCCTGATTACGCACCTTGGCTTCATGAACAACGGCCAACCATGGTGATAGAAACCAAGAAAAACCGCTTTGATGTTTATGTGAATGCTGCCATGGATGAGAAAGAATAGCCTGCCCAACAACCCCATGTGATATAACCGTTTGACCTGATAATTTTACTTGATTCCCGGACGATTGCTTTGTATATCTAATTAAGAATAATTATTATTTTTATTGGGGTGAAGCATGAGCAAGCGCCTGTGTCAATTTGACCGACGTGAAATCCGCCATACGCTGGGAGATATTCATCATTTGGTGAGTGCTCCAAAGTTTGTCTGCCTGTCTTGTGCGAGGAGTGCAAACCAATGCGCTCGTTTATGTAAGCCGGTGGCACTTCCCGCCACGATGCATCAACCGATCACTCCGGAAATATCACCATCACGGCTGAATATTCCGCTGCCGATGTGGGATAAAAAAACACTCAAACAGTTCAAGAAACAGCAGACAGACAAGAAAGCCCGTAAGCAGATTAAGAAATTAATCCGCCAGCAAAAGAAATTACGCAAAGAATCCGGGAAAATTCAAAAAAGGCTGGAGAAGATAGCTTGTTGAACCGTTGTAAGTGATTACTTACTTTTTCTTGTTATTCTTCAGTCTAGAGATACCAATAAAAAGATGGCCATGGCCATCTTTTTCTCTTGATTCGTTTTCGTGATATAAACGGATTTCGTTATCAGCCGATTTTGTTATCAACTATGCTGCTGCGCAACTTTACGTTTGACCCACGTTTCATTGAGCCACAGCGATAACATGATGATGGCACCACCGAGAATCAGTTTCGGCAGATTGGCATCCCGGTTCCAGATCAACAGATTTACAAGCAAACCTGCCGGGACAAGCGCATTGTTCATGATCGCCAGTGCTCCTGCATTGACCAGGCAAGCCCCTTTATTCCACATAAAATAGCCCAACCCTGAAGCGATTAACCCCAGATAGACTAATATTCCCCATTGCAGAGAAGTGGTCGGTAACTTATCGGTGTGACCAAAAAGCAGAAAAGCAATGGTTGCGACGATCAAAGCCCCGAGATAGAAATAACCAAATACCGTGTGTTGCGGGAGTTTGGTGTCATGACTTTCCATCAAATATTTGTAACCGACCTGACCGATAGCAAAGCAAAGGTTCGCCCCCTGAACGACCAAAAATCCCAGTAGAAAGTCTTCTTGAACGCCGGTCTTTTTGATAATGATGGTTCCTAAAACGGCGACGACGGCGGTGACGAGATACCAAGGTGAGAAGCGGCCTTTGAGGAGGTCATAAATCAACGTGACATATATCGGCGTAAATACCGTAAATAACAGCACCTCAGGGACACTGAGCAACAAAAAGGATTGGTAGTAAAAGCAGTACATCAAACCAAGTTGAATCCCCCCGATAGCCATCAGTTTGATGATCAGAGATTTAGCAACTTGTCGGAATTTCAAAAAGGGTACAAACACCACACTTGCAAGCGCGATGCGCATGAGGACGGAAAACCAAGAATCAACCTGACCGGCGAGATAAACACCGATCAGGCTGAATGAAAAAGCCCATAATAGGGTAATCGCAGAAAGATAAGCCATATGATAATTTCAACATGATCAATAATGGCTCAGAGTCTAGCGAAGTTTTCCCTGTTCGTCAGTCTTTGAGTGGCACTACCAGCATATCAACCGGAGAACAGTTGATGAGGAGTTTGGTTGAGGAAAGCAGTTTGCTCCAGAAATCCTGATGATGCCCACAGACGACCAAATCGATTTCATATTCATTGATCGTTTCACAAATTTCGTGGCCTAAATCACCACTGCCGACCAAGGTGTGATGAATCGGATAATTGGCATGTGTTGCAATTTCTTGTAAATGTTTTTGTGACATTTCCATGGATTGATGTTGTGTCTCTGCCAGATTGATATCGATCAGCCCTGTGTACAGTTCGGCATAATTCACATCAATATGAATAAAAGACAATTTTGCTCCGAGAGGTTTTGCCAATGCAACAGCTTTATCGACTAGAACACGGCTTTCCTCAGACAAATCGACTGTGACTAAGATATGTTTATAGCTCATTATACTGTCTCCGTTTCATATCTGATGGTTTCACTTTAGCATCGCCCTGAAAAAAAAATTGTCGGAATGATCTCAGTTCCACTTCTCTGCCAGAAGATGATAAAGTGTTGAAGGTGTTATATTTCAATCAATACGAGAGTAAATCAGGAGACACAGTTATGCTAGCACAAGCAATGGTTGATCAACTAAATGATCAAATTAATCTCGAATTTTTCTCATCCAATCTATACTTACAAATGAGTGCTTGGTGTGAAGATAAAGGCTTTGAAGGTGCAGCAATGTTTCTTCGTTCTCATGCTCAGGAAGAAATGCAGCACATGCAGCGTCTGTTTACTTATGTGAGTGAGACAGGGGCGTTGCCTATTCTCGGTGCGATTGATGCACCCAAACATGACTATGATAGTTTAGGGGAGGTTTTCCGCGAAACATATGAACATGAGCAAATGATAACTCAAAAAATTAACAAGTTGGCCCATGTAGCATTTACATCCCAAGATTACTCGACCTTTAACTTTCTTCAGTGGTATGTAGCTGAGCAGCATGAAGAAGAAAAATTGTTTAAAGGGATTTTAGACAAGTTAGAGCTGGTTGGTGAAGATGGTAAAGCCCTGTTCTTCATCGATAAAGATTTAGCAGACATGGTAAATGAAGGTTCATCTTCCGTAATGGATTCTCAAGCCGGGTAATCTCAGGAATATCACTGCTGATTGTCTTTTCTTTGAGATCCTCGTGAAGATGTAGGGAGGAAAAGATGATCAGCGAAGATACGATCTTATTCGCACTCATGGGAGTGACACTGGTTAATGTTGCGCGGTACCTCACAGCGCTTCGGGCACTGATTTATATCATGCGTGAAGCGCATCCTCTCTTGTATCAGCAAGTAGACGGTCCCGGATTTTTCACCACTCACGGTAATATGAATAAACAGGTCCGTTTATTTCATTACATCAAAAGTAAAGAGTACCTCCATCATCATGATTCAGTGTTTACTGGTAAGTGTGAACGAGTAAGACAACTCTTTATACTCACATCTTCTCTTGTCGGAGTCACAATGCTTACCTCGCTGATTCTGTAAAGAGAAGTGCCACGTCAGGCGCTTGATTGGTAAAATGACGCGCTTGACGTTAGAATCATCTTTCAATCGATGAAGGATGTGCTGACTGGCACATCCTTTTTTCGTGTCTTTCATGTTTATAGATCGCTTTAGTTCGATGTTGGTGAGATAAGAATGAGCAAACAGGTTGATGTCGTTGTAATCGGAGCCGGAGCCGCGGGGCTGATGTGCGCTGCGCAGGCTGGTAAGCGGGGACGACGAGTCTTGGTTGTCGATCATGCGAAAAAGCCGGGGCGGAAAATCCTGATTTCGGGCGGGGGACGCTGCAACTTCACCAACTATGATGTTTCTGCGAGCCACTATCTTTGCCGCAATCCACATTTCGTTAAATCCGCACTGTCTCAATATACCAACTGGGATTTTATCTCTTTGGTCACTCAGTACGGTATTGCGTTTGAAGAACGCGATCACGGGCAATTGTTCTGCCTTGACAGTGCCAAAGAGATTGTCAATTTACTCCTGAAAGAGTGTGATTTGCCTCATATCGAACAGCGTTATCAGGTTGACATTCAGGCCATTGAAAAAACGGAAGCAGGCTTTTGTCTTCAGACCGGGCAGGGAACTATCGAGTGTCAGTCGCTGGTGGTTGCAACCGGCGGTTTATCGATGCCGAAACTGGGCGCAACGCCTTTCGGTTATCAAATTGCGGAACAGTTTGGTTTGCCGGTTATTCCGACCAGAGCCGCATTGGTGCCTTTCACCCTCCATAAAGAAGAGAAAGAGCAGTTTGCCGAACTATCGGGGATCGCCGTGCCGGCGGTTCTCTCGGCTGAAAATGGGACGTCATTTAAAGAAGCACTGCTTTTCACCCACCGGGGGCTATCAGGGCCTGCGGTGTTACAACTGTCTTCCTATTGGCAACCGGGGGAGAAAGTCACGGTGAATTTGCTACCGGATGAAGATATCGGGGAAATGCTGAACCGTTCCTGTGCCAAGCACCCCAATCAAAGTGTGAAAAATACCCTTGCGAAAGTGTTACCCAAGCGTTTGGTTGAAGTCTTGATTGAGCGGGGCGAGCTGGTGGATAAACCACTCAAGCAACTGCACGGAAAAGAAATGACCGCCTTGGTTGAAACACTCACTCACTGGCAGATATTGCCCAATGGCACCGAAGGTTACCGGACCGCCGAAGTCACTCAGGGAGGTGTTGATACGGATACCATCTCTTCGAAAACCATGGCTTGTAAATCCGTCCCCGGCTTGTTCTTCGTCGGTGAAGTGATGGATGTAACCGGTTGGCTTGGCGGATATAACTTCCAGTGGTGCTGGTCTTCCGGCTGGGTCGCCGGGCAGTGGGTGTGATGGTGTGCAGAGACAAAAAGTTTGTCCGTAAGCTCTAAAGTTTGTCCGTAGTGACTTCGATTACTATGATAATTTCAGGTAAACGTTATTGGATTTAGTATGGGATGCGGGCGAAAACTAGAGTCGTTGAGAGACATTGAGCGAGCATTAAAAAGTAAATATGGGATTGGTCACGGATCAGAGTATAAGCCTTGCTCAGAATTCAGGATATAAAATCTAATGGTGTGCGCTCGGTAATTTATGGAAGGAAGGCCAAAAGAGAGCATTACATGCTATCTTCAATTGTGTGATTCATAGACATCCTTTCCCTCATCGCGCACCATACAATCCACATTAATTTGAAACCTGCCGCTACGTCGTCCAGGTCATACAACTCTTACTGGCAAAGTTTTTGGTGATGGTCCATGAATAACTTGTCCCGGCAACTTTATCGACAGCTCTTGCAATAAGATCTTTTAAAGCATTGCGATAGGACGCGCCCAGAGCATTGTACCATCCCTTATCTGATAAGGTTGTTCCCCAAGTTCCGTTTAAGACGTAATTAACCATAAGATCACTGCTGGAAACACAGCTGTGAACTTCCTTCGTCATACCCGAATTCGGGGTAAACTTCCCATAATCAGTATCGTGATTCTTCCAACCTTTTTCCTTGTTTAAACGATCTAAGCATGCCGCAGTCTTATCAGTCGGGACCAAATAAAGCCGGATAGTGGAACTATACAGAGAGCTTTCAGTTAATATTGCTCCGACTGGGGTATCTCTTATTTGTCTAACGCGGTAGGTTCGTTCTTCAGGTTTTTTACCCTGTAAAAACTGGATTGAATAATAACGTTCAGTTTTTTTGTCCTCATAAATATTGTCACCTTCGAGTTTTTCGATCGAAATGTTGTTATCACTTTGGCTGCCTTGCCAGACGATGAAGTTGTTTCCCTCCGGTTTTTTATAAATAGCAATGAAACTGAAGTGTCCTGATTCTAACCCCATAGATAAACTTCTTGTTTTTAACCCGACACTGTGAGACCAGGTTTCCATCACACCGACCCATAAGCGGCCTTTTTGTTGGATAAGGTTTTTCTCGTCGTCACTTAAATTTTTGATGATATGATCAAGACCATAATAAGTATCTTGTTTCAGTTCTGACTCTTGTGACTTTTGTATCCACGCTTCAAACTGTTGTTTAGCTTCATCATCTTTAGCCTGTTGCCAGTCCTTT